>DNQP01000185.1:2389-7159 GCA_003500955.1 Curvibacter sp. | reverse complement strand
CGGGTCTCGCGCCCGCTGCGAGCGGTATTCTATGATGCAGACATCATGAAGTACCGTGCCTCTGCCCCCACGCTCTTGCTGAGTCTGCCCCTGCTGCTCGGGGGCTGCGCGGCGCTCAACGATGCCACCATGCGGGCCCTGGCCACACCTTCGCCCGCATACGCGGTGATCGGCGAACGGGTGCTCAAGGGAGACGTTGTGCTTTACACCGACCGCAGCGCCACGGTCCAGCTGCGCAGTCCGGAAGAGCCCGCCTTGAGCTGCATGGGCAGCATGCGCTACACCAGCAGCACCGGGGGCATGGTGTCTCTGCGCTGCAGCGACGGGCGCCAGGCGCAACTGGTCTACACCGCCCTGGGCGAAACCAGTGGCCATGGCGCGGGCCGCGACGAGACACACAGCGTCAGCCTCACCTATGGCCTGGACCCCGAGGCCGCGCGTGCCTGGCTGATCGCCCCCCCCGGCAAACGGCTGGTGCCCGACGGCGACAGCCTGCGACTGGAATGAAAAAACCCGCCGGCAGGACTGCGGGCGGGTCGGGCTGAGACTCAACTCAAGGGATCAGCGTGCCGGGCGCTGGGCGCGCTTGCCCCCCTCACGCGCCACAAAGGGCTTGCCGCTGCCGGCGTGGGCCGGCTTGGCGTAGCCGCCAGCGGACTTGGCATAGGCGGGCTTGCTGCCGAAGGACGACTTGCCCTCGCCTCGGTCCTGGCGCGGCGCGAAATCGCCGCGCGGTGCGCCGCCTTGGCGGCCGTCGCCGGCATAGCGGTCGTTGAAACCGCCCTTGCGTTCGTAGCTGCGACCTTCCGGTGCACCCTCGTGACCTCGCGCCTGGTAGCCAGCATCGCGTGCCGGATGCGGGCCGCGTGCGTTGCGGTCACCAAAACCGGCGCGGGGCCCACCAAAGTCACCACGCGGCGCGCCGAAATCGCCACCGCGGCTGTTGCCACCGCCAAAACCGCCACGCGGAGCACCGCCGCCGCCGAACTTGCGATCGCGGGAGAAGCCGTCGTTGCCGCCACGGCTGTTGCGGCCGCCGAAGTTGGAACGCTCCGAACGACCGTCGGGGAAGCGCTGCTTGGGCTCCAGGCCGGGAATGGTCTCGGCCTTGAAGGGTTGCTTGCTGTAGGCCTCGATGTCGAAGATCTTGCGGCGGTCGCGGAACTCGGCAAAGGTCACGGCCAGGCCATCACGGCCGGCACGGCCGGTGCGGCCGATGCGGTGCGTGTAGTCCTCGGCCTTCATGGGCAGGCCGAAGTTGAAGACGTGGGTGATGGTGGGCACGTCGATGCCGCGCGCGGCCACGTCGGTCGCCACCAGGATCTGCACCTGGCCCTGGCGCAGCGCCATCAGGCGGCGGTTGCGCAGGCCCTGGCTCAGGGCACCGTGCAGGGCCACGGCACTGAAGCCGTCCTGCTGCAGGTCATTGGCCAGGCCGTCGCACTCCACCTGGGTGCTGGCGAACACGATGGCCTGGTCGATGCCGGCGTCACGCAGCCAGTGGTCGAGCAGCTGGCGCTTGTGCTGGGCGTGATCGGCCCAGAACAGCACCTGCTTGATGTTGGCGTGCTTTTCCTGCGGGGAATCCACCTGCACCTTCTTCACGCCCGAACCGTTGTCGTGCATGACGCGCATGGCCAGCTGCTGGATGCGCGGCGCGAAGGTGGCGCTGAACATCATGGTCTGGCGGCGCTGGGCCGTCAGGGCATTGAGTTCGGCCAGATCATCGGAGAAGCCCAGGTCCAGCATGCGGTCGGCCTCGTCGACGACGAGGAACTGCACCTGGTCCAGCTTAATCTGCATGGAACGCTGCAGGTCCAGCAGGCGGCCCGGCGTGGCGACCACGAGGTTGGCGTTCTGCAACTTGGCGATCTGCACCGGGTAGGGCATGCCGCCCACGACGTTGGCGATGCGGATGCCGCGGCAATGCTTGACCAGTTCGATGGCGTCATGCGCCACCTGCTGGGCCAGCTCGCGCGTCGGGCACAGGATCAGGGCGCCGGGGGTGGCGGCCTTGAAGTGACGCGGGTTGGTGGGGTCCTGGCGCTTGGGGCGCTTGGGCGCCGGCTCGCCCTTGGCGGCGGCTTCGGCACAGGCGCGCTCGTAGCTGGCGCGCTCCTTCTCGGCGGCCTGGGCCTGCTGCTGCAGCAGAGTGTGCAGCACGGGCAGCAGGAAAGCCGCGGTCTTGCCGCTGCCGGTCTGACTGGAGACCATGAGGTCGATGTAGCGGCCTTCCTGGCCCTGCGCAGGCATGGCCAGCGGGATGGCGCGTTCCTGCACCGTGGTGGGCTGGGTGTAGCCCAGGTCGGCCACGGCCTGCACCAGCTCGGGCGCCAAACCCAGCTGCACGAAGCCGTTGGGCACGGTTTCAGCGGCCACTTCGGTCTCGACCGCCACGGCGTTGTCGGTGGAAAGGGTGGATTCGACAGGCGTAGATTCGCCCGTCACTTCAAAAGCGTCGGTCATTTAGATTTTTCTCACACGCGAACACCGCAGGGACTGCGGGTGCTTCGCTGATGGTTAAAAGACATCAACCATCAAACAAAGCCTGCGCCGGTGGGGACCGGTACCGGGGATCTATTGCGGGTTCGAAAACCCTGATCCGGTGAGTGAAGGGAGATGCACGAAAAGCGCTGCGTTTTACAGCGCAGCGCGGATTATGGCATGGATCAGGGTTTTCACCTAATCCATCCGGGATCCGGTTCAGGCCAGCTTGAGGAAATGTTCGCGGTAGTGCGCCAGTTCCTCGATGGACTCGTGCACATCGGCCAGCGCCGTGTGCTTCTGCGCCTTCTTGAAGGCGCTGTAGACCTCAGGCTTCCAGCGTTTGGCCAGCTCCTTGAAAGTGCTGACATCGATGTTGCGGTAGTGGAAGAAGGCCTCCAGCTTGGGCATGTACTTCACGAGGAAACGCCGGTCCTGGCCGATGCTGTTGCCGCACATGGGCGAGGTGCCCTTGGGCACATACTTCGAGAGGAAGGCGATCAGCTCGGCCTCGGCCTGGGCTTCGGTCACGGTGGAGGCCTTGACCTTGTCGATCAGCCCGCTCTTGCCGTGCGTGCCCTTGTTCCAGGCATCCATGGCATGGAGGATGCTGTCTTCCTGATGGATCACCAGCACCGGGCCTTCGATGCGGGGCTCCAGATTGGGGCCGGTCACGATGACCGCGATCTCGATGATGCGTTCTTTTTCGGGGTCCAGCCCGGTCATCTCGCAGTCCAGCCAGACCAGGTTCAGATCCGATTTCTTCAGTGGGGTCGCGTTCTCGCTCATGGCGGCAATTGTCGCTGATCGCCTAAACTTCCCAGCCATGACACCCGCTGCCACCTTCAACCCCAGCCTGACCCTGACCGTGGTCTTCGCCGCCGTCCTGCTGCTGGGCCTGCTCACCAAGTTCTGGCTCGCTTCGCGCCAGGTGCGCCATGTCGCTCAGCACCGCGCCAGCGTGCCACCGGCCTTTGCCTCTACCATCAGCCCGGCCGCGCACCAGAAGGCAGCCGACTACACCGTGGCCAAGGTGCGCTTCGGTCTGCTGGAGACCGCTGTGAGCGCTGCCGTTCTGCTGGGCTGGACCCTGCTGGGCGGGCTCGATGCGCTGAACCAGGCCCTGCTGGGCTGGCTGGGTGGCGGCATGACGCAACAGCTGGCCTTGCTCGCAGGCTTTGTGCTGATCGGCGGCCTCATCGAGTTGCCGCTCTCGCTGTACCAGACCTTCGTGATCGAGCAGCGTTTCGGCTTCAACAAGATGACGTTCAGGCTCTGGCTGGGCGATCTGCTCAAGTCCACGCTGCTGGGCACGGCCATCGGCTTGCCCATCGCAGCGCTCATCCTCTGGCTCATGGGCGCGGCAGGCGGCCTGTGGTGGCTCTGGGCCTGGGGCGTGTGGATGGGTTTCAACCTGTTGCTGCTGCTGATCTACCCAACCTTCATCGCCCCCCTGTTCAACAAGTTCCAGCCCCTGGAAGACGAAGCGCTCAAGGCGCGCGTGACCGCGCTCATGCAGCGCTGCGGTTTTTCCGCCAAGGGCCTGTACGTGATGGACGGCAGCCGCCGCAGCGCGCACGCCAACGCCTACTTCACGGGCTTCGGCGCGGCCAAGCGCGTGGTCTTCTTCGACACCCTGCTCAGCAAGCTCTCGCCCGGCGAGGTGGATGCCGTACTGGCGCACGAGCTCGGCCACTTCAAGCACAAGCACATCCTCAAGCGCATCGTGACGATGTTCGCGCTCAGCCTCGCGGGCTTCGCCCTGCTGGGCTGGCTGGCGCAGCAGGCCTGGTTCTATGCCGGCCTGGGCGTCACCCCCAGCCTGCAGCTGCTGGTGCCGACGCTGGGCGCCTCCCAGGCCATGCCCAACGACGCGCTGGCCCTGCTGCTCTTCCTGCTGGTCATCCCGGTGTTCAGCTTCTTCATCACGCCCCTGCTCTCGCGCTCCTCGCGCCAGCACGAGTTCGAGGCCGATGCCTACGCCGCCCAGCAGGCCGATGCGAAAGACCTGGGCAGCGCCCTGCTCAAGCTCTACGAGGACAACGCCTCGACGCTGACGCCCGACCCCGTCTACGTGGCCTTCTACTACTCCCACCCCCCAGCCAGCCAGCGCCTGGCGCGACTGGGCACGGCATGAGCAGCGGGACGCGCCGGCCCCTGGGCCCGACCGAACTCGTGACCGAGTTGTCCAGGCACCCGGGCTGGACCTTGCAGGGCGACGGGGCCGAGCTGAGCATCGCGCGGCGCTTCGAGTTCGGCAGCTACCCCGAGGTCCTGGCCTTTGCC
>DNQP01000185.1:0-2092 GCA_003500955.1 Curvibacter sp. | reverse complement strand
ACCCCGAGGTCCTGGCCTTTGCCAACGCCGTGGCCTGGATGGCCCACCAGCGCGACCACCACCCGGACCTGCTCGTGAGCTATCGGCATTGCACGGTGGCCTGGCGCACGCACGACGCGGGCGGCATCACCCGCATCGACTTCGAGTGCGCCGCCGCGGTGGACGCCTTGCGGGGGAGCGCTTGAGCCAGGCCCCCGAACTGGACCGTGGCCTGGTGGTGGCCAGTCACGGCCGCCATGTCGTCGTTGAAACCCCCGAAGGGCGGCAACTGATCTGCCACCCGCGCGGCAAGAAGAACCAGGCGGTCGTCGGCGACCGCGTGCTCTGGCTGGCCAGCGGCGACGAAGGCAGCATCGAGAAGGTGGAGCAGCGGCGCAACCTCTTCTACCGCCAGGACGATATCCGTACCAAGAGCTTTGCCGCCAACCTGGACCAGGTGCTGATCCTGATCGCGGCCGAGCCCGAGTTTTCCGAGAGCCAGCTGGCCCGTGCCCTGGTGGCCGCCGAAGCCGAGCGCATCCAGCCGCTGATCGCGCTCAACAAGAGCGATCTGGGCGATCTCTTTGCGCGCGCCTGGGCACGGCTGGAGCCTTACCGGCGCATGGGCTACACGGTGCTGCCGCTGAACCTCAAGGCACCGGGCTGCCCCGCCGAGCTGGTGGCGCTGCAGATGCAGCTGCGCGACAAGGCCACCCTGGTGCTGGGCCCCTCGGGCGCAGGCAAGAGCACGCTGATCAACCGCCTGGTGCCCGGCGCCCAGGCCCAGACCGGCGAGATCTCCACGGCACTCAATTCCGGCAAGCACACGACCACGAGCACACGCTGGTACTGGGTGGATGAGGCGCGGCAGACCGCGCTGATCGACTCACCGGGTTTCCAGGAATTCGGCCTGCAACACATCGAGGCGGCCCAGTTGGCCAGCCTGATGCCCGACCTGCGCACGCATGCGGGTGCGTGCCGCTTCTACAACTGCAGCCATTTGCACGAGCCGGGCTGCGGCGTGATGGCTGCGGTGGACGAGAATAGCGGGGGGGCGGGCATCAGCCCATCTCGCTACAGAATCTATAGCGAGCTGCACGCCGAACTGTCGCAGGCCCCGCGCTACTGAAGCAGCGGGCTAACCGATCAGACGGGGGAGGGTGAGCAGCGCGAGCAGCAGCATCCACAGCACCACCGAGCGCCAGACCAGGCCCACGATGCTGCGCAGATGCGCCAGCTGCGGTTCGAAGCGCGCCGAGGCCGCCGGCATCTGTTCCTGGGTCTCGCCCTGGGCCATGGCCGTGGTGCCCAGGCGCACATTGATGGCACCGGCCGTGGCCGCGACGATCAGACCGTCGTTGCCGCCCGGCCCCTCGCTCTCGGGCAGGGACTCGTAGCGACGCCAGTTGTCGACCGCATCCTCGAAACTGCCGACGATGGCAAAGGCCAGCGCAGTGACCCGCGCCGGCAGCCAGTCCACCCAGTGCCAGGCGCGCGCGGCCGCGGCGCAGGCGGCATCGCTGACGGCCGGCGCCTGGCGGCGCGCCACATGGGGCCAGTAGCGCGTCACGAACTCGGCCAGGCGGTAGAGCACGGCACCGGCCGGCCCCAGGCCCAGCACGGCCAGCACGATGAACCAGCTGAGGACGCCGAAGACATGGCGGTGCGCGGCCAGCACGGAGAACTCGAGCACGTGGCGGATGATCTCGCGCGGCGGCAGCTCGCTGGCGTCGATCTGACGCCACTCGGCCAGCAGGCGCCGCGCCTCCCCCTCGTCGCCGACCTCCAACGCATCGCGGATGGCCGTGAAGTGGTGGCTGAACTGGCGAAAACCCAGGGTGACGTAGAGCACGGCCACGTTCCAGAGCATGGCCAGGGGCCAGCCCACATAGGTACACAGCAGCCAGTAGATGCCCAGCGCGATCAACGCCGGCAGCAGCACCGCAACACTCCAGGCCAGCCAGCCGTGTGACGTTTCACCGGCATCGAGCTTGCGCACCACCCAACGCAGCCAGCTGCGCATGCCCGCGTGCACCGCGTTGCCGCGCGCCAGGGGGCGCGCCTGTTCGATCAGCAGGGCCAGCAGGAGAGAGAAAAAGCTCATGCCTTGATG
>DNQP01000305.1 GCA_003500955.1 Curvibacter sp. | reverse complement strand
CCGCGCCGGTCTTGGCCGGCGGGCCCTTGCGCGGGAACTTGGAGGGCTCGAACTCGAAGCCCACCTTGCCCTCTTCCGCGTTCCACGCCAGGAAGGCCTTGAAGGGGCGGCGCGTGCGCATGGAGACAAACTTGTCCAGCAGGTCGGTCTTGCCCGTGCTCAGCAGCTTGACCATCTGCTCGCGCTCGATGGGCTGCTGCAGGATGATCTGGCCGCTCTTGAAGTCGCAGCTCGGTGTGGGCTGGGCGGCGGTGGGCACGGCTTTCTCGCAGAGGTAGTTCTTGCCGTGCTCGTAGACGGAGCCGCCGCACTTGGGGCAGGCGCCCAGGGGCGTCCGGTCCGAGAAGTCCACCAGCTCGCCGGTCTCGGCCTCGTCGTCCTTGCCGAAGTCGAACTCGAGCTTCCAGTTCTTCTCTTCCTCGCTGAACTTGAGGGCGATCTCGGCCGTGAAGGGCCAGCCAGCCTTGGAGCGGAAGCCCTCCAGCGGGCCGATCTTCTTGTCGCGCAGGAATTGCTCCACCTCGGGCAGTTCGAAGGCGCGCCCGGCCGGGATCTTGGTGAAGGAGAAGCCGCAGCCCTCGGCCGCGCCCTTCTTGCCTGTGCAGCTGTAGCGTCGGTAGTTCTCCTTCACGATGCCACCGCAGTTGGGGCAGGGGGTGCTCAGCGTGGCGTAGTCACCGGGAATGGTGTCGCGGTCGTATTCCTTGGCCTTCTTGACGATGTGCTCGGTCATGGCCGCAATCTCGCGCATGAACTCCTCACGCGAGAGGCGGCCGTGCTCCATCTCGGAGAGCTTGAACTCCCAGCCGCCGGTCAGCTCGGGCTTGGAGAGTTCCTCCACGCCCAGGCCACGTAACAGGGTCATCAGCTGGAAGGCCTTGGCCGTGGGGATGAGTTCGCGGCCCTCGCGCAGCATGTATTTCTCGCCCAGCAGGCCTTCGATGATGGCCGCACGCGTGGCCGGTGTGCCCAGGCCCTTTTCGTGCATGGCTTCGCGCAGTTCGTCGTCCTCGATCAGCTTGCCCGCGCCTTCCATGGCCGAGAGCAGGGTCGCCTCGCTGTAGCGTGCGGGCGGGCGCGTCTTGAGGGCCTTGGGGTCGACGCCATTCGTCTTGACCTTCTCGCCCGCAGCCACCGGCACCAGCACCTTGCTGCTGCCCTCGCCCGGGGCCATCTCGTCCTCGGCTTCCTTGCCGTAGATGGCCAGCCAGCCCGGTTTGACCAGCACCTTGCCTTCGCTCTTGAAGTTGTGGCCCGCGGCGCTGGTGATGCGGGTGGTCACCTGGTATTCGGCACTGGGGAAGAACACGGCCATGAAACGGCGCGCTACCAGGTCGTAGAGCTTCTGCTCGGCCTCGGACAGGCCGCTGGGCGCCTGGAGCGTGGGGATGATGGCAAAGTGGTCGCTGACCTTGGCGTTGTCGAAGATGCGCTTGCTGGGCTTGATGTAGCCCTTGTTGAGCGCGGTGAGCGCATGGGGGGCCAGGTGCTTCATGCCCGAATCCCCCAGCATCTCGAAGGTCTGCTTCGCCACGGCCAGGTAGTCTTCAGGCAGGTGGCGGGAATCGGTACGCGGGTAGGTCAGGGCCTTGTGGCGTTCGTACAGGCTTTGCGCGATGGACAGCGTGGTCTTGGCCGAGAAACCGAACTTGCCGTTGGCCTCGCGCTGCAGGCTGGTCAGGTCGAACAGCATGGGCGAGGCCTGGGTGCTGGGCTTGCTTTCCTCCGTGACGGTGGCGGTCTGGCCGCGCACGGCGTCGGCGATCGCCTTGGCTTCCTTTTCGGTCCAGACCCGGTCAGCCTTTTTCTCGGCGTCCTCTTCGTTCTTCTTCCATTTGGGGTCGAACCACTTGCCGGCGTAATCACCTGCTTTGGCGCCGAAGGTGGCGTGCACTTCCCAGTAATCGCGGCTGATGAACTTGCGGATCTGCTCCTCGCGTTCCACGACCACGGCCAGCGTGGGCGTCTGCACCCGGCCCACGGTGGTGAGGAAGAAGCCGCCGTCCCGTGAGTTGAAGGCCGTCATGGCGCGCGTGCCATTGATGCCCACCAGCCAGTCGGCTTCGGAGCGGCTGCGGGCGGCGTCGGCCAGGGGCAGCATCTGCTTGTCGCTGCGCAGGTTCTCGAAGCCGTCACGGATGGCCTGCGGCGTCATGCTTTGCAGCCACAGGCGCGAGACCGGCTTGCCCAGGGGCTTGCCGCCACCAGCGTACTGCTCGATCAGCCGAAAGATCAGCTCGCCCTCGCGGCCCGCGTCACAGGCGTTGATGAGCTGGCCCACATCCTTGCGCTTGGCCAGCTTGACCACGGCGTTCAGGCGCGTCTTGGTCTTGTCCACGGGCTTGAGGTCGAAATGCGGCGGAATCACCGGCAGATGCGTGAAGCTCCACTTGCCGCGCTTCACGTCGTACTGCTCGGGCGCCTGAATCTCGACCAGATGGCCCACGGCGCTGCTGACGACATAGCTGTCGTTCTCGAAGTACTCGTCGTGCTTCTCGAACTTGCCGGCCACGGGCGTGAGGGCCCGCACGATGTCCTGGGCGACCGAGGGCTTCTCGGCAATGACCAGGGTCTTGCCCGCAGCGGCAGTTTTGGCGGCGGCAGTGCTTTTGGCGGAAGCAGAGCTTTTGGTCAAACCGGTGGTTTTCATCTGACTACAATCCAGTTCTCACGCGCGCGTACGCGCACACACGCGGGCGCGCACACGCGCGCGCCCATACGAGTTCACCTTACCAAATTTTTCAGCAGTGTCCAAGAATCCCGTTTCCGAGTCTGGTCGCCGTATCCAGACCCGTCGCTCCGGCGTGCACGGCAAGGGCGTCTTCGCCGTCCAGGACATCCCCAAGGGCGAGGTCATCATCGAGTACGTGGGCGAAGTCATCGACTGGGACGAGGCCTTGCGCCGTCACCCGCACGATCCCAAAGACCCGAACCACACCTTCTATTTCCACATCGATGAAGACCACGTCATCGACGCCAAGGTGGGCGGCAACTCCTCGCGCTGGATCAACCATTCCTGTGCCCCGAACTGCGAGGCCGACGAGCAGGAGGGCCGGGTCTTCATCAAGTCCCTGCGCAAGATCAAGGCCGGCGAGGAGCTTAACTACGACTACGGCCTGATCATCGACGAGCCGTACACCAAGAAACTGCTGGCCCAGTACCCCTGCTGGTGTGGCAGCGAGAGTTGCCGTGGCACCTTGCTGGCGCCCAAGGACGACGAACCCAAGAAGAAGTCCGGCAAGAAAAAGAAGAAGGACAAAGACAAGGTGAAGGCCAAGGGCGAGAAGAAAAAAGACAAGAAGAAAGCCGGCAAGAAGAGCAAGGCGTGATGCTGCGCTGGCCGGCCGAAGCGATCTGGGAGGCGGTGGCACCGGCCCTGCCCGGCTTCACGGTCGAGGTGCTGCCCGAGCTCGATTCGACCAACACCGAGCTCATGCGCCGCGCGCGCGCCGGAAGGCTGGAGCCGGTGCTGCTGGTGGCCGAGGCCCAGACCGCCGGCCGCGGCCGGCTGGGGCGCGCCTGGCACAGCGGTGCGCCCGGCGATGTGCTGACCTTTTCCCTGGGCCTGGCGCTGCACATGAGTGACTGGTCGGGCCTGTCGCTCGCGGTGGGCGTGGCCGTGGCGCAGAGCCTCCATCCCGAACTGCAGCTCAAGTGGCCCAACGATGTCTGGTGGCAGGATCGCAAGCTCGCCGGCATCCTGATCGAGACCACCCAGGTCGGCGATGAGCGTTACGCCGTGATCGGTGTGGGCATCAACATCGCCCCGCGCGACGCGGCCGGCTTGAACACACCGCCAGCCTGGCTGCAGGAGCTCGAGCCGGGCACGGACGCGCCCGCTGCGCTGCTGCGCGTGGTCCCGGCCCTGGTGCAGGCGGTGCGGCGCTTCGAGGCCCAGGGCTGGACGCCTTTTCTGCCTGCCTATGCCGCGCGCGATGCGTTGGCAGGCCGCGAGGTGCAGCTCAGCGACGGCAGCTACGGCCAGGCCCGCGGCGTCGACGCGCAGGGCGCGCTGCTGGTGCATACTTCCTGCGGCCTGAAGAAAATCTCCAGCGCCGAAGTCAGCGTCCGCCCCACGAACTGAAGCCCGCTCCGCACCATGCTGCGTCTCGTCGTCCTGCTGCTGGTTCTGCTCAACGCCGCCTACTACGCCTGGTCGCATGGCTTGTTGCGCGCCTACGGCTGGGCGCCTGCCGAACAGAGGGAGCCGCAGCGACTGGAACAGCAACTGCGGCCTCAGGCCATCCAGATCCTGCCCCCCGAGGAAGGTCGCAAGGCCGAGCAGGTGGCGCTGACCCCCCCCAAGCCACCGGAATGCCTGCAGGCCGGCCTGTTCGACGAGGGCCAGACCGAGATCCTGCGCAAGGCGCTCGAATCCCTGTTGCCGCCCGCGGCCTGGACCTTGGAGACCAGTGTGGAGCCTGCGCGCTGGATCGTCTACATGGGCAAGTTCCCCAATGCCGCGGCCCTGGACCGCAAGAAGGCCGAGCTCGAGAAGATGAAGCTCAAGCTGCAGTCGCTGGAGAACCCCGAGCTGCAGCTGGGCCTGTCCCTGGGGCGCTACGAGACCCAGGCCCAGGCCCAGACCGAACTCAACGCGCTGCAGAAGCGCGGGGTGCGCACCGCACGCGTGGTGCAGGAGCGCGCCGAGCTGCGCCAAAGCCAGCTGCGCCTGCCGGCCGTCGACGAGGCCATGAAGCCCAAGCTGGAAGAACTCAAGCCCTCGCTGGGTGACAAGCCACTGCGCAGCTGCAAGTGAGGCCGGTCGGCCTCACTCCTTGCGGGTCAGGTCGAAGCGCACGATGAAACGCGCGCCGGGCGGGACCTGCCCTGGCCGCGTGTCTTCCAC
Source organism: Curvibacter sp. (assembly GCA_003500955.1). GTDB lineage: Bacteria > Pseudomonadota > Gammaproteobacteria > Burkholderiales > Burkholderiaceae_C > Hylemonella. The sequence continues at coordinate 1,210 of DNQP01000305.1, read as the reverse complement.
GCTGATGTGTGCGCGGTGCTGTTGGGCGATCTCCTGAGCAATCGGCAGACCCAGGCCCGAGCCGTCAACGTCGTTGCCCAGGGCGCGATAGAAGGGCTGGAAGATCAGTTCACGTTCGGCCGGCGGGATGCCTGGTCCGGAGTCTTCCACCTGCAGCACGATGATCTTGCCGAAGGGGTCCGCCAGTACACGCGCGGTGATCACGCCGGGACTGTCCAGTGTCGAGGGCGTGTAGTTGATGGCGTTGTCGAGCAGGTTGCGCACCAGCTCCTTGAGCAGGGTGGGGTTGCCTTCGATCGTTACGCCGGGCATACCCGGCTGGGCCCCCTCGTAACCGAGGTCGATGTACTTGTCCAGGGCGCGTGGCACGCTGTCTTGCACCACCTCCATCGTGATGCGCGCGAGATCACAGGGCTGGCGGCTGATGGCGGTGGTGCCCGCCTCGGCACGCGCCAGGGCCAGCAGCTGGTTGACGGTGTGCGTGGCGCGGATGCTGGAGCGGCCGATCTGGCGCAGCGACTGCTTGAGCTCTTCTGTGCTGCTGCCCGCGCGCTGCGCCAGGTCGGCCTGCATGCGCAGACCGGCCAGTGGCGTCTTGAGCTGGTGGGCGGCATCGGCCAGGAAGCGTTTCTGTGTGCTGATCGAGTCCTTCAGGCGCAGCAGCAGGTCGTTCACCGAGGCCACCAGAGGCGCCACTTCCTGCGGTACGGTCTGGGTGTCCAGCGGGCTCAGGTCGTCGGGTCGGCGCGCGCGGATGCGCTCCTCCAGGCGGTTGAGTGGCTTGAGGGCCTGGACCAGCGCCAGCCAGACCAGAAGCACGGCCAGCGGCAAAGTGACGAACTGCGGCAGCATCACACCCTTGATGATCTCGGCCGCCAGGATGGAGCGTTTGTCCAGCGTCTCGGCGACTTGGACCAGGGCCAGGCGCGAGCCCAGCGGCTCCAGGGGCACCCACATGTACGCCACGCGCAACTCCATGCCCTGGTACTTGTCGTCGCGCAGGCGCACGATCCCGGGCGCCACCACCTCCTCCTCGGAGGGCGGGGGGAATTCGCGCTCGCCCGCCAGGTACTCGCCGCGCGCGCCGAGGACCTGGTAGTAGACGGTGTCAGTGTCGTCGGACCGCAGCAGCTGCCGTGCCGGCAAGGGCAGGCTGAAACGCACCTGCTGGTGTTCGACCGTGACCAGCTGGGCCAGGGCGTTGACGTTG
>DNQP01000261.1:1741-3645 GCA_003500955.1 Curvibacter sp. | reverse complement strand
CCCGCCACGGCCGCACCCGCGACCATCTCCCCGGCGCTGCAGGCCGCGCTCGACGCCAATGCCGCGGCACAGGGCAACAGCGCGCCCACGCTGGGCTTCTGGGCGGCGCTGGCCGGCGCGCTGATCGGCGGGCTCATCCTCAACCTCATGCCCTGCGTGTTCCCCGTGCTGGCCATCAAGGTGCTGAGCTTTACAAAACACGCCGACGACCACCGCCGCCACCGCGTCAGCGGCCTGGCCTACACGGCCGGCGTGATCGTCAGCTTCCTGGCCCTGGGCCTGCTGCTGCTGGGCCTGCGCAGTGCGGGTGCCAGCCTGGGCTGGGGCTTCCAGCTGCAGGACCCGCTGGTCATCGCCGCGCTGGCCGCGCTCTTCACGGTGATCGCGCTCAATCTCGCCGGCGTGTTCGAGTTCGGCCAGTTCGCGCCCAGTTCGCTCGCCGCCTTCCAGGCCCGCCACCCGGTGGTCGACGCCTTCCTCACCGGCGTGCTGGCCGTGGCCGTGGCCTCGCCTTGCACCGCGCCCTTCATGGGCGCCTCGCTGGGCCTGGCCATCACCCTGCCCGCGGGCCAGGCCCTGCTGATCTTTGCCGCCCTGGGCCTGGGCCTGGCCGGGCCCTACCTCGTGGCCAGCTTCGTGCCGGCCTTCGCGCGCTGGCTGCCCAAGCCCGGCGCCTGGATGGACACGCTGCGCAAGCTGCTGGCCTTCCCCATGCTCATCACCGTGGTCTGGCTGGTCTGGGTGCTGGGCCACCAGAGCGGGGTGGACGGCGCGGCTGCGTTGCTGGTACTGCTGGTGGCGCTCAGCGCGCTGATCTGGGCGCTGACGCTGCGCGGGCGTCTGCGCGCCGTGCTTACCGGCCTGCTGCTGGCCGCGGGCGCCTGGAGCGTCTGGGCCCTGGGCCCCTACCTGTTCCTGAGCCCGGCCCCGCAAGCGCAGGCCGCCGACGCACGCTGGCAGGCCTGGAGCCCGGCACGCCAGCAGGAATTGCTGGCCGCCGGCAAGACCGTCTTCGTCGACTACACCGCCGCCTGGTGCGTGACCTGCCAGTACAACAAGCAGACCACGCTGGCCGATGCGGCCCTGCTGGGCGAGTTCGACACCCGCGGCATCGTGATGCTGCGCGCCGATTGGACGCGCCGTGACCCGGCCATCACCGCGGCCCTGGGCCAGCTGGGCCGCAGCGGCGTGCCGGTATACGTGTTCTACCGCACGGGCCGCGCGCCCCTGGTGCTCTCCGAAGTGCTGAGCACCGGTGAGGTCCGGCAGGCCCTGAATGCCATCTGACCAGGAGAAGCCATGCTGAAACGACTGCTAACCCCCCTCATCGTCGGCACTGCCCTGCTGGCCGGCGCCCAGGCCGCCACCGTGGGCCAGGCCGCCCCGGACTTCACGCTCAAGGACGTCAGCGGCAAGACCGTGCGCCTGAGCGATTTCCGTGGCCGTCACGTGGTGCTCGAATGGAACAACCCGGGCTGCCCCTTCGTGCGCAAGCACTACGACAGCGGCAATATGCAGACCCTGCAGAAGGAGGCCGCGGCGAAGAACGTGGTCTGGCTGGCGATCAATTCCACCGAGGCCTCGCACGGCGACTACCTGAACCCGGCCCAGCTGGGCCGCTGGATGAGCGAACAGAAGGCCGCGCCCACGGCCACGCTGATGGACGAGGACGGTGCCGCCGGCCGCGCCTATGCGGCGCGCGTGACGCCGCACATGTACATCGTCGACCCGCAGGGCAAGCTCATCTATGCCGGTGGCATCGACAGCATTCCCTCGGGCCGCGCCGAGGACATCCGGACCGCGACCAACTACGTGCGCCAGGGCCTGGGCGAAGCTCTGGCCGGCAAGCCTGTGAGCCAGTCCACGACGCGGCCTTACGGCTGCACCATCAAGTACCGCTGATG
>DNQP01000261.1:1170-1422 GCA_003500955.1 Curvibacter sp. | reverse complement strand
TGCGCCGGCGTGACACTCTGGGCCTGGCCCTGTGCAGCCTGTGGCCCGCAGTCGGGCAGGCAGCCTTGCCGCTGGGGCAGGTCGTACCCGACCTGCAGGGCACCGATGTCCAAGGCCGCCGCGTGCGGCTGGCCGATTTCCGGGGCCGCCACATGGTGCTCGAGTGGACCAACCCGGGCTGCCCCTTCGTGCAGAAACACTACCGCAGCGGCAATCTGCAGGCGCTGCAGGCCGAAGCGCGCCGGCTGGGGG
>DNQP01000261.1:0-845 GCA_003500955.1 Curvibacter sp. | reverse complement strand
GGCCTGGCTCACCGTGAACTCCACCGCTGACGGCAGCGCCGACTTCCTCACACCGGCGCAGATGGAGCGCTGGCTGGCCGAGCAGAAGGCCACACCCACTCATGCGCTGATGGACGAGGAAGGCCTGCTGGGCCGCGCCTTCGGCGCGCGCACCGCGCTGCATTTCTTCATCCTCGACCCGCGCGGCCAGCTGCTCTATGCCGGCGGCATCGACAACATCCCCAGCCACAAGGTTGAGGACATCCCGCGTGCCACCAACTACCTGCGTCAGGGTCTGGCCGAGGCCCTGGCCGGCAAGCCGCTGAGCGTCCCGGCCAGCCGGCCCTACGGCTGCGCCATCACCTACCGCTGAGGGGCCCGGGCGCCGTGGTGCAGAATCAGCGTCTGGCTACCCCTAACGAGATCATGAGCGAGACAACCCCCAGCGCAGGCGCCGACGGTGGCGAAGGCATCTACGTCCCCTACGAGGAATTCCGCGTCGGCCTGCCCGCCGGGCGCTTCCGCGTCATCGTCAACCCGGACCGTGCGCGCAAGTACGTCAAGCACCGGCTGCTGCTGACGGCACTGATCCTGCCCATCATCGGCACAGGCATCGGCATGGCCTTCTATGGTTACCGCTGGCTGGGCCTGGGCCTGGTGATCTTCGGTGTGCTGGCACACCGCCTGGTCGCGCACCAGGCGCCCAAGATCCTGCTGCACATGGCCACGCAGGACCCCAAGATCTACCACGAGGCCCTGGACTTCGAGATCCTCGAAGTGCGTCTGGCACGCTAGGCCGGCCTGCGACAATCGGGGCATGAGTTCCAGCTTTGCCCCCCTCCAGAACGACACCTTCCTGCGCGCCT
>DNQP01000094.1 GCA_003500955.1 Curvibacter sp. | reverse complement strand
CGGTCTTCAAGTAGTTGAAGCCGGCCGTGAACTCGTCGTCTTCCGACGGGCTCACTGCGGGTTTGCCGACGGTCCCTCGCGGGGCGACGGCGGCTGCGAGCACGCGGCTTCGCGTGGGGCTTGCGGCCGGGGCAGCTGGAGTGGTGGGTTGAGGCGTGGGCGGCGGTGCGTCGCGGTGCGCCTTGTACAGGCGCAGCATGCGAGAGGCATCGCGCAGGCTCGCCGATTCGGCCAGGGCCTTGATCTCTTCGGGCTGCTTGTTCAGCCACGCATGGAATTCAGGCTTCTTGACTTCCTCGCGCCAGTCTCCGTCGACGATCTCGTCCAGGCGGCTGTCCACGACTTCCGTGCGAACCGTGGCCGTGCGCTCCTGGACCACCCTCTCGATGGTCTCGGGGTCGACGGCGGCGCCTCGCAGCGGCAGCTTGTCCAGCATGCGCTGCATGCCCTTGATGTGCAGGGCAGCGAGATCCGGGAACTCGGCTTTGAGTTCGGCGAAATCCTCTTCGGACAGTTTCAGCGGCTGGCCAGCGGGTTGTTCCCGCAGGTCTTTCAGGATGCGCTCGACACCACCGATCTTCCCGTACACCTTGTCCGCGGTCTGCTGCAGGTTGGCCTTGAGGTTGTCCACCTCGGAGGCCTTGCGCATGATGTCGTCGAACTGGTTGCGGGTGATCTGCACATACTCGGGCGTCTCGGCGGGTGCAGCCTCAGCAGCGGGTGCTGCCGGTTCTTCACCGTTCGGGGTTGCCTCGGGCTGAGCGGCTGCGCCTTCGCTGGGCTGGGCTTGTGCGGTCGACCCCGGCGTTTCCGTGGGGGTGCCTGCAAAGCCAGCGTCGAAGTCGTCGTCGCGCTCGTCGTGCTGGGTGTCCAGGTTGTCCTGGCCTTCTGCCACTGTCGTCTCTCCACTCATTTGATGCTCCGGTTACTACAAAGCCCGCACGAGGCGGGCCGCGAACATGCAGCCGGCGGTGTTAAGCCGTGGGCTGCCACGATTTGCCGTGCGACTCACTCGGAGTCGGGCGGCGAGATTGGGAGGTCTTTGTCCAGGGCCAGCATCGCCTTGCAGTGGGCGATCTGGCCGCGCAGGGCAGCGGTCTGCTCTGCGGTCAGGGATTCGTTGTCGTTGCGATCGCGCAGGCGCTGCAGGTCTTTCTGCAGGTGCTCCTTGAGGGCCTTCCAGGTGTCGCTCTGGCGCTGGGCCGGGGTCAGCCGGAACGTCAGCGTAGGCGTGACGATGTTCATTGCAGGCGCTCCAGCTTGTAGACCGTGCGGGTGTAGACGCAGACCAGGGCGTCGACCAGGCTGGCCACGCTCTGCGAGTCGCCGGCGATCTCGTCGCGGTTGCTCTCGATCCAGTCGCCCTCCTCGCGCAGGTAGGCGGCGATGTCACCGACTTCCGGCGTCATGATCTCGACGTCACCCAGGGGCGCGAGCTGGCCCTGGTAGCACTCCACGAGCTCGTCCAGGGCCTTGACCACGTCCTCGTAGAAGTCGCCCAGGTGCTTGTGCTGGGCATAGCTGGTCGTGGTCAGGTGCTGCAGGTGGGCGATGTTGCGGGCGGCGAAGACGCGGCCGACGAGTTCCTCGATCATGCTGGTCTCACTTCTGGAAGGACTGGCCAGCCGGCGCGCGGCCAGCGGGCTCGATGGGCGGCTTGGGCATGGACGATGCGCGGGCACCGGCCATGGCGAGGTCGCGCGTCGTGCGCAGCTTCATCACCGTCTCGGCCAGCTTGGTCTTGTTGTCCTCGACGCTGATGCCCTTGTTGATCTGCAGGGTCAGGTAGGCGATCTCGCGCTTGATGGCGAGCTCCTCGCGGCGGGTCATGGCGTTGGTGGCGTCGCGGCGCTCCAGGGACTGGGTGTAGGCCGTGTCGCGGTCGGTGTCCATCTTGGCGCGCTGCAGGGCAACTTGGCCGCGGGCCTGCTCGATCTTCTCGGCGCTGGCTGCCCGGATCTTGGCGACCTGCACGGCCGGCGCCTCGGGCTGCGGCTGGCTGCGCATGGTCTGCAGCTCTTCGTCGGTGTAGCGGGCACGGCGCGGGTCCATGCGCTTGGCCCGCAGGAACTCTTCGGCTACCTTGGCCGGGTTCATCTCGTAGGCCGGGTTCAGCGACAGGCCCAGCATGGCGGTCAGCGTCTGCTCCTGGATGGCCTTCTCGACCATGGCGATGGAGCCGCGGGCGTTGATCTTGAAGTCGCCCTTCTCGTCGGCCGGCACGTCGGGGTCCAGCAGCAGCCACTCGTAGAGGTCGTTCACCAGGGGCTCGGTGACGCAGTCGTCGACGTTGTAGCCCAGGTTGCGCAGCAGGCTGTTGGCGTTGGTGTTCTGCAGCTCTGCTTGGCCGAAGGTCTGCGGGTCCTGGGCGCCGGTCTGGCCCTGGCTGATCAGCGGGATGTTGCTGGCCTCCTCGGCCAGCTTGAAGCCGTACTGGATCACGCCCATGATCTGCTGCCCCAGGTTGGGGAACTCCACGGACATGAAGGCCTTGCGGACATCGTCGCCGCCGGCGCCCTCGACCTTGTACCAGAGCTTGTCCGGCGTGATGGTCCAGTTTCCGTCAGCCGGAACCACGGCGCCCTGGTCGACCACGATCTGCGCGCCGCTGCTGATGCCGGCGTTGTCCAGCAGGCGGCGGGTGCCTGCGTTGACAATGCTCTGCGCCAGGCTGACCTGCTCGGCCACGCCGATGCCGGCCCAGAAACCAGCGCGGCGGCTCCACGGCAGCACGCGGTAGGTGAAGCCACCGGTCTTCTCCATCGGGTTCAGCGTGGCCCGGATCACGGTGTCGTTGACCACGGTCACGATGGCGTAGACCGTCTGCATGTCCGCGGGCAGGTCCTCGCTGCCCACGGCGGGCTCGAGCGCCAGGAAGTCGTCGCGCTTGAGCGTGCCGTAGAAGTACCAGATCTCGTACTGGCTGTCGTTGACGGGCTTGTTGGGGTTCTGGTTCTCCAGCCGGCACTTGCCGGGGCCCTCGGCAATGACCTTGTCGATCTGGCCGGCGATGTACAGCGGCTGGCCGGTGTGCTGATCTCGCTCTTCCTTGAGGGCCTGCAGCGTGGCCTCGGCGATGCGGTCGCGCTCGCAGACGTAGTCGCCCTGGTGGATGTCCTCGCCGCAGGCTCCGTGCGGGAAGAAGTTCCAGGGGTCGATCCACTTCACGGCCGGCGCGACCTTCTCCTGGACCACCATGGTGGCCACGCCGTTCTGCACGCTGATGCTGGCGGCCTTCTGCAGCTCGGGCACCGGGCCCTTGAGCACGCCGACACCCAGACGGGCTGAATCGAAGATGACCCGGCGCATCTGCTTCGGGTACTGGCTTTCCAGCAACCAGTCGTAGATTCGGTTCTCGGCCTTCTCGGCTGCCTTCGCGGCCTTGTCGAACTCGGCCTTGATGATGTCGCCGACCGTCGTGGGCTTGGGTGGCTGCGGCGGCTGGCCCGGCATCTGTGGCGGCTGCTGCATCAGCGGCTGGCCATCGGGGCCTGCCACCGGCGTCTGGTCCTGGGTCTTGTTGATGAGATCCGGTACCGGCGTCGGGTCGAAGCTGAATGCCTTGTCGTCGATGGGCAGGACGATCTCGCTGATCTTTGCCGCGCCCATGTCGACGTAGCGCGCGGTCAGCCGCACGAAAGCCGTGCTCTTGCTGTCGCCGCGCTTCTGCTGGGCCCGGGTCAGCGGGCCCGTGATGCCCGTGGGCTTGCGCCAGTTCTGGCGGTCAGCGGCCGGGTTGGCGCTGTCAATGCACTGGTAGGCGTTCTCGCAGGCCGTCCAGACCTCCTCAATGCCTGATTCCTTGCGGTCCCGGATGGCCTCGTCGCGCAGGCGGCTGATGATGCCGCTCAGCGTGTCGAGCCGGCGCTGGCGGCGCTCGTGCTCGGACTCCGCGGCCTGGTCGAAGCCGTCGCCTGCCGTTTTCTCGGGCGCGCTCCGCCCCTGCAGCTCGTCCGGCAGGTCGGGATCGTAGGACTCGAAGGCCATGGGTTAGGCGGTAGCCACCAGGGAGACGGTCCAGACGGCACCTGTACCCGGCGTGCTCAGATTGGGGCGCACGATCAGCGGGTGCTCGTTGGTCTCGGCGCCGCCCGATGCCGTCAAGGTGGCTGCCGTACTGCCGCCGACCTTGGTCAGCGGATACCAGTTCGTGCCGTCGTTGCTGCCCTCAAGGGCCAGGGTGGCACCGCCCGGGGTGCCTGCGACGGCCTGCCAGTTGAAGGTCTTGAAGCCAGCCACGGGCACGCCGCGGCCGTCTGCATTGGCAGTGGTCAGGTTCCAGCTGGCGTGCAGGATGGCACCCTTCGGGGCGGGCAGCTCGTTGTTGGGTTTGACGGTGGGGACGGCAGTGGCCATGTCTGGCTCCTATGGGGTGTGTGGGGTCAGCCCAGCATTCCGGCTGCTGGGTCTCGGGTCTGGAAGGTAGGGACGCGCGCGGTCTGCGGCTTGGTGTGCACCTTGGCGTGGCGCAGCATCATCACGGCGTAGCGCGTGGCGCTCATGAGGTCATCGTTGACCTTGACGATCTTTCCGTCCTCGCGGTGGTAGAGCCGGAACTCCTCCCACCAGTCGTGCAGGTGGGCCGCGACCTTGAAGCGGCCGGTCTGCATGCGGTCCAGGATGTCCATGACGCCGGCCTCGACGCCGTTGCCGCCAGTGCCTTCCTTCTCGCCAGGCTGAGGCGGATGCGTGGCCTTGTCGGGCAGCATCTTCACGCCGTGCTTGCGGTACTGATCGGCCAGGGCCTCGCCGCTGCCCTTGTCGTGCTGCAGGCCGTCATGTGGCCAGGCCACGGGAATCCACTGCCCTTTCGCCTTGACGGCGGCGGCGTGCATCAGCACCGGGGCTTCCTTTACCCGGTAGGCGTCGTACACGTGCACGGTGTCGGTGTCGCGGTCCATGGCGATCCAGACGGCTGCCGTCGGGTGGTCCCAGCCGAAGTCCAGGCCGCAGATCCGGGGCCAGTGCGCCGGGATGGGGAAAGCGTGCTCTCGGATCATGTCCTCGGGCACCGGGTAGATGCGGCCACTTCCCAGCGTCGGGATACCCTTGGCGCGGGCCTCGCGCTCGTGCGGCGGGTAGCCGGCGATGATGGCCGCGCGCTGGGCCGGCGTGTAGTGCTCGGCGTCCTCGATGGTCATGACGGTGATATGCGTGCCAGGCACCTTCTCGATCAGGAAGCGCCGGACCACGTCCGACATGCCCAGCAGCGGCGTGAAGGTCAGCCAGACGATCCCTTGGGTGGCGTTGGTGCGGGTCAGGCCCTCGATGTAGATGTCCAGCGGCGGTTCTTCGTCGAACCACACGAAATTCAGCGTCTCGCCCTGCCAGCGCTCGCGGCCCTGGTCATAGGTCTTGATGGTCAGCCGGGACAGGCCTCCCGACACGTGGCGCACCACGATGGATTCCACGGCATCGGATACGCCGTGGCTGGCGCGCTTGATGCTGACGATGGCGTCCTTGGGGATTGCCCCGGTGCCCCACTCACCTGGCTTGCCCAGCAGCAGGCGCTGCACGGTGTCGCGCGTGCTCTGGCTGGTCAGCGATGCCGCCCATCCGGTGGTCGGCTGCTCGAACCTGACGCCGTCCCAGTCCTCGGGGTAGCGGCCGGTCAGGTGCATGGCGCACTCGAAGCTGCCGGCAACGGTCTTGCCCAGCTGGTTGCCGGCCATCAGCAGGCGCTCGCGCACCCCTTCATCGGCCCCGGCGTTGTGGAACTCGATCTGCTTGGCGTAGGGCCGGTAGTCGGCCAGCTTGTTGCCGTTGAGCTCGGCGATCACCTCCGCCAGCAGCGACTTCTTGAGCTCGGGCGGCAGCTGGTCCACCCAGGCCAGGTCAGGCCGACCCAAGCAGCTTCTCCCTGAGCGCGATCAGCGTCTCGCGGTCCACGCCCTCCAGCAGGGTCTTCTGCTTGTTGTCTTCCTTGAACAGGCCCAGGTGCTTCATGGCCTTGTCCAGGGCGGCGTTCTTGTCCGCCAGCCGGTACTTGAGCACGATGGAAGACGTGCGCTCCTTGCAGCCAGGATCCGGCGGATTGAGCTTGTCCTCGACGTCGATACCGGCAACAGCAGCCGCGGTGTCGTCGTCCAGCTCGTGCAGGGGCTTCGGGCGCCCGGTGTTGTCCAGCAGCTTGCGCGGGTCAAAGTAGGCCAGCCGGGCGACTTCACGCAGGGTACGCTCGGTCGTCAGCTCCATTTTCTGAGCCAGTTTCTGCGACCGTTCCCTGATCAAATGCGAAACATTCGCATCCGTTAACAGCCGCGAAGCCTGCTGTGCAGCTGCCTTGGGGGCAAAGCCTGCTGCGATGGCTGCCTGTTTGCCGTTGCCACCGTTGGAGATGTAGGCCTCGACGAACAGGCGCTTGCGCTGCTCTGCGGCTTCCTTGGAGGTTCCGGCCTTCGGCTTATTCTTCTTGGTGGCAGGCGCCTTCTTGGCAGTGGCCATGCTCAGGCCTCCACGGGCTCGGGGATCACTTCCCAGCCGGATTCCTCCAGCAACCAGAGGAAGAAGCCGCAGTCTGGGCATTTCGGATACCTGCCGTGACGATCCTTGGTTTTCAGCGCTGCTGAATGGGTTTGATCGGGCGTACCAGTTGAAGCATCACCGAGGTGACTGAATGCCTCGGACTGGCACCCCTTGTGGCGGAAGCGGATCACGATCAGGCCTTCTTGCCCTTCCCGGTGACGGCGGCTTTGGCGCGTTGCAGCAGGGTGGGCTTGGCGGTGGCGGTCTTCTTGGCGGCCGGCTTGGGGGCGGCGGCTTTGGGTTCTTGGGCCTGGGCCTGGGCGGCTGGCTGGGGATCGGAGTCCACCATGACCTTGCGGCTTTCGCCGTTGACGACCATGGTGACCTCGTGGCGGAGTTCTTGGCTCATGGGGTGGTTCCTTCTGGGTGTGGGGGGATCAGTGCTGGCTGCCCTGCGGGGCCACCGCGGCATCCAGGGGCTCGGGCAGGCCCATGGCGATGTTCTGGGCGCCCTGGGCCTGGGCGATGACGGCGGCGGCTTCTTCGCCAGTGAGTTCCCGGATCTCGCTGGCCGACTGCACGCTGCCGAGTTCCTGCAGGTACTGGAGGATCAGGTTGGCGCCCTGGTGGGCATTGCTGTCGACCTGGAATCCGCCTTCCAGGAACAGCGTGAGGGACATCTGGCCGTCTTCGTGGTCGTCCAGGGTAAGGATGGCCTTGGGCATTACATCGGCTCCCGGCGGCTGAAACCACTGTTGAACTCGGCGTCGCCCACGGCCTCGTCCGGCATGCCGCCGTCGTTGCGGTAGATCTCGAGCGCCATGGTCAGGGCTTCCTTGATGCTGCCGGCCGGCGCGTATTCGGCCGTCTCGGCCATGCCTTCCATGCCGTCACCCATGGGGGCGGCCGCTGCCTTGTCCACGCCCACGCTGAGCTGGCCGCCTTCGACCTTGATGCAGATCGTGTAGCTGCCCATGCCAGCGTCCGGCGGGGTTTCCTGGCCAGCCATGGTCGGCTGGGCCGGGGTGTCGGGGTTCATGGCGTCCATGGTTGGGTTCCTTCTCTCGGTTGGGGGGGTGGGGTGGCGCCCTTGCGG
>DNQP01000221.1:19165-36617 GCA_003500955.1 Curvibacter sp. | reverse complement strand
GCGGGTGCTGTTGCGCGTATTGGCGGCCGAACTCGAACAGGCGCTCGATGCTGATCAGCCCCTCGTGGCTGTAGTTGCGCAGGCCGCGCGGGTCGTCGTAGATGATGTGCTTGAGCAGGCCCGGGACGCTCTCGCGCAGCTCCAGCAGCTTGTCCACCTGCTCCTGGTTCTCGGCAAAGGCGAACTGGATCTCGGCGTCCTGCAGCACGAAGGCCATCTCGCTGGCGATCGCGTCCTGGTACATGGGCACGGGCACGCCGCGCAGGCTCTGCGCCGCGATGAAGGCCATGTAGAGATGCGGCCGGTTGTCCCCCACGATGGCCAGGTTCTGGCCCGGCTCGAAACCCAGCGCCGCCAGGCCGCAGCTCATGAGCTTCACGTCCTCGGCTGCACGCGCCCAGCTCCAGGTCTGCCAGATGCCGTATTCCTTCTCGCGCAAGGCCGGCGCTGCGGGGCGCTGGGCTGCGTGCTGCATCATCAGTCGCGGAAAAGTCGTCTGCATCCTGTTTCCTTCTGGACTCGGCCTGCCATATCGCATGGCGCTTGCAGTTCATGGTAGGACGGAGTTTGACGTTGTGTTGTCGTTGCGACGACAATTCAGGGCAATCCCTAGCTGGGACTTACCCGCCCTGCCTCGCCCAGTCCACGCCTGTCCATGACAACCGAATCCAGCCTGCACCAACGCCGCCGCGCCCTGACCGAATCCGAGCTTGCGGGCATCCCCTGGCTGCCGCGGCTTACCGCCGAGGAACGCGCCTACGCCGTGAGCGAGCTGCAGATCGGCGAAGCGTTGCCCGGCGATCTGGTCTGCCGCGTGGGCCGGCCCGTGACCTACTGGTTCGGCGTGGTCGACGGTCTGCTCAAGATGAGCGCCGGGAATCCCGACGGGCAGTCCCTGACCTTCACCGGTGTGCCGCCCGGCGGCTGGTTCGGCGAGGGCACGGTGCTCAAGCGCGAGGCCTACCGCTACAACATCCAGGCACTGCGCAAAAGCCTGGTGGCCGGCCTGCCCGTGGACAGCTTCCACCGCCTGCTGGACCAGTCCATCGGCTTCAACCGCTTCGTGATGAACCAGCTCAACGAGCGCCTGGGCCAGTTCATCGCCGCGCGCGAGATTGACCGCCTTAACAGCCCGGACCTGCGCGTCGCGCGCAGCCTGGCCGCGCTCTTCAACCCCGTGCTCTACCCCGGCGTGGGCGAGATGCTGCGCATCACCCAGCAGGAGCTGGCCTATCTCGTGGGCCTGTCACGCCAGCGCGTCAACGAAGCCCTGGCCACGCTGGAGGAGCTCAAGCTCATCAAGGTCGAATACGGCGGCCTGCGCGTGCTCGACCTCAACGGCCTGCGCCAGCTGCGCGTGCTCTGATCACAAGGGCACGTTCAGCCGCGCCCCCAGCGTCCAGTTGCGGCCCGGTGCGGGCTCGTAGAACTGGCTCGCCGCCTGGTTCACGATGACCGAGCCCACATAGGCCTTGTCGCCCACGTTGTCGATGCGCGCATAGGCGGTGAGGTTGCCCTGGCCCACCGCCCAGCCGTGGCTGGCCTTGAGATGGGCGATGGCGTAGCCATCGGCGCTGGCGGTGTTGGTGTCGTTGGCATACAGGCGGCCCGCACGCACCAGCTCCACACCGGCCTGCGTGCCCAGGCGCGCGGCACGCGGTGCCGTGTCGAGCGCCCGGGACGACCACAAGAGTTCCGAGAACAGGAAGTTCTGGGGAATGCCAGGCATACGGTTGCCCTCGTTCACCGTCGCGCCATTGCTCACAAACGTTTGCGTGAACTGCGCATCGACCGAGGAAGCCGAGAGCTGGGCTCGCCAGTTCGGGCTCAGCAAGGTCCGCCCGCCCAGCTCCCAGCCGGTGCGGGTGGTTCCAGGGGCGTTCTTGTAGGCGGTGCTGCCGCCGCTGCTGACCGCAACCACGATCTCATCGGTGGTCTGAATGCGGAACAGCGTGAAGTCCACGCGCGAGCGTGGATTGGGCACCCACTTGCTGCCCAGCTCGTAGTGCTGGCTGCGTGCCGCGTTGATGTTGGGATTGAAGTTGGGTGCGCCTGTTCCGGTATAGGCCACCTCCACCAGCGTCGGCGTCTCGAAACCCTTGCCGTAGTTGGCATAGACGTTGAGCGTATCGAGCGCATGCCAGGTCAAACCCAGCACCGGATTGGTCGCGCTGTAGCGCACATCACCCGAGCCGTTGCCGTTGCTGAGGAAGTAATCTTCGCTGGCGATACGCACGGTGCTGGCCCGCAGTCCCGCCGTGGCCGACCAACGCTCTGCCATCAACACCGTGGCTTGGCCAAACGCATCGCTGTTGCGTGCACGGTTGTCCTCGTTGCGGGTGATCGCACCGCTCTTTTCGCCGCCGCTCACACCACCGGATTGGCGACGCTCCGTGGAGTAGTCGTACTCATAACCGGCCACCCAGTTCACGGGCCGATCACCCCATCGTGTCTGCACGTTGTACTGCAGGCCAGCGCCATAGTAATCACGGTTCAAGCCCACCCAATTGGTGGGCAGGTACTGCAAGTTCTCCCGTGTGCCGTAGTAAAGCCGGGCGGTCACAGAGCGGTTGGCATCCAGGGCATGCGTCACGGAGCTGCCCGCCTGGCTCTGGCTCGTGATCTTGCGCAGACGCGCGCTGACCGCATTGGTCCCCGCCTGCTGCGGGTTTGCCGCCAGCTGATCCGCGCGTAGCCCCACCGGGTCCTGCGCCAACGGCATGTCGAAGTGGTTGAACACCAGGTTCACACGCGTGCCCGCATCGGGTCCGAAGCTGATCTTGCTGTTGAACTGCTTGCGCTCGGTGGCGCTGTTGTCGCGGTAGCCGTCGGTGCTCAAGGTGCTGTAGTCGGCCACCAGGCCCACCGTGCCCACGCGGCCGGCCATCTGCACGTCGCTGCGCCGCAGGCCGTAAGAACCCACATAGCCCTGCACGCTGAACTCGGGCACCTCGGGCGCCTCGCGCGTCCAGGCCTGGATCACGCCGCCGGCCGAGTTGCCGTACATCAGCGCCAGCGGCCCGCGCAGCACCTCGATGCGCTCGGTGGACGTGAGCGCGATGGACGATCCCTGACCCTGCCCGTCAGGTGTGGTGGCCGGAATGCCGTCGATCAGCAGGCGGATGCCGCGGATGCCGAAGGCCGAGCGTGCCCCGAAGCCGCGGATCGACACCTGCAGGTCCTGCGCGTAGTTCTGCCGGTTCAGGATGGTCAGGCCGGGCACACGGGTCAGCGACTCCGACAGATTGACCTGCGGGCCCGCACTCTGGATGGTCTCGCGCTCCACCGACTCGATGGACGCCGGCGCATCAAAGCTGCGCTGCTGGGCGCGCGAAGCCGAGATGACGACATCTTCCAGCGTCTGTGCGGACAACGGCGCAGCGCCCAGGGTCGCCACGACCAGGGCGATGGTCTTTTTTCTCACGGTTCAGTCTCCTCGTTTTGTTCTGTTCCCGACGCGGGGCCGGGCGGCCGGCGGGTGACATGCATCACGCTCCAGGCCGTCGCGCATCATGCGCGAAAACGCCGCACTCGGCGCGCCCGCGAAATTGGCACTGTTGCCAGCCGGCCTTTTGTTCTGCGCTTGACACCCCCATGCGCGCACCTATCATGAAATGCGTTCTCCCATCTCATGAGAGAGAACGCCCTCTTCAGACGAGAGAGCGGCAAGCCAAACCAAATCAAACCAACCAGGAGACAAGCGATGAAGCGGTTACTTCTTCTTGCGGCCATACCCGCCTTGTTCGCGGGCTGCGCCACCACCACCACCAGCGTCCCCGAGGGCCCTCGGCTGACCTACAGCCCGGTGCTGGACAAGCTCGACAGCCCTTGGGACATGGCCTTCCTGTCCGACGGCACCATGTTCTACACCGAGAAGTGTCTGGGTCTCTCGGTGCGACGAGCCAATGGCAACGTGTCCAAGATCCTGGGCATGAAGGATGCCAAGGGCTACGGCTCCACGGCCAATGACCTGTTCTGCGAAGGCCAGGCGGGCATGGCCGGGGTGGCCGCCGATCCCAACTTCCAGAACAACCGCACGGTCTATGTCTACTCGTCTTCGAGCATGACCGCGCCCGGGACGAACCGCGTGTTGCGGCTGCGCCTCAACGACACGCTGACCGCGGTGGCGGAGCGCACCGACATCGTGACCGACATCCCCTACAAGCCGCGCGCCAGTGACCACCCCTTCGGCGGGCCGGGCGCGCACAACGGCGGTCGCATCCGCTTCAGCCCCGGTGATGGCTACCTCTACGTGACCACGGGCGACACCCACAACGGCGTCGTACCGCAAAGCCCCACGCTCATCGGCGGCAAGGTGCTGCGCATCGACCGCGACGGCAAGGCCGCGCCGGGCAACGGCGCACCGGCCGGCTTCGATCCGCGCATCTACACCTACGGCCATCGCAACCCGCAGGGCATCACCTTCCGTCCCGGAACCAACCAGCCCTACACGGCCGAGAACGGCCCCTGGCACAGCGACGAGGTCACCGCGCTGGTGCCTGGCGGCAATGCCGGCTGGGATCCGCGTCCCAATGTGGGTGGCCGCGGTGCCTGCCCGGACAACTACTGCGGCTACAGCCCGAACCAGATGGGCGCGATGGACCCGAAGGAACGCGCGGCCTTCATGCCCATGACGGACACCAAGACCTATCCGAACGCCATGCGCCCCGCGTGGAACAACGATGGCCTGTCGCAGGGCATGTTCGGCACCACCTTCCTGGCCGGTCCGCAGTGGAAGGGCTGGAACGGAAAACTCGCGGTGGGCTTTGGCGGCATCGGCATCCACGGCACGCCCGTGGGCAACCGCATCGACATCCTGGACATCGCGGCGGACGGCCAGTCTGCGAAGCGCACCACGGTCAACCTGCCCATGCCGGCCGCGCGCTTCCGCTCCCTGGTCCAGGGCCCGGACGGCAGCCTGTACGTGGCCACCGACGAGGGCTCGATCGCGCGGCTGACGCCGAACTGATGCGCCAGCCTTGAACCTGTGCGCGTGACGCGTGGGAGCCCCGGGGCTCCCACGCTTTTTGGAATCAGAGGAGATCCCGTGAAGTTTGCATCCATCTGCACCCTCATCGCCTTGGGGCTGCTGGCGCCCGCTGGCCAGGCACTGGCTGACGAGGACGAGTTGTACAAGACCAAGAACTGTTTTGCCTGCCATCGGGTCGACAGAAACCACCTCGGCCCCTCGTTCAAGAGCATCGCCACCAAATACGCTGACGAGCAAGGCATGGACGAAAAACTCGCCCGCAAGGTGCGCGAGGGCAGCGTCGGCGTCTGGGGCCAGGTCCCCATGCCGGCCCAGCCCCAGGTCAGCGAAGCCGAAGCGCTGACGTTGGCGCGCTGGATCCTCACGCGCAAGTGAGCGAAGACCGGGCGTTCGCAGCCCGGCGGCCTCAGGGCTCCTGCACCGACAGCTGCAACGAGGCGTACCAGCGCGCCAGGTTGTCGATGTCCTGGTCACTCAGCGGCTTGGCGATCACGCTCATCACCTCGTGGTGGCGCTTGCCGCTGCGGTAGTTGCGCAGCTGCTCCACCAGGTAGATCTCGGGCTGCCCGGCCAGGTGCGGCACGTTGGGCTGCATGGACAGGCCTTGCGGCCCATGGCAGACCGCGCAGGCCGTGGCCGCGCGCATCTTGCCGGCCACCGCATCGGCGTGCGCCGTCGTCGCCAGGGCCCAACCCAGGCCAGCCCACAGGCCGGCCATCATCATGCGTTGCTTCACGCAAACCTCCCTCTCAAAAAAAGCGACGGAGATCGTCACGACCTCCGTCGCATCGGCTCAGACCGCTCAGTTGCTGTACGTCACGCGGTAGATCGCGCCCACATAGTCATCCGAGATCAGCAGCGAGCCGTCCTTCATCACGGCCACGTCCACCGGGCGGCCCTTGTAGACGCCGTTGGCGTCCAGCCAGCCCTCGGCAAAGACCTCGTGCTTGCCGGCCGTGCCATCGGGCTTGATCGCCACGAAGTCGATCAGCGCGCCGCTGGGCTTGCTGCGGTTCCACGAGCCGTGCGCGGCCACGAAGACCCCGCCCTGGTACTTGGCCGGGAACATCTTGCCGTTGTAGAAGGTCATGCCCAGCTGCGCCTGGTGCGCGGGGAACTCCACCTGCGGCTTGGTCCACTTGGCCGGGGCCTTCATGTCCTTGAGATCGGGCGCGGCCGCGGTGCCGGCGATCTGGATGTTGTTGCCGTGGATGTAGGGGTAGCCGAAGTGCTCGCCGCCCTTTTGCGTGATGCGGTTGAGCTCGCCCGGCGGGATGTCGTCGCCCATGCCGTCGGTCTGGTTGTCGGTGAACCACACGGTCTTGTCGCGCGGGTTGATGTCCATGCCCACCGAGTTGCGCACGCCCACAGCCACCACCTCGCGCTTGGAGCCGTCAAACGGGTCCAGCGCGATCATGCCGCCGATGCCGATCTTCTCGTACAGCGCCACCTTCTCCTTGGGCTGCACGTTGTAGGGCTGGCCCAGGGTGATGTAGAGGCGGCCGTCGTCGCTGACGCGGCAGGTGCGCGCGCCGTGGTTGAAGGACTCCTCGTCCTCGGGGATCAGCTTGCCCTGCGGCACCACTTCGATCACCGCCACGTCCGGGCCCTCGTAGAAGAACTCGGCCGCCGGGAAGTTGAGCACGCGGTTGTGCTCCACCACGATCAGGAAACCGTCCTTGGTCCAGCACACGCCGTTGGGCACCTTGAAGTTCAGCGAGGGCGCAAAGGCCTTGACCTCGTCGGCCGCGCCATCACCGTTGCGGTCGGTCACGGCCCACACGCGCGTCTTGCGTGTGCCCACGAAGAGCATGTTGGTGGACGGTGCGACGGCCATGTGGCGCGCATCGGGCACCACCGCATAGAGCTCGATCTTGAAGCCCGGCGGCAGCTTGACGTTCTTCAGGTTGGCGCGGATCGCGTCGGCGTTGCGCCCTTCCTGCGGCACGACCGGGATGTTCAGATCGGTGGAGGCCACCTTCATCTGCTTGAGCGTGGACAGATTGTCCCGGCCCGATTGCGCTGCGGCCGCGGCGGCGAAGCCCGCCGCGAGCAGGGCCAGGCCCAGCTTACGTGTGATCATGTTTGCTCCTCTGGTTTTCTAGGTCTGTCCGGCGCGCCACCCGGCGCACCGGTCTGCTGATTAAGCCCACACGCTGGAGGTCGTGCAAGGCGGCAGGAAGCAAGTCACGTTGGCAGTGGGGCTGTTGTGTCTCGATTTGGAACACTCGGCGCAAGACGGCGCATCGACCAATCAACACCAAAGCACAGCACACCGATCTTCGGCGCCACGCCCATCAATATTTCTTATATCGCTTAGTGTGCGCAGCGCATGAACTCTCCGTGGAAACCCTAGATGAACCAATGTGCACCATGCCTACGATCGGTCGGTTTAAATCAACGAGAACTTCTCCGGAGATACACATGCGCAAGTTCATTCCCTTGGCAGGCGTGCTGCTCGCCGCGCTGCTGGCTGGCTGCCAGTCCACCCCGCCGCAATCTGCGGTGACGACCACCCCCTCGGCAGGCGCCGTGGCCGCAGGCCAGCCCGCCTGGAAGCAGGGCATGGCCGCCAGCCAGGCCAGCTCCACGCTGGCTCCGCTGCCGGGCAAGAACACCGTGACCACCGCGGCCGAAATCCCGCTGGACAAGCTGCGCCTGCCCCCGGGCTTCAAGGTCGAGGTCTGGTCCACCGGCACGCCCGGCATCCGCGCCATCAGCCGCGGCGAGAGCGGCAAGATCTACGGCGGTACGCGCGGCCTGGGCCGTGTCTACGAAATCACCGACAACGGCAAGGAGCGCACCAGCCGCGTGGTGGTCGACAAGCTCAAGCAGCCCGCCGCCACCCTCCACAACGGCAATCTCTACGTGATGGCCATCGACAAGGTGCTGCGCTACGACGGCATCGAAAAGAACCCCAACGTGGCGCCCGTGGACATGACGGCTGCCTTCAAGCTGCCCCCGCTGGAGCACCACAACTGGAAGTACATCCGCTTCGGGCCAGACGGCAAGCTCTACGTGCCCTTCGGCGCACCGTGCAATATCTGCACGCTGCCCACCGATGAATACGCCCAGATCCGCCGCTACAACGCCGACGGCTCGGGCATGGAAGTCATCGCCACCGGCGTGCGCAACACCGTGGGCTTCGACTTCCACCCCGTCACCGGCGAACTCTGGTTCAGCGACCACGGCCGCGACTGGATGGGTGACGACACCCCCGAGGACGAACTCAACCGCCTGCCCAAGCCGAGCTGGTGGAAGCTGGGCATGGGTGGCACGCCCTTCTTCGGCTTCCCCTACTGCCATGCCAAGGGCGTGGCCGATCCGGACGTGAAGAAGGCCAACCCCTGTGAGGGCGTGACCCTGCCCGTCACCACCGTGGGCCCGCACGCCGCGGCCATGGGCGTGCACTTCTACACCGGCGACATGTTCCCGCCGGTGTTCAAGAACGCCATCTTCCTGGCACGCAAGGGCTCGTGGAACCGCAGCACCAAGTTCGGCTTCGACGTGGTGGCCGTCACCGCCAACCCGGACGGCAGCGGCGCCACCGTCACGCCCTTCATGACCGGCTTCGCCGACCCCGCCGCCAACACCTTCTGGGGCCGTCCGACCTACTTCCTGCAGATGCCCGACGGCGCGCTGCTGGTCTCCGACGAGCAGACCGGCGCGATCTATCGCGTGTCCTACGCCAAGTAAGCCACGGCGCTTGCCAAGCACAAGCAGGGCCCTCGCGGGCCCTGCTTTTTTTCCTGACAGACCCTCATCATGAAGACCTTTCTCCACACCTTGCTCGCCGCCCTGCTGTTCACCGCCAGCGTGTGCGCCACGGCCCAGCAGCCCCCGCGTCTGGAGCTCTGTGCCTCCTGCCACGGGCCGCAAGGCAACTCGCAGATCCCGCAATTCCCCTCGCTCGCTGGGCAGCCGCGCATCTTCATGGAGAACCAGCTCGTTCTCATCCGCGAAGGGCTGCGCGACATCCCGCCCATGAAGGGCGTGCTCGACGGCCTGGACGACGCCGCCTTGATCGAACTCGCCAAGTACTACGCCGCACAGACGCCCGCGCCCATGCCCGGTTCCGTAGACGTGGCGCGCTACCAGCGCGGCAAGGAGCTGGCCGCCACCAGCCTGTGCGGCAGCTGCCACCTGCCAACCTACCAAGGCCGCGACCAGATCCCGCGCCTGGCCGGCCAGCACGAAACTTTTCTGCGCGAGGTCATGCTCGAATACCGCGACAAGCCCGGCCCAGGCCGCGACACCGTCATGACCAATGCGCTGCGCGGTTTCAGCAACGCCCAGCTTGATGACATGGCGCACTTCCTCGCACATTTCGGTAAACAACCCTGAGTCCATCCGTTCGCGTTGAGCCTGTCGAAACGCAGCCTTTGACAGGCTCAGGCGGAGCGGAGAGAGATGGACGCCTAAAATGGGCGCCCCATGAGCAACGACTTCCCCCCCGGCAAGCCCGCCGGCCCCCTGCGCCGTGCGCCGCGCCCCGAAGGCGCGGCTGCGCCCAAGCCGGGCGCGCCCGCCGGCAGCAGTGCCACCAGCCGCATCAACAAGCGCATGGCCGAGCTCGGCCTGTGCTCGCGCCGTGAGGCCGACGCCTGGGTGGAGAACGGCTGGGTCAAGGTCAACGGCAAAGTCGCCGAGATGGGCCAGCAGGTGGGGCCCACCGACCGCATCGAGATCGACAAGCAGGCCCAGAACCAGCAGGCCACGCAGGTCACCATCCTGCTCAACAAACCCATAGGCTACGTCAGCGGCCAGGCCGAGGACGGGCACGAGCCCGCCGTGGTGCTGGTGCAGGCGCAGAACCGCTGGCGCGAAGACCGCGCGCCCATCCGCTTCAACGGCAGCCAGCTCAAGGGCTTGGCCCCCTCGGGCCGGCTCGACATCGATTCCACCGGCCTGCTGGTCCTCACGCAGGACGGCCGCGTGGCGCGCCAGCTGATCGGCGAAGACTCGACGATGGAAAAGGAATACCTGGTGCGCGTGGTCTACCTGGGCACTCCGGCCGCAGCCAGCGCGCCCACCGAACTGCAGACCATCCACGAGCACGACCCCGTCTCTACCAATGTGCAGGCCGTCTTCCCGCCCAGCCAATTGGCCCGGCTGCGCCACGGCCTGAGCCTGGACGGCCAGGCCCTCAAGCCCGCCAAGGTGGACTGGGAGAACCCCGAGCAGCTGCGCTTTGTGCTGACCGAAGGCAAGAAGCGGCAGATCCGCCGCATGTGTGAACTGGTGGGCCTCAAGGTCGTGGGCCTCAAGCGCGTGCGCATCGGCCGCGTCATGCTGGGCAACCTGCCCGTGGGCCAGTGGCGCTACCTTGCGCCGCACGAGAAGTTCTGACGCCCCTGCCCCGGGGCTTGAAACCCCGGCCCCCGCCCATAATTCCCGGTTTTGCCGGCGCTGCCGGCTCCTTGTTTTGTACTGTCATCTCCAGCCATGAGCAAACAAACCCATGCCTTCCAGGCCGAAGTGGCCCAGCTGCTGCACCTGGTCACCCATTCGCTGTATTCCAACAAGGAGATCTTCGTCCGCGAACTGGTCTCCAACGCTTCCGACGCCTGCGACAAGCTGCGTTACGAAGCTCTGAACAACAGCGCCCTCTACGAAGACGCACCCGAGCTGCGCGTGCGCATCGCGCTGGACAAGAAGGCCCGCACGCTGACCATCAGCGACAACGGCATCGGCATGAGCGCGCAGGAAGCCATCGACCACCTGGGCACCATTGCCAAGAGCGGCACCAAGGACTTCATGAGCAAGCTGGGCGCCGACAAGCAGGCCGACGCCAAGGAACAGGGCCAGCTCATCGGCCAGTTCGGCGTGGGCTTCTATTCCGGCTTCATCGTGGCCGACAAGATCACCGTGGAATCGCGCCGCGCCGGCCTCAAGCCCGAGGAAGGCGTGCGCTGGATCAGCGGCGGCACCGGTGACTTCGAGGTGGAGACCATGACGCGGCCTGAACGTGGCACCAGCGTCATCCTGCACCTGCGCGAAGACGCCGACGAGTACCTCAACACCTGGAAGATCAAGCAGATCATCGGCAAGTACTCCGACCACATCGCCCTGCCCATCCAGATGCGCAAGGAAGAGTGGAGGGAAAGCGAGGAAGAGGGCAAGCCCGGCGAGATGGTCACCACCGACGAGTGGGAAACCGTCAACAAGGCCAGCGCCCTGTGGACCCGCGCCAAGAAAGACATCAGCAAGGAAGAGTACGAGAGCTTCTACCAGGGCATCAGCCACGACTACGAAGCCCCGCTGGCCTGGAGCCACAACCGCGTGGAAGGCAGCACCGAATACACCCAGCTGCTCTACGTGCCGGCCAAGGCCCCCTATGACCTGTGGAACCGCGACAAGAAGGGCGGCCTCAAGCTCTATGTGAAGCGCGTCTTCATCATGGACGAGGCCGAGGCCCTGCTGCCCAGCTACCTGCGCTTCGTCAAGGGCGTGGTGGACAGCGCCGACCTGCCGCTCAACGTGAGCCGCGAGCTGCTGCAGGAAAGCCGCGACGTGCGCGCCATCCGTGACGGCAACACCAAGCGCGTGCTCACCCTGCTGGAGAACCTGGCCAAGGCCGACGTGCCCGCCGCCGACGCCAGCGAGGAAGACAAGGCCGACGCCGGCAAGTACAGCAAGTTCTGGGCCGAGTTCGGCACCGTGCTCAAGGAAGGCCTGGGCGAAGACTTCGGCAACCGCGAGCGCCTGGCCAAGCTGCTGCGTTTTGCCAGCACCACCAGCGACACGGCCAACGTGTCCCTGGCCGACTACAAGACCCGCATGAAGGAAGGCCAGGAGGCCATCTACTACATCACCGCCGACACCCTGGCCGCCGCCAAGAACAGCCCGCAGATCGAAGTCTTCAAGAAGAAGGGCATCGAGGTGCTGCTCATGACCGAGCGCGTAGACGAGTGGGCCCTGAGCTACCTGACGGAATTTGACGGCACCCCGCTGCAGAGCGTGGCCAAGGGCGCCGTGGACCTGGGCAAGCTGCAGGACGAGACCGAGAAAAAGGCCGCCGAGGAAGCCGCCGAAGCCTTCAAGCCCGTGCTCGCCAAGCTCAAGGAAGCCCTCAAGGACAAGGCCGAGGACGTGCGTGTCACCACCCGCCTGGTCGATTCACCGGCCTGCCTGGTGGTGAAGGAAGGCGATATGAGCAACCAGCTGGCCCGCCTGCTCAAGCAGGCCGGCCAGAAGGCCCCGGACAGCAAACCCATCCTCGAGGTGAACCCCGAGCACGCGCTGGTGAAAAAGCTCGACGGGTCGGTGCACTTCCACGACCTGGCCCACATCCTCTACGACCAGGCACTGCTGGCCGAGGGTGGGCTGCCGGAGGATCCGGCGGCGTATGTGAAGCGGGTGAATGCTCTGCTGGTTTGATTCGCTGCACGCCAAACAAAAACCGCCTTCGGGCGGTTTTTTGTTGCGTGATCGACTGCGACTTTCAACCCATTACGGTAGTTTGCGACCGCTATTGAACGCCCGCTTCGCAGGATAGGGGGCACTTTCAATATCCCCCAAATGGGGGATAGACATATCCTGCAAACCCATAAGAATGGATAGGCATATTCTTACTGCACTCAGAACCACAGTTAATGAGTCCTACTCCGGACATGCCCATCCCTTTTTCGCCCACGCCGACCTATCAGTTCAGCAATGGCCACATTGCCTGCTCCGCATTTACCGTCACAGACGAAACAGCATGCCAGCAATGGATAAAAGGCGATGTCGCCAAACGAGTTTACGACCAGCCAATGAAGCTGGATTTTCTGGACACCATTACCGCCATCAGGAGCGATGGCTTTGATACAACGCGGCTGGAGGCCTATGTCCAAGCGTCACCGCCTCAGGCTACCGATGGAGACGTTGGCGAGGGTATAGCAGACCTTTTCCTGATGGAGCGCTTCGGCGTTTATCTTCCGACGAATAGAAGGCGGGATTTACGCACACCCAAGGGAAGTCACCCTGGCGCGGATATTGCGGGCTATGTCCCGAATGGAGCCGGAGGAGCGGATTTCATTTTCGGTGAGGTTAAGGCGTCAGGCCAGAAAGCTGCACCCCCTTCCGTGATGACTCATACAGATTCAGGGATGCCAGCCCAGCTTGTGCGGCTAGCACTGGATTCCGCCATTCAACGGCAGCTCCTGTTTTACCTTCAGGCACGCGCGAAGGGATCGCCCGCAGAGGCGCTTCACATAGAAGCACTAAAAACTCTGGCAACTGGAAAATACAAGTTGATTGGCGTCCTAGTCCGAACAACGTCACCAAATCAGTCTGATGTCTCTGGTCCAGCCAGCAAATTACAGGCTGCCATACCGACGTCGCAACCCTGCTCGCTATATGTTCTTCACACCGGCCTCTCGACCGACGACTGGTTGGTACACTGTCAACCCACCTAGTACATACCGTGGTCTCGCCAACCAATTTCCCCTCAATTGAAACCGCATATGTGCAAGCAATGCGCAGGCGGGTAGTCACGGCCATAGGGGCCGCAATTTCGGTTGAACCCATCAATGAGTACGCAACGCTTGTTGCCGAGCTCCTGACTTGGGATGCCCTTGAGGGAGCGACCCGACTCACGCAAACACAGAAGGACGCTGCGAAACGCGCCTTCGTGCTTCTTCGAGACGCACAATCCACCTCAAAAACCAAGAACTGTCAGCTGGCTTGGTGGTTAAGAACCGCCAGCTTGGCCATACTTGCGGACGTGCCTCAGGATGGGCGCAAGCTATTGGAATTTGCGTCACTAGAAGTTGAATGTCAACCTAGTGACAACTGGCTGGAATTCACCCGGCAAAGCGTTTGGACAAGCTGGCTAGGTCTATTACGTCATCGATCCACAGAGGATGTCCGTCAGTCTCGAATGGCATTGGCTGAGCTTCGCGCAAAACAGGTCATCTATGAGGGTGTCTTTCTAGAGTCCCTTGACGATAAAACAGCCGCTCGGCAGGCCGCTTTGGAGTTGATGGGGTTTTACTCCCTTGGAACGGCCGCAGAGCGGCTTTCCGAATACCTTGAGAGGGGAACTGCCGACGGGGCAGGTGACATTAATGCGCAGCTCGATATGTACTTTGATCGAGTCATGGGGGTATTGGACAAAGCGGGAAATGTTTTCAACATTGACATCATTTTCCTGTTGCGCCCCACAGCGCACTGCTTAGCTTACGGCTCACTTAGGGCCGCTACGCGCGGCGCGAACTTCTTGACTCGGCAATTTGCCGAAAATCTGATTTCTCGCCCTGCGCAACCCCTTTTCCAACTGCTCCCACCGCAAAGAGAGGCCCTGAGAGGCCAGGGATTAGCGTCGAACGTCCACCGCTCTGTTGTTGTTAATTTTCCGACATCAAGTGGAAAAACTTTACTTGCCCAGTTTGGAATACTGCAGAGTTTGAATGACTTGGGTTCGGAACGAGGGTGGGTTGCATACGTGGCGCCAACACGTGCACTTGTGAATCAGGTCACAAGCAGGCTCCGGCGGGACTTCGCGCCATTGAATAAGCGTGTGGAGCGGCTATCACCAGCCCTAGAGTTTGACACCATTGAGTTATCTGCATTGTCGCCGAAGGATACCGAAGTTGATGGACCTCCAGTCGATGTATTGGTCTGCACGCCAGAAAAACTAGACCTCTTGATCCGTCGGGAAGAGCTCTCTTCACAATTAGGTCGTTTGGCACTCGTTGTCGTGGATGAGGCACATGGGCTGGGCGCCAAGGGTGAGCGCGCAATCAAGCTTGAGCTATTGCTTTCCATCGTCAATCGTGAACATGTGAGTGCGCGATTCCTATTACTCACACCCTTTATCAGTAATGCAAAACAGGTTGCTCAATGGCTAGACAATGAAAGTTTTAAAGACTACTCCATTGAAGCGGAATGGGTGCCAAATGACCGCATCATTGGAATTGTCACGCCTCCGGATAAATCCGAGTTTAAACGCGGAGAGCCTGCTGGGTTTTTGAACTTTGAACCTATCGCAACTCGGAAAGCAACCCTCCATCTCGATGATGTATTGAAGCTCGAGGGGGTTTCGCCCGAACTGGGTCTGACAGTATCTAAGTTAAGCACCAACGCAGGAAGCTTATCTACGGCTGCGGCTCAAGTTTTGTCGAATCGAGGGCCAACGGTCTTGTTGTGTCGAACAGTCTCGCAAACATGGGCCTGTGCCGAAGAGCTTGCTCAGACTTCGGAGCTTTCTGCTGAAAACAAAGATATCTGCGGCGCCGTGGCACGGTTTGCAACCTACGAACTGGGAGCCTCATCCCCTCTCGAGAATCTCTTGGGGCAAGGTATCGGTGTACATCACGCCGGACTTCCTGAGGAGGTGGCACAGGCAATCGAGTATCTTTTCGAGAAACAAGCTCTCACCGCCTTGTGCGCAACGACAACACTGGCGCAAGGCGTGAATTTTCCAATAGCCAACCTTGTCATTTCTTCGATATACCCCCCAACACGAGATGGCCAGCCAATGTCATATGCTGACTTCTGGAACATTGCGGGGCGCGTTGGACGAGTCGATCAAGAGGCGATTGGTGTAGTGGCTCTTGCGGCCAAAGACGCCGAAAGTAAACAAAGGTGTGAGCAGTTCCTTAAACGGTCGATGGCTGATTTGGTCTCAACTTTATTGGGCATGGTTGATGACCTGAACACACTGGCAGCAGACAAAGGCCTAGAAGCATTGGTCTGGAAGAAGGAGTGGTCCAACTTTAGTCAATTCATTGCCCACACACTCAGACAGGTTGGCGCTTCGAAGTTTGCTGATCAGGTGGAACTGGTTTTGCGCGGAACACTTGGCTATCAGTCCATCCGTGAGAAAAGCGTCCCCCTCGCGAATGAGCTCTTGCGGCTAACGCGCCGCTATGCAGAAGGCATGGCACAGCAAATGGGCGTCGTCAAGCTTGTGGATTCCACCGGGTTTTCTTTTGAGAGCGTGCGTGGTGCGCTCGCACGCCTGAGCGAGGCCGGTGACCTACCTGACCTCGTAAATCCAACGGCACTCTTCTCGGGAAAAAGCAAGACGCTCCAAGATGTAATGGGAGTTTTATTGACGATTCCTGAGGTGAAAAATGAACTTGTAGAGAGCGGTGGTGGGCACGGGTCTCGTATCGCCGACATGCTCTCGGACTGGGTTCACGGCGTGTCACTAGAAGTTTTGTCGGCACGTTATTTTTCGACTGGGACTGAAGACGAGGACGCGCTGGCAAAGTGCGTCCGCAGCTTCAAGCGGCTATCCATGACGGCCGCTTGGGGCCTCTCATCCGTGCTTGCTATGAAGATCGGGGAAGGCCTTGAGGAGTTGCCTGATGAGCTTAGAAAATCTGTGGTCAATATTCCATCCATGGTTCTATATGGAGTTTGGGACAGTAAGCAAATTGCGCTTCGCTCAGCAGGTGTTCCAAGAAATGCGGCAATTGCTCTCGCAAAACACACAACCTCAGCAGCCACTCCGTTTGCTACTCGAAAGTCACTGAAAGATGGCGGAGCACAACTATGGTCAAACGCCCTCGGCCCCCAGCGCGGTGCGGACTACTTTCGCGTGTGGCAAATGCTTGAAGGGGTTTGATTGATGCTAGAAGCGAGTTGCTTGTGCTCGCTGTTGAGTCACCTCAATACTTCTGTATCTGGCCATTAACCTCCAACGGTTCATACGCCTGGAACTAAGGCACATGAACTCAGGCCGCACACTTGCTGAGCACCCAGCCCTAGCAGCAACGCCCCGCGCGCACCATCCGTCGGCTTCTGTCAATTTGCTTTTTACAGCCTGCCCCTCTAGCATCGCCCCACCCCACAACAACAACGGAGACAAGGCATGACCTTCCCCACCTGGCAGCGCGTGGCGCTGCCCCTGCTGCTGGCCGCCCTGGCCGGCTGCGCCCAGAACCCCGGCACCTCTGCTGCCCCACCCGAAGCCGCGCCCCAGGCCGCCGCCTGCCCGAAGGGCACACCCGACGGCGCACGCTGCCTGCGCGGCCAGGACTCGGCCAATGCCCATTACCTCATCGTCATACCCGCGCAGTGGAACAAGATGCTGGTGGTGCACGCCCACGGCGGCCCCACGCTGGGCGAGCCCAAGGCCAGCCGCGCGGACGAGGACATCGAACGCTGGGCCATCACGGTACGTGCGGGCTACGCCTGGGCGGGCTCGGTCTTCCGCCAGGGCGGGGTGGCCGTGCGCAGCGCGGCCGAGGACACGGAGCGCGTGCGCCGCATCTTTGTGCAGCATGTGGGCCAGCCCACACGCACGCTGCTGCACGGCCAGTCCTGGGGCGCCAATGTGGCGGCCAAGGCGGCGGAGATGTACGCCGGCCCGGGCATGCGTTCGCCCTATGACGCGGTGCTGCTGAGCAGCGGCGTGGTGGCCGGCGGCACCCGATCCTACGACTTCCGGCTAGATCTGCGCGTCGTCTACCAGTACCTGTGCAACAACCACCCGCGTAGCGACGAGCCGCCATACCCGCTGTGGATGGG
>DNQP01000221.1:18231-18864 GCA_003500955.1 Curvibacter sp. | reverse complement strand
GCCGCCATACCCGCTGTGGATGGGCCTGCCGGCCGACAGCAAGCTGACGCGCGCCGAGCTCAACGCGCGGGTGGAAGAGTGCCTGGCCACGCGCAAGCCCGCGGCCCAGCGCACGCCCGAGCAGGCGCGCAAGCTCAAGACCATCGTGGACGTGATCAAGATCCCCGAGTCTTCGGTGGCCGCGCATCTGGCCTGGGCTACCTGGCACTTCCAGGACATCGCCCAGAACCGCACCCAGGGGCGCAACCCCTTCCGCAACGAGGCCGTGCGTTACCAGGGCTCGGCGGATGATGCGGCGCTCAACGCCGCCGTGCTGCGCTACCGCGCCGACCCGGCCGCCGTGGCGCGTTTTGCCGACGACACGGACCTGACGGGCCGCATCGGCGTGCCGGTGCTCACGGTGCACGGCATCCACGACGCCACGGCCTTTGTGGAGCTGGAGAGCGCCCTGCGCCAGACCTTCGAGCGCGCGGGCAATGGTGCCCGCCTGGTGCAGGTCTACAGCGACCACAGCGAGCACAGCTACCTGAGCGACCCGACCTATGTGGCGCTGTTCGACGCGCTGCTGGGTTGGGTGGAAAAGGGCGAGAAGCCCACGCCGGCCAGTGTGGCAGCGGGCTGCCAGCGCGCCGA
>DNQP01000221.1:17576-17906 GCA_003500955.1 Curvibacter sp. | reverse complement strand
GCCAGCTTTGGCCCAGGCTGCCGGATCCGCCCGGACTACCAGCCCGCGCCGCTGGAGGCGCGGGTGGCGCCGCGGCAGTGAGGCCCCCGACACCGGGTAAGCTGGCCCCTATACCCCCGGGCCTTATGGGTTTTCAGGTAGGTATTAATGCATAGGGGGTAACACCCTAGGTCCATCCGGTGGTTGGGCCTATGCTCGCGCTCCAATGAGCAACATCATTCTGCAGACCCACAAGCTCACCAAGGAGTTCAAGGGATTCACGGCCGTGAGCCAGGTGGACCTGTCCGTGGTGAGCGGTTCCATCCACGCGCTGATCGGACCCAACGGCGC
>DNQP01000221.1:1903-17262 GCA_003500955.1 Curvibacter sp. | reverse complement strand
GGCCCCAACGGCGCGGGCAAGACCACCTGTTTCAACCTGTTGACCAAGTTTCTGGAGCCCACCTCGGGCACCATCCTGTTCAACGGCATCGACATCACGCGCGAACGCCCGGCGCAGATCGCACGGCGCGGCATCATCCGCTCCTTCCAGATCTCGGCGGTGTTCCCGCACCTGACGCTGCTGGAAAACGTGCGCATTGCGCTGCAGCGCCAGCTGGGCACGGCCTACCACTTCTGGAAGAGCGAGCGCACGCTGGACCAGCTCAACGAGCGCGCCCTGGCCCTGCTGGCCGAGGTGGGCCTGGAGAGCTGGGCGCATGAGCTGACCGTCAACCTGTCCTACGGCCGCAAGCGCGCGCTGGAGATCGCCACCACGCTGGCCATGGAGCCCGAGCTCATGCTGCTGGACGAGCCCACCCAGGGCATGGGCCACGAGGACGTGGACCGCGTGACGCAGCTGATCAAGAAGGTGTCGGCCGGCCGCACCATCCTGATGGTGGAACACAACATGGGCGTGGTCTCGACCATCGCCGACACCATCACGGTGCTGCAGCGCGGCGCGGTGCTGGCCGAAGGCCCCTATGCGGAGGTTTCGCGCAACCCGCAGGTGATGGAGGCCTATATGGGCACCACTTCTGGCGAATTGCAAGGCGCGCATTGAGCATGACAACAAAGACTCCTGCCCTCGAAATCAAGAATCTGCAGGCCTGGTACGGCGAATCGCATGTGCTGCACGGCGTGGACATGGTGGTGCACCCGGGCGAGGTGGTGACGCTGCTGGGCCGCAATGGCGCCGGCCGCACCACGACACTGCGCGCCATCATGGGCCTGACGGGCACGCGCCAGGGTTCGATCCAGATCAACGGGGTGGAGACCATCAACTCCCCCACGCACCGCATCGCCCACCTGGGCGTGGGCTACTGCCCCGAGGAACGCGGCATCTTCTCCAGCCTGTCCTGCGAAGAAAACCTGATGCTGCCGCCGCAGCTCAAGGGCACGGACGGCGGCATGTCGATCGACGAGATCTACGCCATGTTCCCCAACCTGGCCGAGCGCCGCCAGAGCCAGGGCACGCGCCTGTCGGGCGGCGAGCAGCAGATGCTGGCCGTGGCGCGCATCCTGCGCACGGGCGCCAAGCTGCTGCTGCTCGATGAAATCTCCGAGGGCCTGGCGCCGGTGATCGTGCAGGCACTGGCACGCATGATCGTGACGCTGCGCGAGAAGGGCTACACCATCGTGATGGTGGAGCAGAACTTCCGCTTCGCCGCGCCGCTGGCCGACCGCTTCTACGTCATGGAGCATGGCCGCATCGTGGAGCAGTTCCCCGCCGCGCAGCTGCAGGCCAAGATGTCCGTGCTCAACGAGCTGCTGGGCGTCTGAGCCCCCGTTTCACTTCCGGATTTGCTTTCCATCCCCCACCACCTCAACAGGAGACAAGCATGAAAAAACAACTGACCGCCATCGCCCTGGCACTGGGCCTCGCCGGCCTGGCCGCCACGGCCCAGGCCCAGGACAAGGTCCGCATCGGTTTCATCACCGACATGTCCAGCCTCTACTCCGACGTGGACGGCAAGAACGGCGCGCTGGCCATCCAGATGGCCATTGACGACTTCGGCGGCAAGGTCAACGGCAAGTCCATCGAGCTGCTGTCGGCCGACCACCAGAACAAGGCCGACATCGCCGCCTCCAAGGCCCGCGAGTGGATCGACACCCAGGGCCTGACCATGCTCTTCGGTGGCACCAACTCCGGCACCGCCCTGGCCATGGCCCAGGTGGCCAACGAGAAGAAGCGCGTCTTCTTCGTCAACGGCGCCGGCGGCTCCGCGCTGACCAACGCCCAGTGCACGCCCTACACCATCCACTACGCCTACGACACCGTGGCCCTGGCCAAGGGTACGGCCGGCGCCATCGTGGACCAGGGCGGCAAGAACTGGTATTTCCTGACCGCCGACTACGCTTTCGGCCAGCTGCTGGAGACCGATGCCTCCAACGTGGTGAAGGCCAAGGGCGGCACCGTGGCCGGCGCCGTGCGCCACCCGCTGAACGCGTCTGACTTCTCGTCCTTCCTGCTGCAGGCCCAGAACTCCAAGGCGCAGATCCTGGGTCTGGCCAACGCCGGCGGCGACACGATCAACTCGATCAAGGCCGCGCGTGAATTCGGCATCAACAAGAGCATGAAGATGGCCGGTCTGCTGGTGTTCATCAGCGACGTGCACAGCCTGGGCCTGCGCAACACCGAAGGCCTGCTGCTCACCACGAGCTGGGACTGGAACCTGAACGACGAGTCGCGCGCCTTCGGCAAGAAGTTCTTCGAGAAGACCAAGCGCATGCCGACCGACATCCAGGCCGCCAACTACTCGGCCACGATGAACTACCTCAAGGCCCTGCAAGCCACCAAGACGGAAGACGCCGACAAGGTGATGGCCTACCTGAAGAGCACCAAGCTCAAGGACTTCTACGCCGAGGGCGTGATCCGTCCGGACGGCCGCTATGTGCACGACATGTACCTGATGCAGGTCAAGTCGCCCGCCGAGTCCACCCAGCCCTGGGACTACTACAAGGTCGTGAAGAAGCTGCCCGGCGACGAGGTGTTCACCACCAAGGCCGAGAGCAAGTGCGCCCTCTGGAAGTGATCGTCTAAACCAGGGCCTGCCCACGCCGACGGTGTGGGCAGGCCCTGCAACGTGCTGTACACATGGAAATCTTTGGTAAATCGCTGCCGGCCCTGCTGAGCCAGCTCCTGCTGGGGCTGGTCAACGGCTCTTTCTACGCGATCCTGAGCCTGGGCCTGGCCGTGATCTTCGGCCTGCTCAACGTGATCAACTTCGCGCACGGGGCGCTGTTCATGCTGGGGGCGGTGTTCACCTGGATGGCCATGAACTACCTGGGCATCGGTTACTGGTGGATGCTGCTGCTGGCACCGCTGGCCGTGGGCCTGATCGGCATCGTGATCGAGCGCACCATGCTGCGCTGGATCTATAAGCTGGACCACCTCTACGGCCTGCTGCTCACACTGGGACTGACGCTGCTGATCGAAGGCCTGCTGCGCTCGATCTACGGCGTCTCGGGCCTGAACTACGACACGCCCGAGCTGCTCGAGGGCGCGACCAATCTGGGCTTCATGATGCTGCCCAACTACCGGGTCTGGGTGGTGGTGGCGTCCATCACCGTCTGCCTGGCGACCTGGTTCGTGATCGAGAAGACCCGCCTAGGCGCCTACCTGCGCGCTGGCACCGAGAACCCGCGCCTGGTGGAAGCCTTCGGCATCAACGTGCCGCTGATGGTCACGCTGACCTATGGCTTCGGCGTGGCGCTCGCCGCCTTTGCCGGTGTGCTGGCCGCGCCGGTGATCCAGGTCTCGCCGCTGATGGGACAGAACCTCATCATCGTGGTGTTCGCCGTGGTGGTGATCGGCGGCATGGGCTCCATCCTGGGCGCCATCCTCACCGGCCTGGGCCTGGGCATCGTCGAAGGTTTCACCAAAGTGTTTTACCCCGAAGCCTCCTCGACCGTGGTCTTCGTGATCATGGTCATCGTGCTGCTGACGCGCCCGGCCGGCCTGTTCGGCAAAGAAAAGTAAGAGGCTCGCACCACCATGAACATCAAGAACATCGGGTACGGCCTTCTGCTGCTGGGTCTGCTGGTGGCGCCCTTCGCCGGCGCCTACCCCGTCTTCGTCATGAAGCTCATGTGCTTTGCACTGTTCGCTTCGGCCTTCAACCTGCTGCTGGGCTACACCGGCCTGCTGTCCTTCGGCCATGCGGCCTTCCTGGGCGGCGCAGCCTATGTGGCGGGCCACGCCATGAAGGTCTGGGGCCTGACCCCCGAGATGGGCCTGCTCGCGGGCACGCTGGGCGCGGCGGCCATGGGCTGGGTCTTCGGCGCGCTGGCCATCCGACGCCAGGGCATCTACTTCGCCATGATCACGCTGGCGCTGGCGCAGATGGTCTTCTTCATCTGCCTGCAGGCGCCGCAGACCGGCGGCGAGGACGGTCTGCAGGGCGTGCCGCGCGGCAAGCTCTTCGGCCTGATCGACCTGAGCAGCGACGTGGTGATGTACTACGTGGCGCTGGCCATCGTGGTGGCGGCTTTCCTGCTGATCGTGCGCATCATCCATTCGCCCTTCGGCCAGGTGCTCAAGGCCATCAAGGAGAACGAGCCGCGCTCGATCTCCCTGGGCTACGACACACAGCGTTTCAAGCTGCTGGCCTTCGTGCTCTCGGCTGCGCTGGCCGGCCTGGCCGGTTCGCTCAAGACCCTGGTGCTGGGCTTTGCCACGCTGAGCGACGTGCACTGGACGGCCTCGGGCCAGGTGGTGCTGATGACGCTGGTGGGCGGCATGGGCACGCTCTCGGGCCCCATCCTGGGCTCGGCCCTGGTGATCCTGCTGGAGAACAAGATCGGCGAGATCGGCGGCTGGTTCGCCAAGCTCAGCGGCGTGGAGTGGTTTGCCTCGCTGGGTGAATCGGTCACCATCGTCACGGGCTTCATCTTCGTGGTCTGCGTGCTGGCCTTCCGCCGCGGCGTGATGGGCGAGCTGATCGCCTGGCTGGAGCGCCGCAAGAAGGGCTGAGCACTGGCTTCGCACTGTCAAAAGCCGCCTGCGGGCGGCTTTTGTTTTGGCTTCGGTTTTTGAGCCAGGTCAAGACGGCGGTGGTGGCCGCGCGCACAATGGCCAGCGAGGTCGGCGCCCTGTGCGCCCCGGAAAGGAATGCCATGCGCCCCACCGCAGCCCCTGCCCGCCTGATCCTGGCCGCCCTTGCCGCCTTGCTGCTGGCCGGCTGCGCCGTGGAATGGGAGAACCCCAAGCCCGCACGCCAGCTGGCCCGGGAAGAGCAGCCCCCGGGCTCGGCCTATCTGGGCTGGCGTGTCTACCAGGACCGCTGCGTCGCCTGCCACGGCGTGGACGGGCAAGGCACGGCCAACGCCCCCAACCTGCTGCGGCGTGTGCAGAGCCTGGGACCGCGCGAGTTCGTGAGCCTGGTGCTCTACCGTTACGACACCAATCTGCAGGGTGAGCCGGCCGCCACACGCGGCAGCCGCGAGGCGCAGGTGGAGACCCTGATGGAACGCCGCGACCAGCCCCTGGCCATGCCCGC
This sequence comes from Curvibacter sp., assembly GCA_003500955.1. Taxonomy (GTDB): domain Bacteria; phylum Pseudomonadota; class Gammaproteobacteria; order Burkholderiales; family Burkholderiaceae_C; genus Hylemonella. The sequence goes on along the minus strand of DNQP01000221.1, from coordinate 12,164 downwards.
CTGGCGCGACGAGCCCCGCGTGAACGCGCATGTGCTGGATCTGTACGCCTACCTGTCGGAGCGGGCCGAAGGGAAGATGGGGCCGGGCAAGCCGGTGCCCTGAGCCCGCGCGTTCAGCGCCCGCGCTCAGCGCTCCTTGCCGGGGTCGTCGCGGCGCTCGTACCAGAAGGCCATGCCGGCGCGCTGCTTCACGGCCTGCGGCCCGCGGCGAGCCAGGCTGGCCAGCAGGCCCAGCGTCTCTCCCAGGCTGTAGGTGCGCAGCTTGCGCGCCGAGGTGATGACCGCTTCTTTCAGCACCACGAAACGCCCCTGGCGCTTGAGCGCGCGGCTCATGACCAGCTCTTCGGCACCGTAATACTGCTCGTCAAATCCGCCCACCGCGGCAAACGCCGTGCGCGTGCAGAACAGGAAGCAGCCCGCGGCGTAGCCCGTGACCCGGAACAGGCACACGGCACCGCGCAGCATGAACCGCGCATACGCGGGTGCCGGCTCGTCAAAGCGCATGCCCGCCCCGCCACCCACCGCGCCGCCGCGCAGGGCCTGCACGGCCGCGCGCACCACGGCTTCGTTCACCAGCGTGTCGGCATCGACAAAGATCAGCCAGTCACCGCGGGCTACGCGCGCGCCCGCGTTGCGCGTGGCGGCGATCTGCCGGTTCGCCACGCTGACGACCACGGCACCCTGCTGCTGCGCCAGAGCAGCCGTGTCATCGGTAGAGGCATCGTCTGCGACGACGATTTCATACGGCTCGTCTTGGGCCCGGCCTGCGGCGTGCAGGGCGGCCAGCGTGGCCGGCAGGCACTGAGCTTCGTTGTAAGCGGGGACGATGAAGGAGATCATGGCTGGCCCGATTGTGGTGCGGACGTCCGACCCCAGCTGGGGTGGCCCACTTTGACCGCCTCACCCGCAGGGTGTTGCCGACCTGTGGTGGCGGCGCAGCCAGGATTGTGACGCGAGCCTCAGAGTCCGATGGCACGCCCTGCCGGTTTGCCAGAGCGGCCGGACACACTTTTCACCGGGCCACGCTTGCGGACAAGCTTGACTTCCAGCCGGCACCCCAGCGCCTCCGCATACTTGCTCAAGGTGGCCAGCGAGGGCGAGTGCTTGCCACGCCCCGACTCCATACGTGCGACGGCAGACTGCGTGGTGCCGATCTTCTCGGCCACTTGGGCCTGGGTCAGACCTTGAGCGGCTCGCACTTTGAGGAACTCGTCCAGGAGCGTGTACTCGACATCCAGCGCCTCGAACTGCGCCTTGATCTCGGGGCGCGCCAGCGCTTTGGCACGCAGTTGCTTATGCGTCAGCATCTTTCCACTCCTTCATGCGCCTGCGCGCGATCGTCAACTCTTTGGGCGGCGTCTTGTCTGTCTTCTTCACGAACTGGTACAGCATGACGATGCGCTGCTTCACCAGCAGGCAGTAGAACACTCGCCCGATGCCCTCCTGCGACTTCAAGCGCAACTCGAAAAGCCCGTCGCCCATGGCGCGCGTGTGCGGCATGCCCAGATCCGGGCCGTACTGCAGCATGCGGTCGGTCAGGTGCAGATACCGCCCCAGCAAGCCGGTAGGCAGTGCGAGCACCGCCTCCTGCAGCTTTTCGTCGTGGTACTTGATCTCCCAAGCCATCGGGGGAAGTATAGCAAATACGCTATATTTCAATCCCTGATCGGCTGGCTGTTGCGGCTGCGAAAGGGCTGGAAGACAGCGCACCGGGTCTGCGCTTGCAGGGCGCGGCCACGGGAGCCAGAAATCGCAGCATTCACTCCACCTGACGCAGCAGGGCCGCATACTGACCTGCCGTCACCGCGTACGCCCGCCCGAAGCCGGCCACGTAACGCAGGGACTGCGGCGTGATGAGAAAGAGCGAGAAATCGCCAAAGCCGAACAGCTCCTCGGCCTCGGGCAGCTTGGCCAGATAGGCGGCGCGGGCGGCGGCGTGATCCGGCGCCTCGGGTGGACAAGCGCTCGCCTGCCCCTGCACGCTCACGCGTGGCAGGGCCAGGGGCGTGTCGGCGGCATCGGGCGCAGCGGTGACCAGCAGGCTGACCTGGGCGTGGGCCTGCATGTCCTGCGTGTGCGTGGCCAGGCGGCTGACATGGACGATGAAGCGGCCGTCGGGCAGCAGGGCATAGGGCACCATGGACACGGCCGGCTCACCCTGGTGCAGGGTGGCCAGGGCTGCGACCGACGTGTGCCGCAGCAGCTGGCGCAGCGCGCGGTCTGCTTCCGCGTCCATGGTCTCAGTAGGTCAGCTCCAGCACCGTCACGCGCTGCCGCGCCGCGGGCCAGACGCGGCCCACGAGCTTTTCGTTGTTGAACTCGGCCGCGACGGTGCGGTCTTCGGCGCTGGCGAGCTTGAGCTTGGCGCTGGACACGCCGGCGCCTACCGGTGGCACGCCGGGCAGCGCGGTCTGGCCGTCGAGGCGCAGGCGGTCGCGCTGGGGGTCGAAGTAGCCGCGCGGGCGCGTGAGGATGACCAGGGCCTGGGCGTCCTTGTCGGCCGCGGCGATGCGTTCGGGGCGCAGGAGGAGGATGGCGCTGCTGCGCGCGAAGGGGCTGCGGTAGATGTGTGTCGTGGCGTAGCCCGCCGCCTGGAGCTCGAACTCGTAGTGCATCCCGGCCTTGGCCGCGAACGGGCCCCAGCGGCCGTCGGCGCCGGTCGTGCGGGTGTAGACGGCTGGGCCGCGGCGCGCGCCGGTGGCGGCGTCGGTCTCGTAGATGGCGAGCTGCGCGCCGGGCAGCGGCAGGTTGTTGGCGTAGTTGCCACTGGCGGGGTCCAGCGGGTTCAGGCCCAGGCCGGTGATGGTGCCGCCGAGCACGGGATTCGCCTCGGGCGCGATGTCCACGGCCGGCTCGCGGCCGGTGATGAAGCGGTAGGACGCGGCGAAGGCGGCGTAGGAATAGGACGTTTCGCGGTGGTCGATGCGCGGGATCACGACGTTGGTCGCGCCCTTGAGCTCGGGGCCGGCAAACGTGACGTTGGTGGGTTTACCGGCCTGGCCGATCCACAGGCCATCGGGCTGGGCGAACTTGTCGTTGTTGTCGCTGCGGATCGTCATCCAGCGCACGGGGCCCGTGACCTCGTCGCCCTGCGCGTTCTTGGGCGCGTTCAGGCCCGTGAGGAAGGGGCCGGTACCCGAGAACTCGTTGCCTTCGCGAAAGCCGGGGATGGCCCAGACGCCGTGGTTGGGTGTGCCGCCCAGGATGGCATGCGAGACGGTGGCCGCGCCGCCGCCGTTCTGGATGTAGTTGCGGATGGCGTTGCCACCGCGCGAATTGCCGATCAGCACGACCTGTGACGCGCCGGTGGTGCGCAGGACTTTCTCGACCTCGGCCTTCAGATAAGCCATGTGCTCGGCGGTGGAGGTGCGGCCCGGCTGGGGCTTGCTGTCGTCGTCACGCGCCAGGGGATAGGGCAGCTCGATGGCGTGCAGGCGCTCGCGCGGCCAGCCATTGGATTCGAAGCGCCACTGCGTGGTCTGCCATAGCGCGGCGTTGTCGCCGTTGCCGTGCACGAAGACGATGGGCGGGTGCTGGCTGGCGGGCGGTGCAAAGGCGCAGCCGGCCAGCAGGGCCAGCGCAGCGAAGACGGCCCAGAGATGGCGACGTGTCAGCATGGTCAGGTTCTTTCGTGTCGAAGGGAGATGAAAGCCCGTCGCGCCGGCCGACGCCGCGCGAACCAAGCTGAAAACGTTATAGCGGAATTCTTTTGCAGCGCGTTGACCCAGGTGACAGGCAGGCCGGCCTCATTCGAAACCACCGGCGCGCCGCAGCGGGGCCGCGTCGGGCGCGGCCAGCATGTCGATGAGCAGGCGCGCGGCCTGCGGCTGCTCGGCCTTGCTCGCCACGGCGGCGGTGTAGACGGTGGCCAGCTCGAAGGCCTTGGGCAACACGGCCACCAGCTGCACGCCGGGGGTGTACAGGATCTCGGTCACCTGGGTGCAGCCGATCAGGCCCGGCTCGCTGGCCGCGGCCATCTCCTTCATGGCGGTGGCGCCGTTGGGATGGGGGCGCAAGGCGCCTGCCACCTGCTGCGCAATGCCCAGACGCTTGAGCACGTCCATGAAGTGGATGCCCGCCGTGGCGCGCACAGGGTCGGGGAAGTAGATGCCCTGCGCGGCCAGCAGCGCGGCCTTGAGTGCGTCGGGAGTGTCGACCTTGGGCTGCGGCTCACCGGTCTTGACGGCGACGCCAGTGCGCACCACCCCCAGCGCCCGCGCCGAGCCGGGCTGGACACGGCCGGCGACCGTGAGCTCTTCGATGAGCGCCTGCGTGAGGATAAGCACGTCGCAGGGTTCACCGGCGAGCAGCTTGTCGCGCATGACGCCGACGGCGCCGAAGCTGCCCTCGATGGCGCGCCCGGTCTCGTTGTAGAAATGGCCGCGCAGTTGCTGCACCAGCCCCTGCGCCGCACCGCCACTGAGGATACGTAGTGAACTCATAGAAAAACTTGTTTGCTGTTCGACGACGGGGAGGGTTGCGTTCAATCTGCCTTGATGCCTGCTGCCTGGATGACACGCGCCCATTTGGCGATGTCTTCGCGCATGTACTTGTCGAATTCCTGCGGGTTCATCAGCAGGGGGGTGGCGCCCTGACGGGCCCAGAGCTGGCGCACCTCGGCCTGACCCACGATGCGGCTCACTTCCTGGTTCAAGCGGTCCACCACGGCCTTGGGCGTGGCGGCCGGCGCCATCAGGCCCAGCCAGATGGTGGCCTCGTAGCCGGGCAGGCCGGCTTCGCTGAGTGTGGGCACCTCGGGCAGCACGCTGCTGCGCTCGCGTCCGCTGGTGGCGATGGCGCGCACCTTGCCGGCGCGGGCCTGCTCCGCCATGGTGGTGACGGCGTCGAACATCATGTCGACCTGGCCGCCGATGATGTCGGCGCGCGCGCCCGAGCTGCCGCGGTAGGGGATGTGCACGAGGTAGATGCCGGCCATGCTCTTGAACAGCTCGCCGGCCATGTGGTAAGGCGTGCCCGGGCCGCTGGAGGCGTAGTTGTACTTGCCGGGTTTGTCCTTGGCGAGCTTGAGGATGTCCTGCAGGTTCTGGACGGGCAGCGAGGGATGCGTGACCAGCAGCAGGTCGGAGTAGTTGACCGGCGCCACGGCCACGAAGTCGCGCATCAGCACAAAGGGCTTGCTGGGGATGAGGGTCTCGTTCACCGTGTGGGTGTTGGACATCATCAGCAGCGTGTAGCCGTCGGCCGGGGCCTTGGCAACCAGATCGGTGCCGATGAGCGAGCCCGCACCCGGCCGGTTGTCGATGACGAAGGGCTGCCCCAGGGCCTCGCCCAGGCGCTGGCCGATGAAACGTGCGTAGTTGTCGGCCGGCCCCCCTGCCGCGAAGGGGACCACGATGCGCACCGGCTTGCTGGGGTAGGCCTGTCCTGAGCCCGTCGTCGCGGTCTGGGCCTGGGCTGCCACAGCCCCGAGCAGCAGCACAGCCAGCAGGCCCCGCAGGATGGATCGGCGCATGGTCTGTCTCCTCTGTGTTGTTTTGGACCATGCTAGCCCGACACGCGCCGCCTCACCCCCGGACTATCCCTAAAGACCGTGGGCTGCACGCCAACGGCGTTTCAAAACGCGACAGGATTCAGTGGACCTCCACGGCGGCTCAGACCACGAGCGGCTCGTCCTGCATGGCCTCGATCTGGTCTTCGAGCATCTGGATCTGGCCTTTCCAGTAGTCGCTGCTGCCAAACCAGGGGAAGTTGATCGGGAAGGTCGGGTCGTCCCAGCGGCGCGCGAGCCAGGCGCTGTAGTGGATGAGACGCAGGGTGCGCAGGGGTTCGATGAGCGCGAGTTCGCGGCGATCGAAGTCACGCATCTGTTCATAACCATCGAGCAGACAAGACAGCTGCCAGGTGCGCTGGGCGCGCTCGCCCGAGACCAGCATCCACAGATCCTGCACGGCCGGGCCCATGCGCGCATCGTCCAGGTCCACGAAATGCGGCCCGGGGCCGGCGGAGGCGGGCGCGTCGGCCGGCGTCCAGAGGATGTTGCCCGGATGGCAGTCGCCGTGAAGGCGCAGACGGCGGATGTCGCCCTGTGCGCCGGCCAGCACCGGATGCTGCGCGACCAGCGCCAGCGCTTCCTCGCAGCGGCGCTGCCAGAGGGACTGCACGTCCAGCGGGATCATGTCGTGCGCGAGCAGCCAGTCCAGGGGCTCGCGGCCGAAGCCCTGCAGGTCCAGCGCGGGGCGCTGCGCGAAAGGCCGCGCGGCGCCCACGGTGTGCAGGCGCGCGAGGAAGCGGCCAATCCATTCGAGCACCTCGGCGTCGTCGAGCTCGGGCGTGCGGCCGCCGCGGCGCGGGCTGACGGCGAAATGGAAGTCCGCATGCTGGTGCAGGGTCTGTCCCTGCAGCGACAGCGGCGCGACCACAGGCACCTCGGCCGCCTGCAGTTCAGCGGCAAAGGCGTGCTCTTCCAGGATCTGCGCCGCGCTCCAGCGGCCTGGGCGGTAGAACTTGACCACCACCGCCGATCCTTCCTCCAGATGCGCCTGGTAGACGCGGTTCTCGTAGGAGCTCAGGGCTTGCAGGCGGCCGTCGCAGGCCAGGCCCAGGCCCTCGAGCGCATCGAGGACGACGGCCGGCGTCAGGTGTTCGTAGGGGTGGCGCGACGTGGGGCTCATGCGTCGATTGTCGCCGCCCGGACAGCACGCAGGCATCGCTGGCGTTTTCCCCTAGGCTTCGACGCGAAGGGCGTGGATAAACTGGATCGCATGGCCCCCCTGCTGCCCTTTCATCGCAAGCTCGCGCTCGGCACGGCCGGCGTGGCGCTGGCCGTGGCGGCGCTGGCCGGCATCGGTGCGGGCCTGATCGCGCACGACCGGCTCGAAGACACGCTGGTGGCGCAGGCCACCGAGGATGCGCAGCGCCTGCTGCGCCGGGAGAACTATCGCCCCGAGGGCGTGCAGGCCACGCGCAACGCCCAGGCCGCGGTGTTGGCGCTGGCGGCGGCGCACTTCGACATCGCGCAGATCTACACCGCAGGCGGCCTGCTGATGGCCGAGCAGTTTAGCGCCGATGGCCGTGCGCTGGATGCGGAGTTGCCACCGCGCGGCATGCGCGGCTACACCCAGCCCTGGTACGAGCGGCGCTGGCTGCCCGGGCGGCGGCCGGTGCTGCGCGTGTTCATTCCGCTGCGCAACGACGACCAGAGCCTGGCCGCATATTTCGAGGGCACGCGCCTGGTGCCCGACGGGCAGCGCCAGCGCATGCTCAGCGATGCGCGCCGCACGGGCTACCTCACGGCGCTGGCCGTGCTGGTGTGCGGCCTGGCGCTGTACCCGCTGGTGCTGCGCCTGAACCGTGACAGCCAGCGTCGCCAGCGCGAGCTGCTCGAATCGCACATCGCGATGATGGAGGCGCTGGGCCGCGCGATCGCGCGGCGCGACAGCGACAACGGCATCCACAACTACCGCGTGGCCTGGATCTCGGCCACGCTGGCCGAGGCCGTGGGCCTGCACGGCACGCGCATGCAGGAGCTCATCGTGGGCAGCTTCCTGCACGACGTGGGCAAGATCGGCATCCCCGAGCACATCCTGCTCAAGCCCGGACCGCTGAGCAACGAGGAGATGCTGATCATGCACACCCATGTGGGCATGGGCGAGGACATCGTGGCCGGCTCGGGCTGGCTGGCCGGTGGCCAGGCCGTGGTGGCCGGGCATCACGAGAAATGGGACGGCACGGGCTACCCGCGCGGCCTGGCCGGCACCGACATCCCGCAGGTGGCGCGCATCTTCGCGATAGCCGATGTGTTCGATGCGCTGTCGTCACGCCGGCCCTACAAGGAGCCGATGGCGCTGGAGCAGGCGATGACGGCGCTGCGCGAGCAGTCGGGCCTGCACTTCGACCCGCATCTGGTCGAGGTCTTCGACCGCATCGCTCCCGAGGTCTACCGCACGCTGACCGAGTCCGACGAGGAGCAGCTGCAGGCTCTGCTCACGCGCATGGTGCGCAAGCACTTCAGCCTGTAAGGCGTTCCCCGGGCGCGGCGCGCACCAGCTGCACATTGCACGTGGCCTGCCGCGCCACCCGCAGGGCCACGCCCTCGGGCGCGGCCGAACCCGCGCCCAGCACCAGGTCGCTCACCGCGTTGCGCTGCGCCCAGTCCAGCAGGGCCGCGGCCACGTCGGGCGCCACGAGCACATGGCTGGAGGTCTGGTGCCCTGGGCCCTCCAGCCCCTGGGCCCAGCGTTGCAGCTGCGCAAGCTGGCGGCGCTGCCCCTGGCTTTCGCTTCGCGACGGCGGCGCGAGCACGGTGACGCAGGCCAGCCGGGCGCCCGGCCGCGTGCCCAGTGCGCGCAGCGCGGCGCGGCGCAAGGCCTGCAGGGTGTCGGCGGGCGTGTCCTGCTGCGGCACGGCGAGCAGGACGATGGGCACCTCGCTCGGCGCCCGCGCGGGCCGCAGGGCGGGCAGGCCGCGCTGCAGCCGCTGGGCACGCCACCAGCGCCGCCACTGCGTCCAGACCCGGGCGGGCTGCCCGGACTCGCCACGCGCCGTCACGCGCACCTGCTGCGGATGACGCAGGTCGAACGCCAGATGCGCGGCCGAGGGATAGCGCTGCGCGGGCTCGGGCGCCAGGCAGCGCAGCAGCACCTCCTGCAGCCAGGCCGGGATCTCGGGCCGCCAGTGCCGCGGCGGCGGCGGCTCCCGCCACAGGCGCTGGCGCAGCGCGGCCTCGGTGTCGGGCAGGCCGTAGGGCAGCTCGTGCGTGAGCAGTTGGTAGAGGATGGCGCCGAGCGCAAAGAGGTCGCTGCGCGGGTCGCCGCGCACACCCAGCACTTGCTCGGGGGCCATCCAGCCCGCTTCGCCAGCGGCGGCACCGGCCAGGCCGGCGTGCAGATCGGGGTGGTGGGCGTGCCAGGACAGGCCGTAGCCGAGCAGCACCACACGGCCTTCCGGTGTGATGCGCACGCGGTCGGGCCGCAGGCCCAGGTGCACGCTGTGCTGCTGGTGCAGCTGGTGCACGGCCTGCGCCAGGGCCACGCCCAGGCCCACCACTTCCTCGACGGCGGGCAGGGCCGGCTGGTCCAGGCGCTGCTGCAGGCTGGCGCCGTCGATGGCTTCCATCACCAGCCAGGGCGGCTGCACCGCGTCCTCTGCGTCGACGAGACGCGGCAGCTGCGGGCCGCGCAGCACGCGCAGCGCCTGGTGCTCGACCTCGAAGCGGCGCAGCGTGGCGGCCTCGTCACGATCCAGCCGCGGCTGCTTGAGCATGAGCGCGAACCCGGGATCGCGCTGGCCTTCGGCGCATTGCACGCGGTAGAGCCGCGCGTGGGGGCCCTGGTGGATGTAGGCGTCGATGAGAAAGCCGCCCAGCCGGCTGCCGGGCGCCAGCGGCGGCGGTGCGGTCATCGCCCGATCTCCAGGCGGTCGGCGAAGAAATCGGGCAGGCCGGCGCGGCGGATGGCGTCGGCCGCGGCGTGGTGGTCGTAGGCCACGCGATGGAAGGTGAGCTCGGACTGCTCGCTGTCGTAGAGCGTGTACATGGCCTTGGGACTGCCGTCGCGCGGCTGGCCCACCGAGCCGATGGTGGCCAGCCAGTGACGCCGTGCCGACACGGGGATGGGCATGCCGGGCGTGGGGGTGAAAGGCATGAGCTGGCCGTCGGCCGCGCGGTAGTAGAGCGACTGGCGGTGCACATGGCCCCCAAAGACGTAGCGCACCTCTTCGTGCGCGCTGGCGGCGTCCAGGCTCTGGCCCGCGGCCGCGGCATCGTAGACATAGCGCCAGAGCTCGGGCTCGTCGACCGTGGCGTGCACCAGCAGGGCGCGGTCGAGCTGCTGGGTCATGGGCAGGCCGTCCAGAAAAGAGCGCTGGGCCGCGTCCAGCTGATCGTGCGTCCAGCGCGCGGTGGTTTCGCCCAGGGTGGGCTGCGCGCAGGTGCCCGGCGGACGGGCGGCCATGTCGTCGTGGTTGCCCTTGAGCACCAGCGCACCTTCGTCGGCCAGGCCCATGACGAGGTCCACCACGGCCCCGGGATCGGCGCCATAACCCACGAGGTCGCCGAGAAAGGCGTAGTGCGTGGCCTGCTGCTCGCGCGCGTGGGCCAGGCAGGCCTGCAGGGCGTGCAGATTGGCGTGGAGGTCGGACATCAGGGCCAGGCGCATGGCTGGCAGTATGCCCTGCCGCGGGCCGGTCGACACGGGGTTTGTCCTCACGGCTGCCCTATGGGGCCGGCGCTACCATGGCCGGCGGAGGAAACATGACCCAGCAGTACGACTACCTCATCATCGGCGGCGGCTCGGCCGGGTGC
>DNQP01000221.1:463-1604 GCA_003500955.1 Curvibacter sp. | reverse complement strand
TCATCATCGGCGGCGGCTCGGCCGGTTGCGTGCTGGCCGCGCGCCTGTCGGAAGATCCGCGCACCCAGGTCGCGCTGCTCGAGGCCGGGCCCGCCGACCGCAGCGTGCTGATCCACTGCCCCGCCGGCCTGGCCCTGCTGGCCAAGAGCGGCCAGGCCAACTGGGGCTTCCAGACCACGCCGCAGCAGGGCCTGAACGGCCGGCGCGGCTACCAGCCCCGCGGCAAGGTGCTGGGTGGATCGAGCTCGGTCAACGCCATGATCTACACGCGCGGCGTGCCGCAGGATTACGACGGCTGGGCCGCAGCCGGCAACCCGGGCTGGCGCTGGGACGAGGTGCTGCCCTACTTCCGCAAGGCCGAGCACAACGAACGCGGCGCGGACGCCTTCCACGGCGTGGGCGGGCCGCTCAACGTGATGGACCTGCGCAGCCCCAACCGCTACAGCCCGCACTTCGTGCAGGCCGGCGTACAGGCCGGCTATCCGCACAACGAGGACTTCAACGGCGCCAGCCAGGAGGGCGTGGGCCTGTACCAGGTGACGCACAAGAACGGCGAGCGCTATTCCGCCGCCAAGGCCTACCTCACGCCCAACCTCGCACGGCCCAATCTGAAGGTCATCACCGGGGCACAGACCACGCGCGTGCTGTTCGAGGGGCGACGCGCCGTGGGGGTGGAGTTTCTCCAGGGCGGGCGCAAGCAGACGCTGCGCGCAGCGCGCGAAGTCATCCTCTCGGCCGGCGCGCTGCAGTCACCGCAGCTGCTCATGCTCTCGGGGGTCGGCCCGGGCGGTCTGCTGCACCAGCACGGCATCCCGGTGCTGCACGAGCTGCCCGGCGTGGGGCGCCACCTGCAGGACCATGTGGATGTGGTCGCGGTCTACAACGCGCCGCAGCTGACCGACCTCTTCGGTCTCTCGCCCAAGGGCCTGCTGAATGTGCTGCGCGGCGTCTGGGAATGGCGCCGCTCACGCAGCGGCATGCTGACGACCAATTTCGCCGAGGCCGGCGGCTTCATCCGCAGCCAGGCGGGCGAGCCTGTGCCCGATCTGCAGCTGCACTTCGTGATCGGCAAGCTCGTGGACCACGGCCGCACCACGACCACGGGTCACGGCTATTCCTGCCATGTCTGCCTGCTGCGCCC
>DNQP01000221.1:0-126 GCA_003500955.1 Curvibacter sp. | reverse complement strand
CCTGCGCCTGGCCAGCGCCGACCCGCTGGCCGCGCCGCTGATCGATCCCAACTTCCTGGGCGAGCGTGACGACGTGGACCGCCTGATCCGCGGCTTCAAGCTCATGCGCAGCATCCTGTCGCAGCC
>DNQP01000303.1:15504-20429 GCA_003500955.1 Curvibacter sp. | reverse complement strand
CAATACCGGGCCCGTGCCTATTTGCGGGCGAAACCTTACACTACCGGGTTGCCTGCAAGGCAGCTGACCCCACCATGAACGCCCCCGTCGACGTCTCCTTCTTTCCGCGCGCCGCCAAGCCGCTGACCAGCTACCGCAAGTACTGGGCGGCGCGCTTCGGCACGGCCCCCTTCCTGCCCATGAGCCGCGCCGAGATGGACAGGCTGGGCTGGGACAGCTGCGACATCATCCTGGTCACGGGCGATGCCTATGTGGACCACCCGAGCTTCGGCATGGCCGTGATCGGCCGGGTGCTGGAGGCCCAGGGCTTTCGCGTGGGCATCATCGCCCAGCCGGACTGGCAGAGCGCCGAGCCGTTCAAGGCCCTGGGCAAGCCCAACCTGTTCTGGGGCGTGACCGCGGGCAATATGGATTCCATGATCAACCGCTACACCGCGGACCGCAAGATCCGCAGCGACGATGCTTACACCCCGGGCGACGTGGGCGGCAAGCGGCCGGACCGCGCGGCCATCGTCTACAGCCAGCGTTGCCGCGAGGCCTACCCCGAGGTGCCCATCGTGCTCGGCGGCATCGAAGGCTCGCTGCGCCGCATCGCGCATTACGACTACTGGAGCGACAAGGTGCGCCGCTCCATCGTGGTGGACAGCAAGTGCGACCTGCTGCTCTACGGCAATGCCGAGCGTGCCCTGGTCGAGGTGGCGCACCGCATTGCGGCCAAGGAGCCGGTGCAGGAGATCACCGACGTGCGCGGCACGGCTTTCGTGCGGCGCAGCAGCCCCGAGGGCTGGTTCGAGATCGATTCCACCGAAGTCGACACGCCCGGCCATGTGGAAGAGCACATCAATCCCTACATGACCACGGCCGAGCAGGCCGCGGCCCAGGGCCAGAGCTGCAGCAAGGAGGAGGGCGGTAGCGCGAATGCAGTCATGCCGGCCATCCAGCCCCTCACCTTCATGGCCAACCCGGCCTTGAGCGGCAAGGGCAGCATCAAGCGCCTGCCGCGCGACCGCACGGTGATCCGCCTGCCGAGCTACGAGCAGGTCAAGTCCGATCCCGTGCTCTACGCCCACGCCAACCGCGTGCTGCATCTGGAGACCAACCCCGGCAACGCGCGCGCACTGGTGCAGGCGCATGGCGAGGGCACGACAGCGCGTGACGTCTGGATCAACCCGCCACCCATCCCGCTGACCACGGCCGAGATGGACCATGTCTTCGACCTGCCTTATGCGCGCAGCCCGCACCCGGCCTATGCGGACGAGAACGGCAGCCATGACGGCGCGACCAAGATCCCGGCCTGGGAGATGATCCGCTTCAGCGTGAACATCATGCGCGGCTGCTTCGGCGGCTGCACCTTCTGCTCCATCACCGAGCACGAAGGCCGCATCATCCAGAGCCGTTCGGAGGATTCCATCATCCACGAGGTCGAGGAGATCCGCGACAAGGTCAAGGGCTTCACCGGCGTGATCTCCGACCTGGGCGGGCCGACCGCGAACATGTACCGCATCGGCTGCAAGAGTCCCGAGATCGAGGCCGCCTGCCGCAAGCCCAGCTGCGTCTACCCCGGCATCTGCCAGAACCTCAACACCGACCACAGCGCGCTGATCAAGATCTACCGCCGCGCGCGCGCGCTCAAGGGCGTGAAGAAGATCCTGATCGGCTCGGGCCTGCGCTATGACCTGGCCGTGAAGTCACCCGAGTACGTCAAGGAGCTGGTGCAGCACCACGTGGGCGGCTACCTGAAGATCGCGCCCGAACACACCGAGGGCGGTCCGCTATCAAAGATGATGAAGCCGGGCATCGGCAGCTACGACAAGTTCAAGCAGCTGTTCGAGAAGTTCAGCGCCGAGGCGGGCAAGAAGCAGTACCTGATTCCCTACTTCATCGCCGCCCACCCGGGCACCAGCGACGAGGACATGATGAACCTCGCGCTCTGGCTCAAGAAGAACGGTTTCCGCGCCGACCAGGTGCAGACCTTCTACCCCAGTCCCATGGCCACGGCCACGGCGATGTACCACAGCGGACTGAACCCGCTCAAGGGCATCCACCGCGACGCGCGCGCCGAGGGCGTGGACATCGTGCGCGGCGAAAAGCGCCGCCGTCTGCACAAGGCCTTCCTGCGCTACCACGACCCCAACAACTGGCCGCTGCTGCGCGAAGCCCTGAAGGCCATGGGCCGCGCCGACCTGATCGGCAACGGCAAGCAGCACCTGATCCCGACCTTCCAGCCGCTCACCGACGGCAGCTACCAGAGCGCGCGGCGCAAGAACTCCACGCCGTCCTCAAGCGCAGCAGCCAAACCGGCCGGCAAGACGCCGCCCAAGGGCCGCCTCCTGACCCAGCACACAGGTCTGCCGCCGCGTGAGACGGGCGCGGCCAAGGCCAGGCCGGTGCGCAAGCCGCGCTGAGGCTCAGTCTTTCTTCGACAGGGTGTGCAGCGGCAGGTCCAGCCGCTGCGCCAGCACATCCAGCGAGCGCCGTGTCTGCTGCGCGAACCAGGTCTCCAGCGCCTGGTGCATGGCCGGGGCCATCATCGACGCCGGCTTCAGCCCGGCCGCTGCGCACAGTGCCTGCGCAAAGTGCGGCTCCAGTGCCGCCACAGCCACGCGCCCGTCCTTGCAGGCATAGACCCGATAGCCCGCATGGCCGCCGCCGACGGCACTCGTGGGCGAGACCAGGCCCCAGTGCCGTGGCAGGCCCAGCCAGGCCGCGGCGTGCGACAAGGCGACTTCACGCCGCACGCCGGAGCCGGACTGCGCACGCAGCATCAGTGCCTGCTGCACCGCCTCGCTGGCCAGCAGGGCGCCGCCCATGTCGGCGTAGAGCGTGGGCGGCAGGTTCAGCCCCTGCACCAGCCCTTGCTCGGCCATATAGGTCAGGTCGTGGCCCGGGATCTCGGCCGCCGCGCCGGGCGCGCCGACGATGGCGACCTGGCACAGGGCCGGGTATTGCCTGTGCAGCGCGGGCCAATCCAGCCCAAGGCGCTTGAGCGCTGAGGGGCGAAAGGAGGTCAGCAGCACGTCGCTGCGTGCCAGTTCACGTTGCAGGACCTTGCGACCGGCCTCGCTCTTGAGGTCGGCCTGCAGCACACGCACGCCGGTGTGCAGGGCCGCATAGGCTTGTGGCCGGTAGGCCTGCATGGGGTCACCTGCCGGTGGCTCAAGCTTGGCGCAGCGTGCACCGAGCGCGTGCAGACGCATGAGCGCAGCGGGGCCAGGCAGGTTGAGGGCGAGGCTGAGGATGCGCGTGCCCCGCAGGGGCTTGGCGGGGGCCGACGAACTCATGGCGCATTAATTGATAAAAATGTGTAAAATGAAAAACATGGAATCTGTCCCTGCGCATAAAAGCCGATTTCTACGCGGTATCCATGCGTCCAAGCGCAGCTTCCCCTCTGATGGAGCGCTGAACTTATGGATTCTGTGGCAACCACGCTGATGCAGCAATACGAGCCCAGGTACGGCAGTCTTGCATTCGCCGATTCCAGCGCCGCCCTGGCGCAGCTGGGGCGCTACACGGCCGACCTGAAACGCCTGGTGCGCGAGAAGGAGGATGCCTTGCGCCAGATCGAGCAGGCGCATCTGGCGGCCCTGACCCTGCTGAGCCGCGCGGCCGAGTTTCGCGACGACGATACCGGCGTGCATATGGACCGCGTGGGCCTCTTGTCGCAGCTGTTTGCGCATCTCATCGGTCGTTCGGAGGAAGAATCCCGTATGCTGCGCATGGCTGCGCCCATGCACGACATAGGAAAGATCGCCATCCCTGATGCCGTCCTGAAAAAGCCCGGGGGCTATTCCACTGAAGAGCGACAGGTCATGAACAACCATACGGTATTTGGCGCGGAGATTCTGGGCCAGTCGGAGATCCCGGTCTTCCAGATGGCCGCAGATGTCGCGCTCACGCATCATGAGTGCTGGGACGGCAGCGGCTATCCGGCGGGCCTGCGCGGGAGCCAGATTCCCTGGACAGGCCGTGTGGTGGCACTGATCGATTTCTTCGATGCACTGACCATGGACCGTGTCTATCGCAAGGCCTTCAGCGACGAGCAGGCGCTGGTAATGCTTGCCGAGCAGCGCGGTCGCAAGTTCGATCCCGAGCTGGTGGATGTGTTCATGCAGCATGTGGACCAGTTCATCCAGCTGCGCGATGAGATCAATGCGGCCGCGCGCGACTACGCCGCGCTCCTGCGTCCGGATTCATCCCAGCTGGCCAGGGAAGCGGGGTTCTGATGACCGCGGACCGCAGTCGCCCTGCGCTCACGCTCGACGCTGGCCAGCTCGACCGCAACTTCCCGTTCTTCCTGAAAGTGGATGCGCAGCTGCGTGTGCTGGCCATGGGCCCCAGCCTGCGCAAGCTCCTGCCGCAGCGGTGCGTGGGCAGTCCGTACAGGAACCATGTGCGCGTCGTGCAGCCCACGGAGCCGGCCTCGCTGGCCGGTTGGCAGACCCATGCCGGCGGCCTGGTTGTGCTGCACGGGGTGGACCGTGCGGACGTCGTGCTGCGCGGCACGGTGGAAGCGCTGGGTGATGATGGCCTGATCTTTCTGGTCAACCCGGTGGTCGGCAACTTCGAGGACCTGCGTGAGCTCGGCCTGAGCCTGCGCGACTATGCCCTGCATGACTCGCTCGCTGCGACCTTGCGCTCGGCCGGCGGTGCTGCACCGAGTCGCCTCGTGGAGCAGCTGCGTACGATGCTCGAGATGGGCGAGAGTGGTGTGCTGTATGCCGGGGCGGGGGGGGAAGTCCTGCACCTGAACCGTTCCATGCGCGAGATGCTGGGAATTGACGACAGCAGGGTGGCCGGTCTGACGCTGGATGCCATCGATCGTCATCTGGGCGAGACGCTGGCGCCTGAGGAGAAGGTTCGCGAGCCAGTGTCAGCGCTGCTCGACGCAATTCTCAAGGATGAGGGTGCCAGCGAGCCTCGCCGAC
>DNQP01000303.1:12333-15201 GCA_003500955.1 Curvibacter sp. | reverse complement strand
GGGTGCCAGCGAGCCTCGCCGACACAGCTGCACGATCCGGCTGGTATCACCCCGCCATGTCACGCTGCGTATGAGCCTGGTTCTGACGGCCGGGCGCGATCTGCTGCTCTACCTGCGGGATATCACCAGCGAGGCGGAGGTCAACCGCATGAAAAGCGAGTTTCTTTCCACGGCGGCGCACGAGTTGCGCACACCGCTGGCGAGCATCTTCGGCTTTGCCGAGCTGATGCTCGCGCGAAAGATGAGTGAGTCGCAGCAACGCGAAGTGCTGGGGACGATCCACCGGCAGTCGCAACTCCTGATCAACCTCATCAACGAGCTGCTCGATCTGTCGCGTATCGAGGCTCGCCAGGGCAAGGATTTCCATCGTCAGCTCTGCCGGGTGGGCACCATCGTTGACAGCACCATCCGCGGCCTGCTGATCAAGAACGATCGCCGCCAGGTCAAGCTGCACCTGCCGCACGGCGCCGAATGCATCATGGTCGATCCCGAGAAGACCCAGCAGGCGCTGCTCAACGTGCTGTCCAATGCCTTCAAGTACTCGCCCGATGGAGGGGACATCGCGCTCAGCACGGTGCTGCGAGAGGGGGACGGCGATCGCCAGGTCGGCATCCGCGTCACGGATCAGGGCATGGGGATGACGGGCGAACAGCTCGCTCGAGTCTTCGAGCGATTCTGGCGGGCGGACCCGTCCGGCAGCATTCCGGGCACTGGCCTGGGCATGAGCCTGGTCAAGGAGATCGTCGAGTTGCAGGAAGGGCGGGTGCAGATTGAGAGCATGCCGCATCAGGGAACGACGGTGACGCTCTGGTTTCCGCTGACGACGGACTTTGTCCTGTCGCGTCCCTCCGACATGTCCGGGCAAGATGGACCTGACTGATGCTCGAAATGTAGCGTGGGCTGGCTAGAATGCGATAAGCCATAAAACTGCTACAAATGCGAAAAATTGCCAGCAACGATGAATTGATGACCACGCGGCAGGCCGGTGAGGCTTTGGGTGTGGCTGTGCGCACGGTGCAATTGTGGGTGGAGTCAGGCGTGCTGCCAGCGTGGCGCACGGCTGGAGGGCATCGGCGTATCGCGCGCAGTGCCGTGGAAAAGCTGATGGCCGAGCGCTCCCAGGTGATCGAGCATGCTCCCGCGCCTGTTGAGCCCGATGGTGGTGGCGAGCCCGGTAAGCGTGCCTTGCGACTGCTGGTGGTGGAGGACGACCCCGATCTGCTTCGGTTGTTCTCCCTGACAGTCGAAGGCTGGGACTTTCCAGTCGAGTTCAGCGCGGCGTCCAATGGCTTTGAGGGTCTGGTGCGTATCGGGCAGTTGCGACCTGATATGGTGATCACCGACCTGAACATGCCGGGCATGGATGGTTTCCAGATGATCCGCTCGTTGAAGAAGCCGGGTTCCGGCTTCGACGATCTGGCCGTCATCGCCGTCACAGCCCTGAGCAAGGGAGATATTGCCGATCGCGGCGGTCTGCCTTCAGATGTGACCGTTTTCCAGAAACCGGTACCGTTCGGCGAGATCGAGGACATGGCGCGTGCGCAGCGGCTGCGTGCCGTAGGGCAGGCGATCGGACGCTGATCTCTCGGCGAGGCATCGGCCGATCTAGGTTCCGGACCGCACGGCCAAGGGCACCCAGAGCCGGGCCGTCGTGCCGACCCCGAACTCACTCTCTAGTTCCATGCGACCGCCGTGCAACTCGGCAATCTCTTTGACCAGACTCAGCCCCAGGCCGGTTCCCGGGATGTTGCCTGTCGTGTCGGCGCGATAAAAACGCTCGCAGGCACGGGCGAGTTGCTCCGGCTTCATGCCGATGCCCTGGTCACGCACTTCCAGCACGGCATAGCCCCGTCCGTCCAAGCTGCGGGCGTGCACCGTGAGCATCACCTCGCCACCATCGGGCGAGTATTTGAAGGCGTTGCTCAGCAGGTTGCCCAACGCGAGCTGCATCTTCTCGCCGTCGATGAGTACCGTCAGATCGGGTAGCGACCCCACAAGGACCTGGCGCTCGCCGTCCGGGCGCATCATTCCCCTGACCGTGCTGGCGACCAGCTGGCTCACTGGGTGTTCGGTGATGTGCAGATCCATGCCTCGACGCGATTCGATGCGTGCCAGGTCCAGCAGTTCGTTGATCATCTTGACGAGCAGGCCGGATTGCCGGTGGATGGTCTCCAGCATATCGGTGCGGCGCTCATCGCTGAACGTACGCTTGAGCAGCAGCTCCGTGAAGCCATAGATGCTGACCATGGGTGTGCGCAGCTCGTGCGCGGCCAGGGCGAGGAACTCGCTCTTCATGCGGTCGACTTCGTCTTCGTGCGTGACATCGCGGAAATAGAGAATGGTCTCGCTGCGACCTGCGACGTTGCGCCGGGCCTGGGCCTGGACCACGCGGTGCTGCGGCCGCGTGAGCACGAGCCGGGCCTGCCACGGTGCCACGCCATCGCCCGTGTCCGTGAGTGGTGGGAGGGGATGGTCATGATGGCACAGCGCCGCCAGGCTGGCCTCGAATTGCTCCAGGGTGGGCGGCAGGCCCGGCTGTTTCCACGCCCGGCCTGTCATGCGTTCGAAGGCAGGGTTGGCGAAAATCAGGTGACCCTCGCCGTCGAAGAGGACAAAACCGTCCGGGCTCAGGCTGAAGATGGCGTCGAGTTGGGTACTGCGTTCGGCAATGGCTTCCTCGGCATGGATACGTGCCGTTACATCAGAGATGATGCCGACGAAGTTGGTGACCCGCCCATCCGCGCTGCGTACGGGCGAGAGTGAAAGCTCCGCGTACAGTTCGCGTCCGTTGGGCAGGCGCTGGTGGAGCGTGACGCTCTCGGCGCGCTCCTCGCGAATAGCCTGACGGATCGCATCGAATCCGGAATC
>DNQP01000303.1:11719-11919 GCA_003500955.1 Curvibacter sp. | reverse complement strand
TCGTTGACGAAGACGATGGGTTGGGTGGCCATGAGGGCGTTGGTGATGAACACACCGTTGTGGCTGCTGGCCAGAGCCCGCTCATACAACTCCGATGTTTCCAGGGCCGCCCGCTCGTCCGTGGTGTCACGCACGATGCAGACGTAGTGCAGGCCGCTACTCTTCGGCGCACCTCCCAATGTGATCTCGATGGGGAAGGG
>DNQP01000303.1:7526-11391 GCA_003500955.1 Curvibacter sp. | reverse complement strand
GTGCCGTCTTGCCGCCTGCCCGTGAAGTCCTGACGCACGATCCGATAGACGCGCCCGCCCGTGCTGTCGAGCTCGCCGAACATCTCCCGCAGCGCGTCGGCGTCCAGGCCAGGTATGCAGTCCCCAATCGGATGGCCGACCAGATCGCACTCCTCCCGGCCGAAGATACTGGTCGTGTCGGGGTTGCTCACGATTACGCGCCCCTGTGTGTCAAGGCTGATGATCGCCACCGCAGCCGTGTTCAGGATGACCTGGGTACGCGCGATCTCCAGGGCGACATCGCGGCTCGCCTTGTTGAGGGCGCGGCCCAGATTATCAACCTCGATGAGATGGCTCATGAAATCGGCCTGCCGTCCCAGACGCGTGGGCAAGCTGTTGGCCAGATCCGACAGCTGGTGGAGGGGCCGCAGTACTTTGTTGAGGATCAGCGGGAGGAGGATAACGATAGCCGCAATGGTTCCCAACAAGGTGTAGACCGAGCGCTTGGCCAAGCGTTGTTGTTCCATGGCACGCTGGGCCAGGCTGTAGTCGAGCCTTACCCACCCCAGGGTTTGCGTCGGGAGCACGCTGATGCGGGCCCAGGCCTCGTAGACGTCGGACAAGACATGTCCGGCGACGCTGCCGTCGGCTGCGACTGGCGGAGGCTCTTCGGAGCCTCCGATCGAGCTGCGCAGTTCACCGTCTACCAAGGTCACCGCTACGAGGCGGCGGCCGTCGGGACGCAGCACCGAGATGCCGCTGATCCCCGGTAGCTGGCCCACCTGGCGCAGGCTGGATTCCAGCGCACCGATGTCGTTGAGCACCAGAGCCTCGGTATTGGTGGAGGCCAGCATGCGTGCCAGAGATTCGGCCTGGCGCTGGGCGTTCGCGAGCGTGTCGCGCCCGATGCGGTGGTGCGCCATCAAGCCGTTGAGAAAAACGATGATCACCGTCAAAGCCGTCAGCGCAAGCATCAGCACCGTGCGCACGCTGTAGGGCGGTGCCACGCACGAACGGATGGTACGGGTGAGCGACACGGCGGCTGGCCTCACTGCTTGACGACGAACCTCTCCAGGCCCAGCCGGCCTAGTGGTGCGTAATCCCGGGCGTAGTCGGCGGCGACTGGCTCGGAGAACTGTACGGCCTTCATAAGCGGCTGGGTCTGCGGATCGCGGGCCAGCGCCTGCAGCGTGCTCATCAGGGCCTGCTGCGTCGTGCGTGGCACCCGCGGGTGTACCGCCAGGGGGTGGGTGGCGATGTCCGGCGTGGTGTAGAGCACGCGAAGGGCCTCTGTCACTTCGGCAGGCTCCATGTCATAGGTGGCGCGCACGACACCCACGGCGGTCGAGTCCCCGGTGAGCACCTGACGGACTGCATTGCGATGGTTGCCGGCGTAGTACGCCTCGAAAGGGATGCCCTTGCTGCTCAGGATCGCGCGCGGGTAGAGGCTGGCGCCCAGCGCATTCGGTGCCGGGAAGGAGATGCGCTGGCCGCGCAGATCCTCGAGCGAGTGCAACGCGGAGTGCTTCTGCACGAGCAGCATCCCCTGCAGCGGACGCTGGTCCCGAAGCAATGGGCGGTAGCCATGCGCCCGATGCGCCATCACCATGTGGTACGGATTGACGAACGCCAAGTCCGCCTGGCCCTGCTCGAACTCGCGCTCGAACACCGCGATCGTCGGGTGGATAATGAGATCACAGGGCAGGCCGGCCCTCTCCAGGGCTTCGGCCAGAGGCTGCCAGTTGCGGTACATCTCCACCGGCGTCAGCTGGGGTACCACGGCCAGTCGAAGCCGTCGAGGGGGGCTGCCGGGGCCAGCGGCCCGGGCCTGCCTCCAGGCCAGCAGCGGCACAGCGACGGCGGCGGCAAGCACGCGACGGCGGCTGGCTTGCTGCAGAGCGGTTGGTGCCTTCACCGCGCCACCAGCCTGTCCACAGTGTCGAGCAGCTCGATCGGGCTGAAGGGCTTGACCAGATAGGCATCGCAGCCGGCGGCCTGCCCGCGCTCGATGTCGGTGCGCTGTCCGCGAGCCGTGAGCAGGATGACCTTGGTCTGGTGCTTCAGGATCTCGTCGGACTTGATCTTCTCGCAGACCTGGTAGCCGTCCAGTCCACCCGGCATCATCACGTCCAACAGCATCACGGCGGGGCGCAGGTTCTGCGCCAGGCGCAGCGCGTCCACGCCGTTGTCAGCCTCATGCAGGGCGAAATCCTCCGACTCCATCGTCATGAGGATAAGTTTGCGGATGTCCGGCTGGTCATCCACGATCAGTGCGTTGCGTTTCATGCTTTCTCCTTTTTGCGACGCGACATCAGTTCGGCCAGATCCTTGGCGTAGCGCTGGGCCTGGGTGATGTCCAGGTTCGACTGGCCTCGCATCGGCGCACCGGTCGGGAATTCCATCAGAACCTGGACCGTATCCTCGTCGACACTGCCCATGCGCAGCTGTCCGCCATGCAGGCTCACGATACGCTGCAAGAGCGGCAGGCCGAGCCTGGCCACGGGCTGTTCAGTGTTGCTGCCGGGTGTGACGAAGGGGCGCAGGGCGTCCTGCCCGCCCACCTTGAGCTTGCTGACACCGCGGTTGCGCACACTCAGCAGCACGTGTTCTCCGGACAGGGTGAACCGGATTTCCACGGCCAGTTGCTGCCCCGAGCTGATCTCCTTGCGGGAATGAATCAGGGCATTCTCGAGGCACTCATGGAAGGCGCGCTCCAGCAGCTTCTGGTTGCCGTAGATCGGCGGGAGGGTCTGGGCGGGTTCGATGATCTCGAAGCGCACCCCCATCTTCTCTGCCCGGCCGCTGAGATCCTTGCAGAGTTTGCGCATCAGGCCCAGGGGTTCGACGCGGTCGTTGAGTTCGAGGATCTCGTTGCCGAAAACCTCGATCAGATCGGCCAGTCGCATCAGGCGCTGGCCCAGGGACTGGGTTGCCAGCTCGATGCCGCTGGTGCCCGAACCTGCGGGCAGGGTCTGCAGCTGACGCTGCAGCAGGTGCATGGGCGGCGTCAGCTCATCACGCAGCAACTCCATGACCTGCTTCAGCTTCATGTGCCCGGGTGCCGGTCCGATATGGGCCGCGCCTGTCGTATCGTTCATGCCGACGAAGGCGATGTCCAGTCCGGCAGGGCCCGACATGAAGTGCCCCTCGATCCTGTGGCCCTCCGCCAGTTCGATCTTGGCGCTGTAGGGCAACTTCACCTTGCCCAGCGTGGCTGCGGCCACGAGGGACTTGATGATGGGGTTGCCGCTCATGGTGTCCACAGGGCGTCCGGGATGCTGCTTGGCCGCCGGATTGGCATAAGTGACCAGGCCGCTCACCGCAAACGTGAGCAGTGGCGCTGGCATGGCATCAAAAAGTGCGTAGACAGATGGTTGGTGGAAGTTGACCGCCATGATGATCATGGGACCGAAGTCCGGCTGTTGTTTTATCAAATATATCAAATATTTCGAATTAAGCAAATATTTGATAAAAACAACGAAGGCAAAGGGGGATTGAGATGAAAAAAAAGCCCCGCGGTTGCGGGGCTTGACCGGCAGGGAAGGGCGCCGGACTCAGCTACCGAAGTCCAGCGGCAGGCCGACGTAGTTTTCGGCCACCGAGCGAGAACCAGCCTCGGAGTGGATGATGTAGTCCAGCTCGGCTTCCTGCAGTTTCTGGCCGATCTCGCCGTTTTCGGGGAAGCGATGCATGAGCGTGGTGAACCACCAGGAGAAGCGCTCGGCGCGCCAGATGCGCTTGAGGGCGAGCTCGGAGTAGCGATCGATACCAGCCTCGGACTTGTCCTGGTAGTACTCGACCAGGCCGTTGAAGAGGTACTTCACGTCGGTGGCGGCCAGGTTGAGACCCTTGGCGCCCGTGGGCGGCACGATGTGGCCGGCGTCGC
>DNQP01000303.1:0-7214 GCA_003500955.1 Curvibacter sp. | reverse complement strand
CGATGTGGCCGGCGTCGCCCGCGAGGAACATGCGGCCGAAGCGCAGCGGCTCGGTCACGAAGCTGCGCAGCGGGGCGATGCTCTTCTCGATGCTCGGGCCGGTGACCAGGTGTTCGCGGGCTTCGGGATCCAGGCGCAGCCTGAGTTCGTCCCAGAAGGCCTGGTCGCTCCAATGCTCGACCTTGTCGGTCAGCGGCACCTGCAGGTAGTAGCGGCTGCGCGTCTCGCTGCGCATGGAGCACAGGGCGAAGCCGCGCTCGCTGTTGGCGTAGATCAGCTCATGGTGCACGGGCGGCGTGTCCGAGAGCAGGCCCAGCCAGCCGAAGGGATAGACCTTCTCGTACTCGCGGATGGCGTTGCGCGGCGCGCTGGCACGGCACACGCCGTGGAAGCCGTCGCAGCCGGCGATGAAGTCGCACTGCAGCTCGTGGGTCTTGCCGTCCTTTTCCCAGGTCACGCGCGGGTTCTTCGTGTCGAAGTCGTGCACCTGCACATTCGCCGCTTCGTAGATGGTGGTCAGGCCGGCAGCCTGGCGAGCGTCCATCAGATCGCGCGTGACCTCGGTCTGGCCGTAGACCATGACGTTCTTGCCGCCGGTGAGCTTGTTCATGTCGATGCGATGGCGCTGACCCTTGAACAGCATGTCGAAGCCGCCGTGGATCAGGCCTTCCTGGTGCATGCGCCGGCCGACACCGGCTTCGTCCAGCAGGTCCATGGTGACCTGTTCCAGCACGCCGGCACGGATACGGCCCAGCACGTAGTCGCCGCTCTGGCGCTCGACGATGACGGCTTCGATGCCCGCCTTGTGCAGCAGCTGGCCGAGCAGCAGGCCCGAAGGGCCGGCACCGATGATGGCAACCTGGGTACGCATGGAAATTCTCCTCGTTGAATCCGATGCGGCAAGAATAGGCAGCCGGGCACCTTCCGTGGCGCGTGATCCACGTCAAATGTGCGATCATCGCCACTTGTGCGCGATGATCGCGCAAATGATGGACCCGCATGATCGCCAGATCCGACCTGATCGAGGGCATGGCCAAGGGCATGGCCGTGCTGGAAAGTTTTGACACCGAGCGCCAGCGTCTCAATGCCACGCTGGCCGCCCAGCGCGCCGGCATCACGCGCGCAGCCGCGCGCCGGCATCTGCTGACCCTGGCTCATCTGGGCTATCTGGAAACCGATGGCAGCTGGTTCTGGCTCTCGAGCAAGGTGCTGCGTTTTTCCGGCAGCTACCTGGCGACCTCCCGCCTCCCGCGGGCCCTGCAGCCCACGCTGGAGCGCCTGGCCATGCAGACCGGCGAGTCGTTCTCGGCGGTGGTGCTCAACGGCGACGAGGTGGTGATCGTGGCACGCAGCAGCGACGTGCGCCGTACCGGCGCCGAGGGCCTGCCGCAGGTGCTGGCCTACGGCCTGCACCTGGGCGCACGCCTGCCGGCCCACGCCACATCCACGGGCCGCGTGCTGCTGGCGGCGCTGCCCAAAGCCGACTTCAACGCCTGGCTCAAGGGCCGGCTGCTGGGGCGCCTGACCATGCACACGGTGACCGAAGCACGCGCCTTCCGCGCCCTGATCGAGCAGGTGCGGCGCGAGGACTTCTGCCTGAGCACCGAGGAGCACGAGCTCGGCGTCCACGCCCTGGCCGTTCCCCTGCGCAATGCCCAGGGGGGCACGGTGGCGGCGCTCAATGTGGTGGCGGCCACCTCGCGCCTGTCCGGGGCGGCCATGCAGCGCGACCTGCTGCCCTTGCTCTGGGAAGCGGCGAGGGAAGTACGTTCCCTGCTCTGATTTCTGTGTGCAATTGCAACAGTTCGCTGCGATCCGGGAGACGTCCGGGGCTTCGGTATATAGTGCCTGAGGTTTTGCTGTCCCCCCGATTCATCACGCGCAAACAAGGAGCATCCATGAAACGACTGTCCCTTTTCGTCGCCCTGGCTCTGGCCCTGCCCGGCGTCTGGGCCCAGGTCAAGCCCTGCGAGGAACTCAAGGCCGAGATCGCGGCGAAGATCGATGCCAACGGCGTCACCAACTACACGCTGGAGATCGTGCCCAACGAGCAGGTCGGCGACCGCAAGGTGGTGGGCAGCTGCGAGGGTGGCACCAAGAAGATCGTCTACGTGCGCAACTGAGCCCGGCACTCGGGACACCCTCCGACAAGCCGCCTCCGGGCGGCTTTTTCTTTGAGGCGGCGGCCGTGGATTTACAAATCCATACCAAACGGCCACGCGGGCGATACAGGTCCCTGCAGAATCGGTCCTCATGTTCTCCCTGTTCCGCAAACGACCCAGCGCCCCCGAGACGGTCATGCTGACCGCCAAGGGCACACGGCGCATGAGCCTCGAAGAGCGCATGGCCTTTCGCCGTGAGCTGGCTGAGCAGGTGGTGCGCGAAACCCTGCAGGAGCTGGCCGTGCGCGGCACCGACTACAGCCTGCGTCTCATGCCGCTCGATCCCCGCCACCACCGCTACATCGTGATGCTCGACGTTGCGCCGGGCTTTGCGCCCAGCCAGCGCGGCCAGGCCGCCACCGAGAGCGAGGTCGAGTCGCGCATCCGTCGCAACGCCTACGAGCGCTACGGCCTGAGTCTGGAGGGTATCTACTGGCGAGCCGGTGCCCAGCAGCAGGCGGCCTTCGAGCGCCGCGGCAGCGACCGCACCGGCAGCAGCCCGACGCTGGCGCAGGAAGGGCTGCGTCCCTGGGAGCTGGTGTCGGAAGAGGAAAAGCAGGCGCTGATGGAGGCCATCCGCGAAGGCGGCGAGCTACCGGTGCTGCATGTGGGCGAACTCGAGTACCTGACCGACATGGCGCCGCTTGACGCTCCGCAGGGGGGCGAGCGCCGCCGACGCTAGACGGCGGCCGTGGTCTCAGTCCAGCGTGATGGGTTCGGGACGGGTGCGGTAGAACTTCAGCGGTATTTCCTGCGCCTCGCGCGCGGCCTGGTTCAGCACCGATTTCTTGATCTTGCCCACGACGTGCATCTCGCAGGGCTTGCAGTCGAAGCGCAGCGTGAGCTTTTCCTTGCCGTTGATCAGCGTCAGCGGCTCGGCCCGCACCGTGCCCTGCACACCCGTGACACCCTTGGCCTGCTTGGGGCAGAGGCTGAGCGAAAAGCGCACACAGTGCTTGGTGATCATGAGGCTGACTTCACCTTCCTCCTCATGGCTCTCGTAGGCCGCAGCGATGACTTTCACGCCGTGCCTCGCGTAGAAGTCACGGGCCTTCTCGTTGTAGACGTTGGCCAGGTAGCTCAGCGTGTCCTCGGGGTAGGCCACGGGCGGCTCCACCGGCTTGGCACGCGGCGGGCGCATATAGGCGGCGGCGCGCGCCGCTTCCAGCACGGCCACGGCATCGCGGCGCAGCTGGTTGAGCGTGGAGGCGGGGATGAACCAGGGCTGGGCCAGGGCCAGCGTGATGTCGATGGGCTCGAAAATGGTCGTGCCGAAGCGGCCCAGCTGTTCACGCAGCGTGGCCTCGGCCTGGGACGGGTTGCGCGCGGCCTCCTTGGCGGCAGGGACGGTGGCCTGCCCGGTGTGGCCGTCTTCGTCGGTCAGCTGCAGCGCGAAGCCATCGCTCGTTTCCTGCAGGCTGGCCCAGACGCCGATGCGGCGATCGCTGGATTTCTTCTCCAGCATGCGCACCCAGTTCATGTCGCGGTTGCGGTTGAGTTCGGTGCCCTTGCGCAGGTCCTTGAGGCTGCTGATCGGGTCCTTGGGCCAGACGCGCCAGCTGTCGACCGACATGGCGCCGGCCGGCTCGGCGCGGTTGATGGCCAGGCCCACGAGCTCCTTCTGCAGGTCGTAGTAGCACAGGCCGTCGCCGTTGTGCAGCACGGTACCGGGCTCGGTGACGGTGAGTTCGACGAAATCGGGGCCGACCTTGGTGACGTAGCCCAGATGGCGGCCCGGGTTCTTGGGCGTGTCGAAGGCGCCGATGTCTTCCTTGCGGCCCTGCACGAAGTAGTCGGTGAACTCGCGGTTGAAGTTCTGGTCCGGGTCGGGCGTGAAGGTGAACGTTGTCTTGCCGCTGGAGGCGCGAGCCAGTTCGGGGCGCTGCTCCAGCAGCTCGTCGAAGAGCCTGCGGTAGTGCGCCGTGATGTTCTTGACGTAGGCCAGATCCTTGTAGCGGCCCTCGATCTTGAAGCTACGGATACCGGCGTCCACCAGGGCGGCGAGGTTCTCGCTCTGGTTGTTGTCCTTCATCGAGAGCACGTGCTTGTCGTGGGCGACGAAGCGGCCCTGGCTGTCCTGCACCTGGTAGGGCAGGCGGCAGGCCTGCGAGCAGTCGCCGCGGTTGGCGCTGCGCCCGGTGTGGGCGTGACTGATGTAGCACTGTCCGCTGTAGGCGACACAGAGCGCCCCGTGGATGAAGAACTCCAGCGTGCAGTGCGTATGGGCGCGGATGGCCTGGATCTGCTGCAGCGTGAGCTCGCGTGCCAGCACGATCTGGCTCAGGCCTGCGTCCTGCAGGAAGCGGGCCTTCTCGGGCGTGCGGATGTCGGTCTGGGTGCTGGCGTGCAGCTGGATGGGAGGCAGGTCGATCTCGAGCAGGCCCATGTCCTGGATGATCATGGCATCGACGCCAGCGTCGTAGAGCTGCCAGGCCAGCTTGCGGGCGGGTTCGAGCTCGTCGTCGCGCAGGATGGTGTTGAGCGTGACGAAGATGCGGCTGTTGTAGCGGTGGGCGTGCTGCACCAGGCGGGCGATGTCCTGCACCGAGTTGTCGGCCGTGGCGCGGGCGCCGAAGGAGGGGCCGCCGATGTAGATGGCGTCGGCGCCGTGGTTGATGGCCTCGATGCCGATGTCGGCCGTGCGGGCCGGCGACAGGAGTTCGAGCTGGTGATCGGGAATCGACATCCCGCGATTATCCCAGCCCGAAGCGGTTTCGTCAGGCCGGGATATCCGGGATCAGCGCTCGGCCGGGGCGACGGCTGCACCTTCGATCTTGTGGCGCTGCAGGGCCTGGGCCACAAAGCCGCTGGCCTTCATCTCCTCGACGAAATCGCGTAGATAGGCCACGCCCGCCTCGTTGCGCACGCGCGGTGTGCCCATGGCCTGGTTGATGACCATGAAGCGGCCGGGCAGCAGGCGCAGGCCGGGGACGCGTCGGGCATCGGCTTCGAGCTGCTGCTTGACGCCGGCGGCTACCTCGAGCTGGTTGGCGACAAAGTAGTCGACGACGGCGGGCGAGGTCGGCGCGCGCTCCAGGGTGGCCTGCTTGATCTCGCGGCTCAGGTAGAGGTCGTAGGCGCTGCCCTTGCCCACGGCGATGCGCTGGCCCGGGCGGTCGACCTCCTCGTTGCGCTGGAGCGGGGAGTCCTGCCGTACCAGGTAGGCGCCTTCGATGACCACATAGGCTGCGCTGTAGCGCACGTCCTGGCCGCGCAGCGGGTCGATGGCCACGAAGGCGACGTCCACCTGGTCGGCCTTGAGCGCTTCCACGACCTGGCCGGCGGCCGTGAAGGTCACGAGTTCGAGCTTCACGCCCAGGCGACTGGCCAGTTCACGCGCCAGGTCCACCGAAACGCCCACAGGCTGGCCAGAGGCATCCTTGTTGGCCAGGATGGGGTTGCCGAAGTTGATGGCGGCACGCATCGTGCCCTGGGGTGCCAGGGCCTCACGGGCGGCCGGCGGAATCGTGGAACAGGCGGTCATGAACAGGCTGAGGAGGAGAAACAGCGCCAGCAGCGGGCCGCGACGCGACGGGAGGGCAGGATAGCGCATCAGAAGTCCACCTTCTCGCCCGGCTGGACCTTGAGCATCTTGTTCGCGTCGCTCCCCAGGGAGGCGGCGAACTCTTCCGGCGTGCCACGCAGCACGGGGATGGTGCCGTAATGGATGGGCAGGGCGTAGCGCGGCTTGAGGTAGTTCTTCACGGCGTAGGCCGCGTCGGCCGGGCTCATGACGAAGTGGCCGCCGATGGGGATGAGCACGAGGTCCGGCTTGTAGTACTCGCCGATGAATTTCATGTCACCGAAGAGACCCGTGTCGCCCATGTGGTAGACCTTGAAGCCATTCTCCATCTCGACGATGAAGCCCACGGGTTCGCCACCGACATGCACCTCGTCCTTGTTGGTGGCCGGGTTCTTCCAGACGTATTCAGAGGAGTGCTCGGCCCGCGTGGCGGTGATCTTCACGCCGCCCGGGCCGAAGGGCAGGATGGTGCCGCCCTTGCCGAAGCGCGGGGACTGGTCCATGGGCAGCACACCCAGGGTGGTCAGCGTCTGGTTCAGGCCCGCGGGGCCATACAGGGGCACCTTGTGCATCTTGGCCAGGTCAGGGGCGTCGGCGATGTGGTCGAAATGGCCGTGGGTAACCAGCACCAGATCGACCTTGCCCAGGGCTTCGAGGTTCTTGAAGCTGGCCGGTGTCTTGGGGTTGGTGCGCAGCCAGGGATCGATGACGATGACCTTGCCGCCGGGCGTGGTGATGCGTACCGCGGCCTGGCCCAGCCAGAGCACTTCGGTCTTGCCGCTTTGCGCGACTGCGCTCAGGGAGCTGCCCAGGAAAACAAGGGCTGCAAGGGTGGAGGGGATCAGCCTGGACAAGAAGGTGCGCATGAGATGCTCCTGTAGGTGCGGGATCGGGCTGCGCCGATTGGACACAGCGCGGCGCGCAACGTCAAGCGAGCTAGCCCTCGGTCTGTTCTCCGCAGGCCAAAAAAAACGCGGCCCGCAGGCCGCGTCTTTCCATGCGCCGACCGTAGTCACTCGATCTTGGCCTTGGCGCGCAGGTCATCCTGGAACTTCATGAGCTTCTGCTGGCCGAGCTGCTGGGCGATCTGGGGCTTGATCTCGTCCAGCTTGGGCAGCTGGGCTTCGCGCACGTCGTCCAGACGGATCACGTGCCAGCCGAACTGGGTCTGCACCGGGGTCTCGGTGGTCTTGCCCTTGCCCAGGGCGACCATGGCGTCGGAGAACTCCTTGACGTAGTTGCCCGGCGCGGCCCAGTCCAGATCGCCACCATTGGCGCCCGAACCCGGGTCCTTGGACTGCTTCTTGGCGATGGCGTCGAACTTGGCGCCTTTCTTGAGCTGGGCAATGATGGCCTTGGCCTCGGCTTCCTTCTCGACCAGGATGTGGCGGGCACGGTATTCCTTGCCGCTGTTGGCCGCCACGAACTTGTCATATTCGGCCTGGATCTCGGCGTCGGTCACGGGGTTGTTCTTCTGGAAGCTGGCCACCAGATCGCGGATCAGCAGCGAGTCACGCGTGAATTCCATC
>DNQP01000111.1:18750-20433 GCA_003500955.1 Curvibacter sp. | reverse complement strand
CGCGCGCAAGCACCAGGGTGGTGACCGGCGCGGTGATGGACAGGATGATGATGATCAGCCAGACGTGCAGCGAGAGCTCGCCCGCGCGCACCGAGAAATGCACGATGGAGGCCAGCGCCACGATCCAGGCCGCCAGCGTGGAGGCCAGCGCCGGGGCATGCATGCGCGCAAAGAAGTCCGGCAGGCGCCACAGGCCCAGGGCGGCGGCCAGCACCACGGCGCCGCTGGCCAGCAGCAGCAGGGCCACCACGATCTCGCTGAAGGGCGCCATCATTCGATCACCTCCCCGCGCAGCAGGAACTTGGCCATGGCCAGTGAGCCGACGAAGCCGAACAGCACCATGAGGAAGGCACCTTCGAAATACATGGCGCTGTCGTAACGGATGGCGAGCACCAGCACGACCAGCATACCCACGATGGAGAGGAAGTCCAGCGCCAGCACGCGGTCCTGGGCGCTGGGGCCGCGCATCAGGCGCAACAGGCCGATGCCCATGGCCACCGCGTAGAGGCCCAGGGTGACGGTGATGGCCAGGCTCAGCAGCGGGCTCATGCGAGGATCTCCTTGAGCGGGTGTTCGTAATCCGCCTTGTAGTGGGCGATGAAGCTGGCCTCGTCGGCCAGGTCGAAGACGTGCAGCAGCAGGCGGCTGCGGTCGGGCGCGAGCTCGCACCAGACCGTGCCCGGGACCACGGCCGTGATCATGGCCAGCGCGGCCAGGGCATGGTCGTCGCGCAAGTCCAGCGGCACGACGACGAATGCGCCGCGCGGCGGATCGGCCTGCGCGCGCAGCACGCCACGCGCCACCTCCAGGCCCGAACGCAGCACATCGCGGCCCACGCGCAGGATCAGGCGCGCCAGCAGCAGCGGCTTGCGCACGGGCGGGCCGGCCGGACGCAGCGGGCGCGCCAGCAGAGGCAGCACCAAGGCCAGCAGCAGCCCGAGCAGCACGGTGCCGGCCCCCAGGCTGCGGCTGAGCATGAGCCAGAGCGCGAACAGGCCGACCGAAAGCAGCGGCGCGGGGAACCAGCGTTTCATCGTGGGCCTCCCGTGGCCGGTGCGGGGATAGGCCGCACGGAGAACACAGCGTCGATGTAGGCCGCCGGGGTGTGCAGGGTGTAGGCGGTGTGCCGCATGTAGTCCAGCGTGGCTTCGCCGCGCAACACCAGGGTCAGGCCCGCAGCCAGCAGCAGACCGATGGGCAGGGTCTCGACCACGCGCAGGCGCGGCGCGGGCCGGGCCTGCGCCGTCCAGAAGTGGCGCATGCCGATGCGCAGCAGCGCCGTGGCCGCCATCAGGCCCGACAGCAGCAGCAGCGCAAACAGCGTCCAGGCGGCCGGGCGCTGCAGATCGAGCAGGGCCGCGAGCATGGCCAGCTTGGCCACGAAGCCCGAGAAGGGCGGCAGGCCGCTGATCACCAGGCCGCAGACCGCGAAGGTCACGCCCAGAAAGGCCAGGGCCGCAGGGATGGCGCGGCCGATCAGGGCCTCTTCCTCGTCGTCGAGGTTGGTGCCCGGCGGCGGCGTGGCGTGGCTGAAGGCGGGCAGCGCCTCCTGTCCGGTGTCGATCGCGTCGGGGCCGAGCTCGACCTGGCGCGCGCGCTCCAGCAGCTCCACCAGCAGGAAAAGCGCCGCTGCGGCCAGCGTGGAGCTGGCCAGATAGAACAGCGCGCCGCCCGCCAGCACCT
>DNQP01000111.1:0-18440 GCA_003500955.1 Curvibacter sp. | reverse complement strand
CCCGCCAGCACCGGCGCGCCGAAGCCGAAGGCCGCGATCAGCGTGCCCGAGGAGGTGATCACGCTGTAGGCCGCAAAGCGCGCCAGCTGCTGCGAGGCCAGCATGCCCACGGCGCCAAAGGCCAGCGTGATCACGCCGCCCCAGACCAGGGCCCCGCTGCCGAAGAGCGCGGAGGCGCCGGCATCGGCCGGGAAGCACAGCGTCCACAGGCGCAGCACGGCGTAGACCCCGACCTTGGTCAGGATGGCGAAGAGCGCCGCCACCGGCGCACTGGCCGCACCGTAGGCGCCGGGCAGCCAGAAGTTCAGCGGCCACAGCGCGGCCTTGGCCAGGAAGGCGATGGCCAGGATGGCCGCGCCCGCGTGCAGCAGGCCGCGGTCCTCCGTGGGCACCAGGGGCAGCTTGGCCGCGATGTCGGCCATGTTGAGCGTGCCCGTGACGCCATAGAGCACGGCCACGCCGATCAGGAAGAGCAGCGAGGCCACCAGGTTGACCGCGATATAGTGCAGGCCCACGCGCACGCGCGGGGTGCCGCCGCCATGCAGGAGCAGGCCGTAGCTGGCCGCGAGCAGCACCTCGAAGAAGACGAATAGGTTGAACAGATCGGCCGTGAGAAAGGCGCCGTACAGGCCCATGAGCTGCAGCTGGAACAGCACATGAAAGTACACCCCCGCCTGGTGCCAGCGCGCCAGCGCATAGAGCAGCGCGGCCAGGCCCACGCAGGCCGTGAGCACCAGCATCAGGGCCGAGAGCCGGTCCAGCACGAGCACGATGCCAAAGGGCACGGACCAGTTGCCGGGCAGATAGATGCCGAAGGCGGCAGGCTGGCCCTGGGCCTGCAGCTGCCACAGCAGGACCAGCGCCAGCACCAGGCCGGCCACGGTGGACAGCAGGTTGACGACGGCCTTGAGGGGGCGCCGGCCCTCGCCGAGCAGCAGCATGAGCGCGGCCGTGGCCAGCGGCAACAGCACGGGCGCGACGATCAGGTGCGAGAGCGTGCCCGTCATGGCTGCTCCTCCTGGCCGTCCACATGGTCGCCGCCCGAAAGGCCGCGCAGCGCCAGCAGCACGACGAGGAAGAGCGCCGTGGTGGCAAAGCCGATCACGATGGCGGTCAGCACCAGCGACTGCGGCAGCGGGTCGGTGTAGTTCTCCAGCGTGGGGGCCAGGGCGGCGCGCACGATGGGCTCCTTGCCGATGGCCAGGCTGCCCACACTGAAGATGAAGAGGTTGATGGCGTAGGCCAGCAGCGACAGGCCGATCAGCACCTGGAAGGTCCGCGGGCGCAGCACCAGCCAGACGCCCGAGCCGGCCATGACGCCGATGGCGAGGGAGAGCACGACTTCCATCTCAGCGGCCCTGCCCTTCTTCGGCCTCGATCTGCCGGTGCGCGCGCAGCGACTGGTGGGCGATGGCGATCAGCAGCAGCAGCGTGGAACCCACGACCACGGCAAACACCCCCAGGTCGAACAGCGCCGCCGTCGGCAGGTGGATCTCACCGAGCAGCGGCAGCGTGACATGGGCCGTGTGCGTGGTCAGGAAGGGATAGCCCAGCGCGAGCGCGCCCAGGCCCGTCAGCAGCGCCACGCCCAGGCCGGCGGCGATCCAGCGCGGCAGCCGCAGGCGCAACTGGTCCTCGACC
The DNA here is from genome assembly GCA_003500955.1 of Curvibacter sp. GTDB lineage: Bacteria > Pseudomonadota > Gammaproteobacteria > Burkholderiales > Burkholderiaceae_C > Hylemonella. Next base: position 16,799 of record DNQP01000111.1, on the reverse strand, counting down.
CAGCGCGTGCCGGCCACCATGTACTGGGCGATGAAGGCGATGGCCACGACCAGCCCCGCGACGAAGCCGCCACCGGGCTCGTTGTGCCCGCGCAGGAAGAGGTAGAAGGCGAACAGCCAGGCGATGGGCAAGAGCAGGCGCATCAGCACGGCGGGCACGCCCATGTAGTGGGGCACGCCGTCAGCGGGCGCGAGGTCACCCCCGATGTGCTCCACGCGCTGCTGCTCGGGCACCTCGATGGCCTCCTGCGGCGGGCGGAAGCGCCGCAGCAGCGCATAGACCGTGAGCCCCACGATGCCCAGCACCGAGATCTCGCCCAAGGTGTCGAAGGCGCGGAAGTCCACCAGCATGACGTTGACCACATTCGTGCCGCCCCCACCGGGCAGGGCCTGCTCGATGAAGAAGGGCGAGATGGACAGCGGCGCCCGGCGCGTGAGCAGGGCATAGGACAGGGCCGACAGGCCCACGCCGATCAACACGGCCAGCACCAGATCACGCCGGCGCCGCCAGAACACGCGTTGCTCGATACGCGGGTCGTCCTGCTCCACGCGCTTGGGCATCCAGCGCAAGCCCAGCAGGAAGAGCACCACAGTCACCACTTCCACGGCCGCCTGCGTGAGCGCCAGATCGGGTGCCGAGAACCAGGCAAAGGTGATGCACAGGACCAGCCCCACCACGCTGAGCATGGTCAAGGCGGCGAGGCGGTGGAACTTGGCCTGCCAGGCCGCGCCCAGGGCGCAGACGCCACCGATGAGCCAGAGCAGCACGAACTCGGGTGTGACGGGCACGCGCGCGCGGTCGCCCCAGGCCAGCGGCACGATCAAGGCCGAGGCCACGCCGGCCACCAGGCTCACGGCCAGCAAGGCCGCCAGTTGTGGTTGCAGGCGCTGCGAGCCGGTCCAGCGGCGCAGCGCGGCGGCGGCCGCACTCACAAAGGCGAGCAGGGCCTCGAACAGGCGCTGGCCGTCCAGGCCCAACAGCGGCGCGTGGCGCGAGCGGCGCGCCTTGAAGGCCCGTGCGTAGATCAGGTAGACCGCCACGCCGCCGGCCGTGGCGACCAGGCTCATGACCAGCGGTGTGTTGAAGCCGTGCCAGACCGCCAGGCTGTACGCGGGCAGGGTGCCGCCCACCACGGGCTGGGCCGCCGTGGCCAGCAGCGGCCCGATGGACCAGGCCGGCAGCGTGCCCACCACGATGCAGGCCAGCACCAGCAGCTCCACGGGCACGCGCATCCAGTGCACGGGCTCGTGCGGCTGGCGCGGGCAATCCAGCGGCGCGGGTCCGAAGAACACATCGTGCCCGAAGCGCAGCGAATAGACCACGGCAAACACGCCCGCCACCGTGGCCGCCAGCGGCAGGCCCACTTCGAGCCAGGGCTGGCCACTGACGAAGACGGTTTCGGAGAAGAACATCTCTTTGGACAGGAAGCCGTTGAGCAGAGGCACGCCGGCCATGGCCGCGCAGGCCACGATGGCCAGCGTGCCCGTGATGGGCATGGCGCGGTACAGGCCGTCGAGGCGGCGCATGTCGCGCGTGCCGGTCTCGTGGTCGATGATGCCCACCGACATGAAGAGCGAGGCCTTGAAGGTCGCGTGGTTCATCATGTGGAAGACCGCCGCCACCGCCGCCATCTCGCTGTTGAGCCCCAGCAGCAAGGTGATCAGCCCCAGATGGCTGAGGGTGGAATAGGCCAGCAGGCCCTTCAGGTCGTTCTGGAACATGGCCACGTAGGCGCCGAGCAGCAGCGTGGTGAGTCCTGCGCCGCCGACGATCCAGAACCAGGCATCGGTGCCCGCCAGCACGGGCCACAGGCGCGCGAGCAGGAAGACGCCGGCCTTGACCATGGTGGCCGAGTGCAGATAGGCCGAGACCGGCGTGGGCGCGGCCATGGCGCGCGGCAGCCAGAAGTGGAAGGGGAACTGCGCGCTCTTGGTCAGCGCGCCCAGCAGCACCAGCACCAGGGCCAGCGGGTACAGGGCATGAGCGCGCACCCGCTCACCGGCCTGGAGCACGGCGTCGAGCTCGTAGCTGCCCACGATATGCCCCAGCACCAGCACGCCGCCCAACAGGGCCAGGCCACCCGTGGCCGTGACGGTGAAGGCCATGCGCGCACCGCGGCGAGCGTCCTTGCGGTGGTACCAGTAACCGATCAGCAGGAAGGAAAAGACGCTGGTCAACTCCCAGAAGATCACGAGCTGGATCAGGTTGCCCGAGACCACCACGCCCAGCATGGCGCCCATGAAACCCAGCAGCAGCGAATAGAAGCGCGCGGCCGGGTCCTCGGGCGAGAGGTAGTAGCGCGCGTAGACGATGACGAGCAGGCCCATGGCGCTGACCAGCATGGCGAACATCCAGGCAAAGCCATCGAGCCGCACCACCAGGTCCACCCCCAGCCCGGGCAGCCAGGCCAGGCGCTCGGTCAGCACCGCGCCTTTACTGACCTGCGGGTAGAGCAACGCCAGCGGCACCGCCACCGCCAGGGCGACCAGCGCCGCCCAGAGCGATTCGAGGTTGCGCGCATTGGTCGGCAACAGCGCGGCCACCACGCTGCCGACGAAGGGCAGGAGCAAAAGCAACAAGAGGGACATGCCCCGAGTCTAGCGGCGCGGCATGTCTCGGCCCCATCCCCTCAGTACTTCAAACGGATTTCCAACAGCCGATCAGCGCCGGGATGCCCAGCCCCAGCCATGACAGGGCATCGAGCCAGCCGTCGCCCAGCAAGCCCGCGACCAGACCCAGCACCGTGAGCGCAGCCAGGGCCAGCGGGACGCGCCAGACCGGACGGTACGCGTGTGTCGCTTCCGGCGGCCTCATGCCCCACCCACCTGCTGCGTCCCGGAAGCGGCGTCCACGGACCGGTCCGCGCTGACGGTGCTGCTGCCAGACTTGCGCAGCCACAGGTAGAGCCCGCTGCCGAGCACGACGATGGTGAGCAGGTCCAGCAACGCCCAGAGGATCTTCATGGGCAGGCCGCCGTAGTCACCGAAATGCAGCGGCTGCGAGAGGTGCAGCACCTGCACATACCAGGGCTGAGAGATCATGCCCGCGCTCTCTCCGGTGCGCACATCGACAAGGACGGGGTTGTAGACCTTGGAGGTCAGCGACGTCCTGCCCTTCAGGTAGATGGTGTAGTGCTGCTGCGCGCCGCCCAGCACGCCGGGAAAGGCGATGAAGCCCAGCGTCATGTCGGGGTGCGCGGCCTCGGCCTGGCGTACCGCCGCATCGAGCGAGACGAAGCTCTCCTGCGGCGGCGGCTCGCCCTGGCCGCTGCGCGCCAGCAGGGGCTGCAGGTGATGCTCCCGCCAGTGGTTGACGATGGGCTCCTCCAGCGTGTTGATCACCCCGGTCAATCCCACCACCAGGGCCCAGGCCAGAGTGGTGATGCCCAGCAGGTTGTGCAGGTCCAGCCAGCGCACGCGGCGCGACTTGTCCTTGCGCACCTGGCCGTAGACGAGTTTCTGCATGAAGGGCGCGTAGAGCACGACGCCCGAGACGATCGAGACCACCAGCAGCAGCCCCATGAAGCCCAGGAAGAGCATGCCCGGCAGGCCCATGAAGAGATCGACGTGCAGACGCGTCATCCAGTACATGAAGCCGGCGTAGAAATCTGGCGCCCTGAGCGGGGCGGCGGTACGCGCATCGATGATGGCGAAGTCGAAGACCTCGCGCTCGCTCAGCCGGCTGGCCAGCGAGACGTACCAGAAAGTCTTGTCGTCCTCCTCCTGGCTCATGTACATCACGTACTTGCCGGGGAACTGTTCCCGGGCCCGCGCCACCACCTCGTCGAGGTTGTGACGAGGCGTGTCCTCGGGCATGGCCTCGGTGGTGATCGCGTCGTCGCTGAAGTGCTCGATCTCGTGGTGGAAGATCAGCGGCAGGCCGGTCAGGCACAGCAGCAGCATGAACACGGTGCAGACCAGGCTGCTCCATTTGTGTACCCAGGACCATGCCCGGATCGTCTGGCTCGTCATCATTCTTCGTCTCTCCGGGGCTCAGGCACGGCGACGCTTGCGCGGCGGCAGGCCTGACTCCCTGTTGGCGCGATCCGCTCAGAAGTGCAGCGTCGCGCTCAGGTTGATCGAACGCGGGTCGCCCGCCTTGATGTAGTCGGCGTACTGGTACATCCAGTACTTGCGATCGGTCAGGTTGTTCACGTTGGCACGGAAGGTGGTGGCGTAGCCCTGTACCGTGGTGTCGTAGGTGGCGCCCAGGCTGAAGAGCGTGTAGCTGTCCACGGTGACGCGGTTCGAGGCCCGCAACGGCGTCTCACCCGTATGCTTGGCGCCCAGGCGCACCTGCAGGCCCTGCACCTGGGGGACGCGGTAGGCCACCTGTGCGGTCAGCACCTGCTCGGGCGCGCCGGCCACACGGTTGCCGTTGTTGCTGCCGCTGCCCTCGGCGTATTCGGCGTCCAGCAGCATCAGGCTGCCGCCCACGCTCCACTGCTTGTTGAGGCGTGCGGTGCCGCCCAGCTCCACCCCCTGGTAGATGGACTTGCCGTCCTGCACATAGACGTTGGCGGCGTTCGCGTACTCGGAGGTCTTCTCCACCTGGAACAGGGCCGCGGTGCCGGACCACAGGGCGCTGTCCTTCTTCAGGCCCAGCTCCCACTGCTTGCTGACCAGCGGATCAAGCACCTGGCGTGCGTTGACGTAGCTGGTGCCGACGATCGCGCCCTGTTGCAGCGACTCGACATAGCTCGCGTAGGCCATGGTGTCGGGCGTGAGCCTGTTCATCACGGCCACGGTCGGCGTCAGCACGCCCTTCTTCTCATAGCTCGAAGTGACGGCGCCCGATGCCGCCAGGCTGTTCTGCTCGTAGTTCGTCCAGCGCAGGCCGCCCAGCACCGACCAGGTTGGGCTGAGTTCGAGGCGGTCGCTGACGAAGGCGCTGCGCTGCAGGATTTCCGAGGCGCGGCGCACCTTGAGGTCACCGAAGGAGCCCGCGCTGTAGTAGGCCACGGTGTTCTGCTCGTAGATGTTGCCCGTGCCGAAGTTGGTGGTGTAGACGCTGGCATCGCTCCAGTCGTTCATCTGCTTCTGCCAGGACACGCCAGCCACGATGCTGTGGCGCAGCGCGCCGGTCAGCAGCTTGCCGGTGGCCATGACGTCCGCGTATTGGAACTGGTAGCGCTCGCCGGAGTCGGCGCGCGCCACGTTGTAGTCCCCGGCCGAGTTCTCCAGGTGCAGCACCTGCTCGTTGCGGCGTGTCTTGCTGTAGCTGCGGCTGAGGTTGGTCTGGACCTGCCAGTCCGGGCTGAGCTCGTACTTGAGGCCCGTGCTGACATGGGCGAAGCGGTTGTCGGTATAGCTGCCCGGGCCCACCAGGGTCTGGTCGTTCCTGATCGGCGTGGGCAGCGCACTGCCGTCCGGGAAGACGGACTGGTAGGCCGTGCCGTTCCACCAGCCCGAGGTACGGATCGACGGCTCGGTGTCCCTGGCCAGTCTGTCCTGGTACAGGGTCTGCAGATCCCAGGTCAGCCGGTCACTGAGCCTGGCGTCCAGAGCCAGCAGCATGGAGCTGCGCTCCAGCCTGCCACCGTTGGCCGGCTTGCCTTCCTCGCGCGTGACGTTCAGCCGGTAGCCCAGCGCCCCCTCGCCCACGCGCCCGCCCAGATCGGCATTGGCCCGCAGCAGGCTGCTGCTCGCGTAGCCCAGGGTGACGTTTCGCGTTGGGGTGTCCGTGGGCTTCTTGCTCACATAGTTGATGATGCCGCCCGGCGCACCGAAACCGTACATGAAGCCCGAGGCACCCTTGAGGAGCTCGATCTGTTCGAAATGCTCGTAAGGCAGCGTCGTCGAGTAGGCAAGGAAGGGTTTGCCGTCCAGGCGCCAGGAGTTCTGCCAGTCGAGCTCCAGACCGCGTACCGAGAGGTAGGTGCTCCAGGCGGTGTTGGCGCCCGTGTTGTCGGACACGGAAGCGTCCTGGATGAAGAGGTCGCCGAGCTTTTGCGAACCCTGCTCCAGGATCTGCTCGCTGGTCACCACGGCGCTGGAGAACGGCGTGTCCTTCTGGGCCACGTTGCCCAGCGCACCCGCCCCCACCTTGGCCCCGAGGTTCTGCGTCACGCCGAACACAGCCGGCGCCACCACTTCCACGCTGCCCAGCGTGGCTTCCTGCTGCTGGGCCAGCGCCCCACCGACACACAACACGGCCAGCGCAGCCACGGCCACCCGCTGCTTCCTGAAGCCCGGCACACCCTCTTGTCGACCCCACATCGCGATTCCCTCCAAACGAAAGGAGGCAATCATACTCTAAATGAGAACGATTTCTAATTAGTTTTGAATGGGTTGACCCGACTCTCCTTGGGGGCGTTCCCGAGCATCAGGGCGGCACCTGCACCCGCAGCCGCTGCCCCTGGATCTCCAGGTCCTTCCATTGCGGCGGCACCACCTGTGCGCTACCCAGCTCGGCGGCGTCGAAACGACCCTTGGCTCCGGGCACATTGAAGCTGCCGGCGCGGCGCCAGGCCTCGCTGGTCTGGCCGGTCTGCGTATAGACCGCGCCATTCCAGCCGTTGGCAAAGACCAGCAACTCGTCGCGCGCATCACCATCCAGATCACCCAGCCACACAGGGCAGCCTGCCGCACTCTGCAGGCACTGGCGCAGCTCCCAGCTCTGGTCCTGCTGAATAAATGACACGAAACCATCGGGCAGCGCGCGCCCCCGGGGATACACACGGAACTTCTGCGCCAGCTCCTCGGCGTTCATCTGTTTCTGCGGTTGCGGGTTGTAGCGGTTGGTCTCGGCCAGCAGACGCTCGGCCTTACGCTCCCAGCCCTGGCCCACGGGCACACCCTGCCCCGCGGCCATGGCCTGCAGGGCCTCGCGGCCGTAGCGGCCGGACTCCCAGCGCAGGTAGTGCCAATCGGGCTCGATCACCTTGCCGTCCGCGCCCGCCTTCTGCTGCTGCACATGCGCCAGATGCGCGGCCACGGCCAGCTTGCGCACATGGGTGGGCGGCGCCACGTAGACTAACAGGCCCGCGCAGAGCAGCAGCGCGGCAACGATGTTGGTCGGGCCCATGGCCGACATCCAGCGCTCGCGCTTCAGCCATGACAGCGCGTAGCCCAGGGCATAGACCGCCGCCAGCGTAGCCACGAGCGCGGCCCAGAGCCGGTCTTCAGACCAGCCGTGCTGCGCCACGCGCAGGCCCAAGGCCCACCAGGCCACCCCCACCACGACGAGCAGGGCCAGCCAGGCGCCTTGCAACGCGCGCGCCAGCAAGTCCGGATAGCCCTCGTGCTCGCCGTCCTGGTAAGCGCAGTTGGCAAACAGCACGGCCAGTGCCATGAAACCCAGCATCAGCTTGGCCGCATAACGCGTGTTGAACAGCGGCTCCAGGCCCGCGAAAGGCAGGGCCACGGCCCAGAGCACCGCGAAGAGCAGCACCAGGGGCAGCAGCCAGGCCGCGATGGACAGCGCGTAACGGCGGATGGTTTCCGTCATGCCCGCGCGCACCAGGCCCAGGCCCGCCGAAGCCGCCACCACCAGGCCCGTGACCGTGAAGACGAAGATGGACTGTGTGATCAGCTCGCGCACGAACTTCACGCCGATCAGCGACATCAGCCCCGCGCCGGCCCAGAGCACACCCCAGAAGATGCCCGTCATCACCCCGGCCGTCACCAGCAGAATGCCGTTGCGCCAGGCGTAATAGAAGAGCCGCTCGTAACGCCAGCGCCGGGCCTCGAAGTCGAAGCCACAGAACAGGCCCAGCAGCACGAAGCCCAGCACCAAGGCCACCAGCGTGTCCTGGAAACGCACGCCCAGGCCGCGCGCGTCCTCCCCGGCCGACCAGGCCGTGGCCGCACCCAGCGCCGCAAACAGCAGGCCGAAGCCCAGCAGCGCCAGGCGCCGCACGCGGGGCGAGAGGTCCTCCACCTGCTGGGTGCAATAGACCAGCAGCGGCAGGGCCAGGGCCACATAGAGCAGGCCGGTGTAGAGCACGGGCTCAGTGGCGGGCCAGGTCTTGCTGAGATGGAGCTTCCACAAGCCCCAGAGCGTCCAGCCCTGCACCGCGCCCGTGAGGGCAAACATCCAGGTGAACGGCATCATCTGCTCCCTGTGTGATTCAAGTGCTGCGCATTCTGCATGAGCCCCTCCGTCAGTAACGCAAGGTGACCGGCGCCCCCGCCAGCCCCGCGCGCTGCAGCCAGGCGAAGACCGAGTCCACCGTCACGGTCTCGATGCGGTCGCTGTAGCGCTTCTCGCCCGGGTGGTCGTCGAAAGCCACATTGGCCGCGCTCACGCGCGCGCCCAGGCGCGTGAACGCGCCCAGCCGCAGCACCGTGGGCTCGTAGCTCTGAAAGCGCAGCCACTCCTGGGCGCGTTCGCGCGAGTACACGCTGGGCTCCATCGCGGCGGCCAGGGTCTCGATGGCCCACTGGTTGCTCTGCTGGTACTTGCGGCTCCAGGGGTAGCTCACCAGGTTGTAGGGCGCGTGGTGCAGGGCCTTGGCCTTGCGCTCGTCGAGCAGCAGCGCGTGCAGCTTGAGCTGAACCTCGCGTGTGGGCACCACCCAGGCGGCTTCGAGGCGCCAGAGATCGTCGAGGAAAAAGTCGCCCAGGCCCTGGCGGTAGAGCGCGGCCTCCTGCGTGCCGCAGTGGTTGAGCTTGTGCAGCACGCGCCAGACGTAGCCGCGCCCGTCGTCCTCGCCCGCGCGGGCCGGCGCCTTGTAGGCCAGGCCCAGGTGCGACCAGCGCAGGCCGTACTTTGTCAGGTCCTGCCCGGCGCGCGCCAGCAGCACCACCTGCGCGCCGCTGGCGTCGAGCGCGTTCATGGTGCGCTCGGCCAGCACCAGGCTGCGCTCCAGCGTCCAGACCTGCAGCGGCCGGTGTTCGCAGCTGCGGCCGGCGTGGGCCGGCGCCAGCAGCGCGGCCGTGAGACAGAGTGCGCCAAGCGCAGCGCGCCAGAGTTTTGCGAAGTGACTCATGGCGTCACCCTTTCGTTGTGCAACAGGGCGCGGCCGAGTGCGTTGGGAATGAAGGCAATGGCCTCGCCCGCGGCCGACAGCACCACGCCCGCGCCTATGACGCTGACCGTGAGCACCGTGCCCACGCCCACTGCCGAAGCACCCAGGCCACGGCCCGAGATCTCGATGCTGGCCGTGGCGCGGTCGGAGGCGCGCTCCAGCACATAGACCGTGCCGCGCGCCGAGACCTCCACGGTCTTCACCACCAGCACCGCGCCGGCGGTGGACAGGGCGACGGGGATCACGACCACGGTGGCCGCCACCGCGCTGCCTGCCACCACCACCGAGGCGATAGGCAGAGCCGAGAGCGTGCTGAGCGCCGAGGCTTCGGTGTGGGCCCTGGCGGGCAAGCCGCCCAGGCTCAGTGACACGGCCAGCACGAGGGATGCGAGACCTGGTTTCATGATGACTCCTGATTGAGATGAGTCATTCATTCGCCACGCGCCGCAGCACGGCGAGCCTCGAGGCGGGCCTCGGCCAGGTCGGCTTCGTGGGCGTCACGCAGGGTCTTGGCCAGCGTGAAGGTGGTGGTGATCAGGTAGAGCCAGCTCACGCCCAGAAAGGCCTTGTAGGTCTCGCTGATCTCCATGCGCAGCAGGCCCCAGCCCGTGAGCGCCATCGCCAGGAAGAAGCCGATCCAGACCACGAACTTGAACATCGGCGAATCGGCCACCTTGCCCTCGGTGCGCGCCTTCTCGTTGTCACGCACGAACTTGGCCAGCACGAAGGCGGCCGAGAGACAGAAGAAGTAACCCATGACCATGAAAGCCCGGTCCAGGTCCTTGCCCGGCAACCATGCCAGGCCCACGCCGCAGAGGAAGACGGCGATCAGGAAAGACACCCAGACCTGCAGCGACCAGGCTTTGGAATCACGGTGGATGAGCACTTGCATATCAGACCCCTTGGGGTTGTTGAACATGCGGCCGAGTGTGCAGGCGCCTTGCGCCAATGGGAGCTTCCGAATAGCCCGGTTCTGACTTGGGAAACCGGAAGTATCTTGAAGTGATACTTTCTGCCGAATGCCCCTGTTGGCAAGCGGGTGGGCGCCAGTGCCGCGCCAGACCGGGAACACGCCCAAGCAGAATGTCCCTAGCCATCGCTATGGCTTTTACAACACTGATCCGGAGACTTCCCATGCGCCTCACCCTGCTTGCCACCCTGTGTTTCACCCTGGGCCTGCCCGACCTGGCCTTGGCGGCCGATCTCGCAGCCGGCAAAGCCAAGGTCGACATGGTCTGCGCCGCCTGCCACGGCGCCAACGGCGTCAGCGTGAGCGACACCATCCCCAACCTGGCGGGGCAGAAGACGGTCTACCTGGAAAACCAGCTCAAGGCCCTGAAGGACGGCTCGCGCAAGAACGCCATCATGAACGCCATCGCCGGCCAGCTCAGCACCGACGACATCAGCAATGTGGCGGCCTTCTTCGCTGCGCAGTCCGGCGCCACCCCCACGGCCAAGTCGGCCTTGCTGCCGAATCTGGCGAAGTCCAACATGGCCTTCCCGGCCGATTTCCCCAAGGGCTACACCAAGTACCACACCATCAACTTCCCGGCCACCAAGCAGGTGCGCTACTACTACGCCAACCCCGTCGCCGTGGCCGCCGCCAAGGAAGGCCGCGAGGTGGGCAACGGCGCCTACCTGATGGTGGAGGTCTATGCCGCCAAGCTGGACGCCGACAAGAAACCCATCATGGGCGCCGACGGTTACTACGAGGCCGACAAGCTGCTGTTCTATACCGCCATGGCCCGCGAAGCCGGCTGGGGCCAGGACATCCCCGATATGCTGCGCAACGCCGAGTGGAACTACAGCGCCTACACCGTGGCCAAGCAGGCCCGCGCCGGCGTGAACCAGGCCGAATGCCTGGCCTGCCACAAGCCGCTGGACCAGAGCAGCTATATGTTCACGATCAAGGAACTGACGGCGGCCGTCAAGGCGAAGTGAGGCGCGGCGACACGCGTTAGACCCCGGCCGGCAGCTTGGACCGCATGGCCTTGCGCCGGTACAGCTTGCGGCCGTCGGCGATGAAAGTACCGTCGCCCACGGCGTGCAGCATGCGCCGCTCCTTGCGCGTGGCGTCCACCCAGCCGGCCACGCCCTGCAGGAAGACGACGCCGTGCTTGCGGTTGTAGTCGATCAGCTTGCACTCGATGTTCGCCAGGCACTCCTGGATCAGCGGTGCTTTCACCTGGCTGGCCTTGATCGGCGTGAGCTTGAATTTGGCGAACTTGTCCGTGTCGGCCCCCGAACAGGTGCCGATACCGACCACCTTGTCCAGCAGGTCCACCGTGGGAATGGCGATCACGCATTCCTTGCTCTTGCGCAGCGCGGCAAAGGAGTGGTTCCAGGGCCCGGTGGTGAGAGCGAACACCGGCGTGAAGTCCACGACCATAGTCCAGGAGATGGTCATGATGTTGGGCTGCTGGCCGTCGTGCGTGGTGACAAGCACCACAGGGCCGGGTTCGAGCAGGGTGAAGGCTTTGTTGAGAGGAAGCTTTTTCACAAGGCGTCTATGAGAAGTCTGGGTCTGGTTGTAGCATGCACGCAGCAGCATGGGAGACAAACATGAACGCTGAGGCTAAAAGCAAGGTCGACTACTCGGGGTACTGGACCGGATCAATTGCTGGAACAAATCATGGCGGACTTACGCTTGATGCACGCCAAGAAGGCCAGAAAGTCACCGGCACAGCGAAGATCAGCGAGCCTAACCTGGGACAGTATGAGTACTTTCTGGAAGGCTCAGTCTCTAATGATGGATCGCTGTCAGCTCGATTAACTCCTGGTCGACAATCAACCACAGCCTTCCAACTTGGAATAGTGAGCCTTCTTTGCTCTATTGACTCTCCCGGCAGTCTGCTAGGCCGGTGGAAGTCTGAGATTGGAACAGAAGGGATCGTGTCAGCAACGCGTTTCGACAACAAGATGACGACACCTGAACTTCCCAAATCGAACTCTGTTTTTCTAGTCCATGGGCACGACGAAGGCGCAAAACATTCGGTCGCTCGCTTCCTTGAGCAGCTCGGTGTAACCCCAGTCATTCTTCAAGAGCAAATCAACCGCGGCATGACTGTTATCGAGAAGTTCGAGGAATTTGCAGACCGCGCAGGATTCGCGGTCATCTTAATGACACCTGACGATCTCGGACACCCCGTTGGCAAGGAAGAGGAAAAGCGTCATCGCCCTCGCCAAAATGTCGTGCTGGAGTTAGGCTATTTCTCTGCGAAGCTCGGCCGCGCCAAAACTCTTGTACTAATTAAAGGTGATGTCGAAATGCCTTCAGATGTGTTTGGCCTTGTGTACGAGCCAATGGATCGAGGCGAGGGTTGGAAAATGAGATTAGCGCGGGAGCTTACGGCTTCGGGGTTCAAGATCGATATGAACCGCGCACTCAATTGAGCGTTAGGCGGCTTATGGACCATTTAGAGCCACCTTCAGAACAAATCTGGAGTCAGCGGAGAAACTGGTTTGAAAGCCAACTCGTAGAGCACGAGGATCGAGCCTCGTACTTAGTGAGCGAGCAAGCTTGCGCCCTAATGGCAGAGGTTCAATCCTGCTACTGCGCAGGAGCGTGGGTCGCGGTAATCATCCTCGCCTATACAGTCCTGGACGCACAGCTCCTAGAAACAGAGGTTTCAGGCTTTAAGGGAAACTCGAAGGAACTTCTCGAATGCCTTGGCTATGGCGAGGAGTATCAGAAGTTACGTCTCCGCCGGAATCGCCTCATACATTTCCGGCTGGACGAGTCTGCAATTACCGTAGATCAGCAATACGGTACACGCCCGGAGCTTGAGGAAGAAGCGAACAAGGCCGTTAGGCTGATGCTGGCGGCATTCTTTTCAAATCCTAGCGTGTAAGCCACCAACAATTCGCTGCGGGCCGACGCTACTGGCTGGCCGCAGCCTGAGCTGCGACGATAGTCAGCAACTGGTTACACCAAGAGTTTCTTGACGCGCTCCCGTAGCGCCTCCGGATCGACCTCGCTGGCCATTAGCGGCTCCCCCACATTCAACCCCACCCGATTGAACAGCCCGCGCCGGAACGGCTTGCTCATCGCCGTCGGCTTGCCGCCCACGAGTTCGATGCGGCTGAAGTAGGAGCCCCAGAGGTTGGTGAGTGCCATGGGGATCACGGGCACGGGTTGCTGCTCCAGGATCTTCATGATGCCGCCCTTGAATTCCTGCAGCGTGCCGTCGCGGGTGATGCCGCCTTCGGGGAAGATGGCGAGCAGCTCGCCGTCTTTCAGCACTTCGACGGCAGCCTTGAGGGCGGCCTCGTAGGCCTGCGGGTCTTCGCTCTTGGGGGCGATGGGAATGGCCTTGGCGAGTCGGAAGAGCCAGCCCAGCACTGGCAGCTTGAAGATGCGGTGGTCCATGATGAAGCGGATGGGCCGCGGGCTGGCGCCCATGAGCAGCACCGGGTCGATGAAGCTCACGTGGTTGCAGGCCAGGATGGCAGCGCCGCTGGTGGGGATGTTCTGCTCGCCGCGCACCTTGAAGCGGTAGACAAAGTGCGTGAGCACCCAGGCCGCGAAGCGCAGCAGGTACTCAGGCACCAGCAGGAAGATGTAGAGCGCCACCACAGCATTGGCCAGGCCCGTGAGGAAGAAGATCTGCGGGATGGTCACGTTGGCCGAGAGCAGGGCCCCGGCGATCAGCGCGCTGGCGATCATGAACAGGGCGTTGAGGATGTTGTTGGCCGCGATGATGCGCGCGCGGTGCGTGGCCGGACTGCGCAGCTGGATCAGCGCGTACATGGGCACGCTGTACAGGCCCGCGAAGAGGCTGAGCAGCATCAGGTCGGCCATGACGCGCCAGTGGGCCGGCTGGGCCAGGAAGGCTGTGAGGCTCATCAGCTCCGAGGGCGGCAGGCTGCGGGACGCAAAGTAGAGGTCGATGGCGAAGATGCTCATGCCGATGGCACCCAGCGGCACCAGGCCGATCTCCACATGGCGGCGGCTCAGCATCTCGCACAGCAGCGAGCCGATGCCGATACCGATGGAGAACACCACCAGCAGCAGCGAAGCCACCTGCTCGTTGCCGTGGAGCACCTCCTTGGCGAAGCTGGGGAACTGGCTCAGGAAGACGGCGCCGAAGAACCACATCCAGCTGATGCCCAGCAGCGAGCGGAAGACGACGATGTTGCCGTGGGCCAGCTTGAGGTTGCGCCAGGTTTCGGTGACCGGATTCCAGTTGATCTTGAGCTCGGGGTCGGTGGCACCCACGGGCGGGATGCGCGCCGCCGTGAAGCGCCCGGCCACGGCCACGGCCACGCAGGCGAAAGCCACGCTCTGCGCGCCCACCTCGGGCATGGCCACCAGCAGGCCGCCGGCCACATTGCCGAGCAGGATGGCAACGAAGGTGCCCATCTCCACCATGCCGTTACCGCCGGTCAGCTCACGCTCACCCAGCACCTCGGGCAGGTAGGCGTATTTCACCGGACCGAAGAGCGTGGAGTGCAGACCCATGAGGAAGGTGCAGAGCAGCAGCGCTGGCACATTCGCCATGATGAAGCCCCAGGCCGCGATCAGCATGATCACGATCTCGAGGTTCTTCACGAAGCGGATCATCTTGGTCTTCTCGTACTTGTCGCTCAGCTGGCCGCTGGTGGCGCTGAACAGCACGAAGGGGAGGATGAATAGCGCGCCGATCACCAGGCCAGCCAGCGCCGGCGGCAGCCAGCTGACGCTGAGCTGGTAGGTGACCATCACCGTGAAGGCGAACTTGAAGAGGTTGTCGTTGCCGGCGCCGAAGAACTGCGTCCAGAAAAAAGGACCGAAGCGGCGCTGCGTGAGCAGGGCGAACTGGTTGGGATGGGCGTCGTGGGCCGCGGGCTGCTGCCCTTCAGGCCAGGCTTGGTCTAAGTCGCGCAAGATGGTCTCCTCCTCTTATTGCCGGGCATTCTGCCCGAGTTGCTGTAGCGTGCGGATGACAGGCCAGGCGGCGAATGCGGCTACGAGGTGCTTGAGGCTGTGGCCCGAGATGAGCTGCCCCGTGGCCTCGTAGATCACGTGATCGGCCAGCTCGCAGAGCTTGGCCGCGGCATAGATGACGATGATGAGCCACCAGCGCACGGCCAAGCCCCGCGGGTGCAGCCACGACAGGACCAGCAGCAGCGCCAGCCCCGCGCCCTGCAGCACGGCCCAGGGCAGCAGATTGCCGAGCTTCCAGCAGACCCAAGCCCCGAGCACGCCCCAGAGCAGCACCACCGGCGCCGTCCAGGCGCCAGCGCGCGCCGTGATGCGGCTGGCCACAGCCAGGCCCAGCAGGCCGGCAAACGCGAAGCTCATGCCCACGCGGTCGATGAACAGACCCGCATCGTCGGCCCGCCCGTGGTACCAACCCGAGGCGAAGGCCGTGAGCACCAGGCCCGTGAAGAAGAGCGCGGCCAGGGCGCGCTGCGTGCCGTCCAGCGCCGCAGCGGGCACGCGACCCAGCACGCGCGGGCCCCAGAGGCCGAAGAGCGCAAAGGGCAGATTGCTGAGCACGTCGAGCGCACAGGGCAGGCCCAGCCAGGCGCGCTGGTCGGCATAGTCGTGAATGTGTGGGGCCTGGGCCAGATGCAATCCGAAGAGCGGGCCGACGCCGGCCCACAGGGCCAGCAGGGCGAGGGCACCGAGCAGCAGGGCTTCGGTACGGGACAAGGTGAGTGACATGAAGACTCCGTGAGTGGGCATGCGGCGCAGTGTGGGGCGCACGCATCGCGCACGGGGTCATTTCATGCGACTTCTCTGTCCTTGTCTACCGGGGGTATCGATAATCGATACCACACCCCGCACGGAGCGCCCATGAGCACCACCGCCGATCTCGTCCTGGCCCTGAAGAAGGAACTCAAGGCCGCGCACATGACCTATGCCGATCTGGCGCAGAAGCTGGACATGGCCGAGAGCAGCGTCAAGCGCATGCTGGCCAAGGGCGACATGGCGCTCTCACGCATCGACGCGATCTGCCGCGCGCTCAAGCTGGACTTTGCCGAGCTCGCGCGCCGCGTGGCCGACGCCCAGCCCCTGCTGGCCGAGCTGACGCAGGCGCAGGAGAAGGCCGTGGTAGCCGACAAGAAGCTCTTGCTGGTGGCCATCTGCGTGCTGAGCCAGTGGACGCTGGAGCAGATCACCGCGGCCTACCGGCTGAGCGAGGCCGAGGGCGTGAAATACCTCGCCCAGCTCGACCGCCTGGGCATCATCGAGCTGCGCCCGCTCAACCGCTACCGCCTCAAGCTCGCCAAGACCTTCCGCTGGCGCCCGCACGGCCCGGTGATGGACTTCTTCCGCGAGCATGCGCTGCTGGACTATTACAGCGGTGGCTTCGACGGCCATGGCGAAGGCCTGCTGCTGGTGCACGGCAGCATCGCCCGCAGCCTGGCCCCTTCTTTTGTGGAGCGCCTGCAGCGCGTGGCCCAGGACTTCGCGCAACAGCACCAGACCGACCAGAAGCTGCCCGAAAAGGACCGCGAGGGCTACACGCTGGTGCTGGCGATGCGGAGTTGGGAGTTCGAGGCGTTTTCAGCGTTGCGGCGCTAAGGTGCGTCGCGGTACTACAGGGAGTGTTAGATGGCAGCAAAGAGATTACTAGCGGTGCTCTGTTTGCTTGCGGCACACGCAGCGTATGCAGCAAGCTTTGATTGCTCGAAGCATCTGACAAAGATAGAACGCATGATCTGCGATGAGCCCAAAATCTCATTCATGGACGAGGCGCTATCACTGATCTACAGGAAACTAACGGCAGAACAATCGCAGATCAAACGAGAGCAAGCACGATGGCTTCGGGAGCGCGATCAATGCGCCGATGCATCTTGTGTTGCCAGCGCCTACAGGGGGTCTCCTCGTTTTCAGTGC
>DNQP01000013.1:3916-4914 GCA_003500955.1 Curvibacter sp. | reverse complement strand
TCACCAGCGGCAACACCAACTCGCCCACGCTGATGATCGCGGAGCGCGCGGCCCAGCTGATCAGAAGCTAACGGATCCCGCGCACATAGCGCGGCGCCCCATCATCGCCCTCCGGCGGCGAGGTGGACGGGAAGCCGGCGGCCGTGTCGGAGTAGCCGCTGCGCGGCGCGTCCCGCTCGCCCACCGGTGCCTTCAGGCCCAGCGCGCTTTCGAGCTTGTCGGCCCATTCGTCCAGCTCGGGATGACCATCTTCCTTCGCGCGGGCGCGTGCGAAGCGGATGATCTCGCGCGCGTAATCCGCATTGGCCGCCATCCATTCGGTGTCAGTCACACGGCCGGTCTTGCGACGCAGCAGCACGTGCAGATGGGCAGCAATCGCCACTTTTTCGCTTTCCAGCATGGATGGGGCCTCCTGTGGTGTGGGTCGGTGAAAACTCAGCTGCCCATGCGCTCGCGGTGCTGGGAGATATCCAGCCCTGCGAGTTCGGCGCGCTCGTCCACGCGCAGGCCCACGGTGGCCTTGAGCAGCAGCAGCAGCGCGGCACTGACCACGGCGCTGTAGGCCATGACGGCCAGCACGCCCACCAGCTGGATCAGCACGCTGCCTTCGACGCCGGCAATCGTCTTGCTCGCCAAGGCGCCGGTGAGCAGGGCCCCGACGATGCCGCCGATGCCATGCACGCCAAAGACATCGAGCGAGTCATCGGCGTTGAGCAGGCGCTTGAGGCCGGTGGCGCCCCAGTAACAGGCCACGCCTGCCACCAGACCGATCACCAGCGCGCTGCGCGGTGTCACGAAACCCGCGGCCGGGGTGATGGCGACCAGACCGGCAACCACGCCCGAGCACAGGCCCAGCAGCGAAGGGCGCTGGCGCACCATCCATTCAGCCAGCATCCAGGACAGGGCGCCCGCGGCCGCGGCGATGTGCGTGACCGCCATGGCCAGGCCGGCACGGCCGTCCGAGGCCACGGCCGAGCCGGCGTTGAAGCCGAACCAGC
>DNQP01000013.1:3095-3607 GCA_003500955.1 Curvibacter sp. | reverse complement strand
AAGCCGAACCAGCCCACCCAGAGCAGGCCGGCGCCGGCCATGGTCAGGCCCAGGTTGAAGGGCTCGAAGGCTTCCTTGCCGTAGTTCTGGCGCGGGCCCAGGATCCAGGCGCAGACCAGGCCGGTCACACCCGCGTTGATGTGCACCACGGCGCCGCCTGCGAAGTCGAGCACGCCCATCTGCGCGAGCCAGCCGCCCGGCTCCCAGACCCAGTGCGCGATGGGCGCGTAGACGACGATGGACCACAGGCCGATGAAGCAGAGCATGGCCGAGAAGCGCATGCGCTCGACGAAGGCACCGACGATGAGCGCGGGCGTGATGATGGCGAAGGTCAGCTGGAACATGGCGTAGACCGACTCGGGGATCGTCGGCGCCACATGGCTGACCGCCACCTTGCCGGCGTCCTTCAGGTAGTCCAGCCCCGTGAAGCCCATGCGTCCGAGACCGCCCAGCCACTCGCTGCCCGGCATGAAAGCCAGCGAGTAAGCCAGGCCGAACCAGAGCAGGCTGAC
>DNQP01000013.1:1663-2691 GCA_003500955.1 Curvibacter sp. | reverse complement strand
GCGATGCCGGGCAGGGTCATGAGCAGCACCAGCGCGGTCGAGGTCATCATCCAGGCCGTGTCGGCACCGTTGATCTGGTCCACGCCGATCAGGCCCGGACGGGTGAGCGCCGCCACTGGCGCTGGCGTGGGTGCCACGGCCGCGGACGACACCAGATCGGGTGCTGCCTCGCTCACCGGTCTATTGGCCGCCGCCGGCACGGGCTCGGCCGGCGCGGGGACCTCGGCCTGCTGCGCCAGCGCGCCCCAGCTCATGCAGAAGAGCACCAAGACCCGAGCCCAACGTCCAACACTGTGCATATTCTTTTCCTGACCGTGGTTTCCACAGGCTCAAAGCAAAGGACATGCCAAGCCCGATGCGCGGCCCGCAAACCGGGGAAACCCCTAGCCCGAAGGCTCCCTCCCTGCCTTAAATTACGTTCACTCGCTGCCGGCCCGAGGGCCGCGCATGAGAGGAACCGAGGAAGACATCTGGCCAGTCCAAGCAAAAAATATTGATACCATCCAGAGCAGATGGCGTTCCCCAAGGCACCGCTGAGCGCGGTGCCTTTTTATTTTCTGCACTCCGGTTCCCATGGATTTCCTGCTTGTGACCCTGGCCTCGCTGCTGGCGGGCTTCGTCGATGCCATCGTGGGCGGCGGCGGCCTGGTGCTGCTGCCTGCCCTCTTCGCCACCTACCCGGCCGCCCATGCGGCCACCCTGCTGGGCACCAACAAGTCCGCCTCGGTCTGGGGCACGGCCTTTGCGTCGGTGCAGTACCTCCGACGCGTCGAACTGTCCTGGCGCACCATGCTGCCGGCCATGGGCCTGTCGTTCGCGGGTTCGCTGGCCGGGGCCTGGATCGTGACCCTGGTCTCGCCCGACTTCCTGCGCAAGCTGCTGCCGGCCGTGCTGTTGCTGGTGCTGATCTATACGCTGGTGAAGAAGGAACTGGGCCGCCACCACGCGCCGCGCTTTGCCGGCCGCCAGGAACTGCTGGCCGCGGGCACCGTGGGCCTGCTGATCGGCTTCTACGACGGCTTCTTCGG
>DNQP01000013.1:0-1362 GCA_003500955.1 Curvibacter sp. | reverse complement strand
TCGGCTTCTACGACGGCTTCTTCGGCCCGGGCACGGGCAGCTTCTTCGTCTTTCTGTTCGTGCGCTGGCTGGGCTATGACTTCCTGCACGCCTCGGCGGGGGCCAAGCTGCTCAACCTGAGCAGCAATCTGTCGGCCCTCCTGCTGTTCACCCTCAAGGGCCATGTCTGGTGGCACCTGGCGCTGCCGCTGGCGCTGGCCAATGTGGTCGGCAGCCTGCTGGGCACGCGGCTGGCGCTCAAGCATGGCGCGGGCTTTGTGCGCGGCGTGTTCATCATCGTGGTGCTGGCCCTGATCCTCAAGACCGGCTACGACGCCTTCCTGCGTGCCTAAGGCAGCATGAAGGTGATGTTTTCCTTGCCCTTGGGCGGCCAGGCCACCTCGGCCGCGGCGCGCGGCTTGCCCAGCGGCGTGGCGGCCTTGCCCTGGCTCACGGCGGCCAGGTCCTGCTCGCTCGGGTACTCGCCGAGCAACCAGTAGTCGAACACGCGGCGGGCCATGGGCGCGGCGTGCTCGGCGCCAAAGCCCGAGTTCTCGACGATCACGGCCAGCGCGATCTGGGGATTGTCGACGGGGGCAAACGCCATGTAGAGCGCGTGATCGCGCTGGTGCTCTTCCATCTTCTTGGCGTCGTACTTTTCCTTCTGGCCGATGGTCACGGCCTGCGCCGTACCGGTCTTGCCCGCGCTCAGGTACTTGGCACCGAGGAAGGAGCGCGCCGAGGTGCCCTCCTGCGTGACCGCTGCCAGCGCCTTGCGCACCACGGCCAGGTGCTGCGGCTTGTAGCGCAGGTCCTGCGGGAGCTGCTTGGCCACGGGCACCACCTCCTGGGCGCCCGCAGCCTGGGTGCCCAGCGTGAGGTGCGGCACATGCTTGATCCCGCCATTGGCCAAGGTGGCCGTGGCCGAAGCCAGCTGCAGCATGGTGAAGGTGTTGTAGCCCTGGCCGATGCCCAGCGAGATGGTCTCGCCCGCGTACCACTTCTGCTGCTCGGGGCGGCGGTAGAAGCGGCGCTTCCAGTCCTGGCTGGGCAACACGCCGCGGACCTCGCCCTGGATGTCGATGCCCGTGAGCTGGCCGAAGCCCAGCGGCTTCATGAAGTCGTGGATGGCGTCGACGCCGAGCTCGTTGGCCAGCGAGTAGTAGTAGACGTTGCTGGACTTGACGATGCTGCGGTGCATGTCCACCGGCCCCAGGCCGTGATCGCCGTGGCTGCGGAAGACATGGCCGCCGAAGAACCAGGAACCACCGTCCTGGATCACGGTGGTGGCTGAGCGCTTGCCGGTCTCCAACGCCGCCAGGGCCATGAAGGGCTTGTAGGTGGAGCCGGGCGGGTAGGTGCCGCGCAGGGCCCGGTTCAGCA
>DNQP01000108.1:8888-11293 GCA_003500955.1 Curvibacter sp. | reverse complement strand
TCTTCATGATCATCAGAGAGTCTACGCGTCTCGGGAGTGAACGGAGACGGTTTCGTGACGGTGTCCCACATAGGTTCCGAAGAAGGTCGACCAGTTGTTCAAGGCCCTGAAGCACCACGACCGCCGGGCTTTTTCGAGTGGTCAGGATGTCGACTACTTGACGCCGATTGTGGCTGATGGTGATACCGTACACGGTGGATTAACCGCGGTCATGAAGCTCACGCAGCTCATGGTCGAGGCGGGCGCGGCCGGCGTGCACTTCGAGGACCAGTCGGTGTTCCGTGTCGTGATTGGTCTTCGATTGTTGCGGTGACGGCGTCGCGGCGCCGTCGACGCTATCAATGCGCGCTTGCGAGGCACGCCATCGCCGCGACTCACGCTACTTTTCACAGGTCCCCGGGCACGAAGAAGTGCGGCCACATGGGCGGCAAGGTGCTGCTGCCCACCCGCGAGTCCTGCCAGAAGCTGATCGCCGCGCGCATGGCTGCTGACGTGATGGGCGTGCCCACCCTGGTGATCGCCCGTACCGACGCCGAGGCCGCCGATCTGCTGACCTCCGACTACGACGAGATCGACAAGCCCTTCCTGACGGGTGAGCGCACCGCCGAAGGCTTCTACAAGACGCGCAAGGGCCTGGACCAGGCCGTGGCCCGCGCCAACGCCTACGCCCGCTACGCCGACCTCGTGTGGTGCGAGACCGGCACGCCCGACCTGGACTTCGCCAAGAAGTTCGCCGACGCCGTGCACAAGGTGCACCCGGGCAAGATGCTGGCCTACAACTGCTCGCCGTCCTTCAACTGGAAGAAGAACCTGGACGACGCCACCATCGCCAAGTTCCAGCGCGAGCTCGGCGCCATGGGCTACAAGTACCAGTTCATCACGCTGGCCGGCATCCACAGCATGTGGTTCAACATGTTCGACCTATCGCAGGACTACGTGAAGCGCGGCATGACCGCCTACGTGGAGCGCGTGCAGGAGCCCGAGTTCGCCGCCCGCGACCGGGGCTACACCTTTGTGTCGCATCAGCAGGAAGTCGGCACCGGCTACTTCGACGACGTCACCACCGTGATCCAGGGCGGCAAGTCCAGCGTCACGGCGCTGACTGGCTCCACCGAGGAAGAGCAGTTCCACTGATCGCCTGATCTAAAGCGATAGCAGCCCGCGGCGCAAGCCGCGGGCTCGCAAACATAAGGAACTCTGGGGTCGGCGGGCATACGGAATGCCAACCCATAAGAAATCCTTCTGCTTGCGAGTAGAAATATTTAATTTACCTTATTCATCTACCCCCCTACATTCAACTACACGCGCTCACCGCCGCAGGCACTACAGAACAACGAGCTGACGGCGCAGCCCCCGATTTCAAAAACTGGAGATCCGAAAGGAAAACGTCATGAGCAAGAAGTACAAGGTTCTGATCCTGGGCGCTTCGTACGGCAGTCTGCTGGCCAGCAAGCTGCTGATGGCAGGTCACGCCGTCAGTCTGGTGTGCCGTCAGAACACGGCCGACCTGATCAACAGCGAAGGCACCCGCGTGCGCATGCCCGTCAAGGGCCGCGAAGGTCTGGTCGAGATCGATTCCCGCACGCTGCCCGGCAAGCTCGACGCCGTCACGCCCGAGAGCGCCCAGCCGGCCCAGTACGACCTGGTTTGCCTGGCCATGCAGGAGCCCCAGTACAGCGCCCGCGGCGTGCGCGAGCTGATGCGCGCCATCGCCGACGCCAAGGTGCCCTGCATGTCCATCATGAACATGCCCCCGCTGCCGTACCTGGCGCGCATCCCCGGCCTGGACGCCAACGGTCTGCGCGCCTGCTACCACGACGCCAGCGTCTGGGAGCATTTCGAGCCCGGTCTGATGACCCTGTGCAGCCCCGACCCGCAGGCTTTCCGCCCGCCGGAGGAAAAGCCCAACGTGCTGCAGGTCGGCCTGCCCACCAACTTCAAGGTGGCCGGCTTTGCCAACCCCGCGCACACCGCCATGCTCGAACAGATGGAGGCCGACATCACCGGCGCGCGTCTCACCGTCAATGGCGAAGCGCTGGACCTGCCCGTCAAGCTCAAGGTGCACGATTCCATCTTCGTGCCGCTGGCCAAGTGGGCCATGCTGCTCACCGGCAACTACCGCTGCGTGCAGGCCGACGGCATGCGCGCCATCAAGGACGCCGTCCACAGCGACCTGGAGCAGTCGCGTGAGGTCTACGAGTGGGTGGTGGGTCTGTGCGTGCTCTTGGGTGCCTCGCGTGATGACATGGTGCCTTTCGACAAATACGCTGCTGCCGGCACCGGCCTGCTCAAGCCGTCGTCCGCGGCGCGCGCCCTGGCTGGCGGTTCCACGGACATCGAGCGTATCGATCTGCTGGTCAAGCTCGTGGCAGAGCAAAAGGGCCTGTGCCACGGCTCGGTCAGCG
>DNQP01000108.1:0-8583 GCA_003500955.1 Curvibacter sp. | reverse complement strand
TGCCACGGCTCGGTCAGCGAAACCGTCAAGCTGATCAACAGCTGGCTGGAACGCAACCGCAAGGCTGCGGCCATCCACGCCGTGGTGGCCGAAGCCGCCTGAGTTTTTCTCGGTCCCCGGGCCACAAGCCCTGGGGCACCGGCTGTCATGCAAGGCCCGGAGCGCGAGCTCCCGGCCTTGTCTTTTTTTTGGGGCGTGGGCCTGCAGGGCCTCGGGTAGAATCGAGGTCTTCGGGCCTGCGGGCTCCACAGCAAGAGCGAGAAAGGCACCCTGGTTATGACACCGCGAACTACCACCGCCGGCGAGAGAGGTCTCAGGGGTTGCTAGTCCGCGCGCCCTTGGGCGCAAGGTGCTGTTGAAACAAACGAAGGCGCGGTCGACACCGCGCCTTTTTCATTTTCCGAGTGAGCAAACATGGTTCAGATTACGCTGCCCGACGGTTCGAAACGTGATTTCCCCGGCCCCGTCACCGTGGCCGAGGTGGCCGCCTCCATCGGCGCCGGCCTGGCCAAGGCCGCGCTGGGCGGCAAGGTCAACGGCAAGCTGGTCGACACCAGCTACCCCATCACGGCCGACAGCCCGCTGTCCATCGTCACCGCCAAGGACGCGGATGGTCTGGAGATGATCCGCCACTCCACGGCCCACCTGCTGGCCTACGCCGTCAAGGAGCTCTTCCCCGAGGCACAGGTCACCATCGGCCCGGTCATCGAGCACGGTTTCTACTACGACTTCTCCTACAAGCGCCCCTTCACGCCCGAAGACCTGGCCGCCATCGAGAAGAAGATGGGCGAACTCGCCGCCAAGGACGAGCCCGTGCAGCGCCGCGTGCTGCCGCGTGACGAGGCCGTGGCCTACTTCAAGAGCCTGGGCGAGCACTACAAGGCCGAGATCATCGCCAGCATCCCGAGCAACGAAGAGGTCAGCCTCTACCGCGAGGGCAAGTTCGAAGACCTGTGCCGCGGCCCGCACGTGCCCAGCACCGGCAAGCTCAAGCACTTCAAGCTCATGAAGGTGGCCGGCGCCTACTGGCGCGGCGACCATCGCAACGAGATGCTGCAGCGTGTCTACGGCACGGCCTGGGCCAGCAAGGAAGAGCTGCAGCAGTACCTGACCATGCTCGAAGAGGCCGAGAAGCGTGACCACCGCCGCCTGGGCCGCGAGCTGGATCTCTTCCACCTCGACGAGCATTCCCCCGGTACCGTGTTCTGGCACCCCAAGGGCTGGGCCATCTGGCAGGAGGTCGAGCAGTACATGCGCCGCGTCTACCGCGAGAACGGCTACCAGGAGGTCAAGGGCCCGCAGATCCTGGACAAGGCCCTGTGGGAGAAGACCGGCCACTGGGACAAGTACCGCGAGAACATGTTCACGACCGAGAGCGAGAAGCGCGACTACGCCCTCAAGCCCATGAACTGCCCCGGCCACATCCTGATCTACAAGCAGGGCATCAAGAGCTACCGCGAACTGCCCCTGCGCTACGGCGAGTTCGGCGCCTGCCACCGTAACGAGCCCACGGGCGGCCTGCACGGCATCATGCGCGTGCGTGGCTTCACCCAGGACGACGGCCACATCTTCTGCACCGAAGACATGATCCAGGAGGAGGTCAAGGCCTTCACCACCCTGCTGCAGAAGGTCTACAAGGACTTCGGCTTCACCGAGATCATCTACAAGCTCTCCACCCGCCCCGAAAAGCGCATCGGCACCGAAGAAAGCTGGGACCGCGCCGAAGCCGCCCTGGCCGAAGGCCTAAAGGCCTCGGGCTGCGATTTCGAGTACCTGCCGGGCGAGGGCGCCTTCTACGGCCCCAAGATCGAATACACCCTCAAGGACGCCCTGGGCCGCCCCTGGCAGTGCGGCACCATCCAGGTCGATCCCAACCTGCCCGAGCGCCTGGACGCCGAGTTCGTGGGGGAAGACGGCGCCCGCCACCGCCCCGTCATGCTGCACCGGGCCATCGTGGGCAGCCTGGAGCGTTTCATCGGCATCCTGATCGAGCAGTACGCCGGCGCGCTGCCCACCTGGCTGGCCCCGGTGCAGGTCGCGGTGCTCAATATCACCGACGCCCAGGGCGATTACTGCCAGGAAATCGCCCAAAAACTGAAGAAATCGTTGCCAAATCAAGAACTTAGGGTGGTGACCGACCTGCGCAACGAGAAAATTACGTATAAAATACGCGAGCATTCGATGCAAAAGCTGCCTTACATCCTGGTCGCAGGCGACAAGGAGAAGGCAGCAGGTGCCGTCGCAGTGCGTGCCCGGGGTAACAAAGACCTCGGTGTGATGTCCCTCGAAGCCTTTGTGCAACTCATCGCGGCCGACATCGCTCACAAGTCCGTTGAACCAGCCCCGCAGGGGCAGTGAATCTGGCTTTTGGCGCGCACCGCACAGGCTGTCAGCCGCCCTGGGGCGGCAAAGTTTTAAGGAATTGAACCATCGCTACTGAATTTCGTGATCGCCGCCAGCGCGAAGAACGCAAGCACCGCTTGAACCGTGAAATCATGGCCCCTGAAGTCCGCATCTCCGGTCCGGAGAATGAGCCGATGGGGGTGGTGAGTCTGGCAGAGGCCCTGCGACTGGCAGGGGAGATGGATGTGGACCTCATTGAGACCGTGGCCACCGCCAATCCTCCCGTCTGCCGCCTGATGGACTATGGCAAGTTCAAGTTCCAGGAGCAGAAGAAGGCCGCCGAGGCGAAAGCGAAGCAGAAGGTCATCGAGGTCAAGGAAATCAAGTTCCGGCCCGGTACCGACGATGGCGACTACAACATCAAGTTGCGCAACATCAAGCGCTTCTTGGAAGAAGGTGACAAGTGCAAGATTACCTTGCGCTTCCGTGGTCGCGAGATCACGCACCAGGAGCTGGGCATTGCCATGCTGGACCGCATGCGTGCCGATCTGGGGGATTTGATCGTGGTCGAGCAGTTTCCCAAGCTCGAAGGCCGGCAGATGATCATGATGATCGCGCCGGGCAAGAAGAAGGCTGGCGCTGCGGCGGCCAAGCCGGCTGCAGAAGCAGCACAGGGTTGAGTTTTTTCCTGCGGGTTGCAAGACCGGCAGGAGATGCCGGGAAGGCGAAAGTTTTCCCGAAACGCAGCGGCGTCAAATCCGCAGCGAGGATGGTGAGGTAACTCGCTGTCCGACAAGTGGCTCGGGGCCTACAAGGCTGGAAAAGGTTTCCAGACGCCTCGCGAGCACAAGGAAAAGGAGCATACAAATGCCCAAGATGAAGACCAAGAGCGCAGCGAAGAAACGCTTCCGCGTTCGTCCCGGTGGTACCGTCAAGCGCGGCCAAGCCTTCAAGCGTCACATTCTGACCAAGAAGACCACCAAGAACAAACGCCACCTCCGTGGTGCAGTGGGTGTGCACCCGACCGACATGGGTCGTATGGCACAGATGCTGCCCGGCCAAGGCATTTAATTAACGACGAACAAGGAGTAATCACATGCCTCGCGTCAAACGTGGTGTAACGGCCCGCGCCCGTCACAAGAAAGTTCTCGCCCTCGCCAAGGGCTTCCGCGGTCGCCGCGGTAATGTCTTCCGCATCGCCAAAGAAGCGGTGATGAAGGCTGGGCAATATGCCTACCGTGACCGCCGTACCAAGAAGCGTGTCTTCCGTCAGCTGTGGATTGCCCGTATCAACGCGGCAGCCCGTCAGTGCGGCATGACCTACAGCCAGTTCGCCAACGGCCTGAAGAAGGCTCAGATCGAAATCGATCGCAAGGTGCTGGCCGACATCGCTGTGCACGACATGGCCGCTTTTGCCGGCCTGGTGGAGAAAGTCAAGGCCAAGCTGGCTGCTTGATCTTCACGCCAGGAAAGCCGGTGGCAACGCCGGCTTCCCACGCACAAGAAACAAGGGCTGGAGCTTGAACAAAGCTTTGGCCCTTTTTCATTGCGCAGGGCGATCCGGAGAAGGCTGTGCCTCTGCCTTGTCCCGATCACTTTGTGTATGAAGTGCCGATCCAGCCCCTCCGTTCGGGCTGAGCTTGTCGAAGCCCTCTGCGGGCGCATTGACGTGCGAACGCGCGTTTCGACAGGCTCAACGCGAACGGATGTGTGCGGCGAGGCCGGAGCGCGACCCAGAACTGTTAACAACAAGCTATGAACGAACTCGACGCCATCGTCGCCAGCGCCAAGACCGCGTTTGAACAGGCCACCACCCCGGCCGACCTGGAAAACGCCAAGGCGCGCTTCCTCGGCAAGACCGGCAGCATCACCGAGCTGATGAAGGGCATGGGCGCCCTGTCCGTCGAAGAGAAGAAGACCCGCGGCGCCGCCATCAACGTGGCCAAGCAGGCCATCGAGGCCGCGCTCAACGCCCGCCGCCAGGCCCTGGCCGATGCCGAGCTGCAAAAGCAGCTGCAGGCCGAGGCGCTGGACGTGTCCCTGCCTGGCCGCGCGCGCGGCGCCGGTGGCCTGCACCCCGTGAGCCTGACCATGGAGCGCATCGAGGCCATCTTCGGCTCCATGGGCTTCGAGGTGGCCCAGGGCCCCGAGATCGAGGCCGACTGGTACAACTTCACCGCGCTCAACACGCCCGAAGACCATCCCGCGCGCTCCATGCACGACACCTTCTACGTCGAAGGTGGTAGCGCCAAGGCGCCCAATCTGCTGCGCACGCACACCAGTCCCGTGCAGGTGCGCCACGCCCTGCAGCACGTGGCCGCCCACAAAGCCAAGACCGACAAGGGCGAACCCATGCCCGAAATCCGCGTCATCGCCCCGGGCCGCACCTACCGCGTGGACAGCGACGCCACCCATTCGCCCATGTTCCACCAGTGCGAAGGCCTGTGGATCGGCGAGAACGTGAGCTTCAAGGACCTCAAGTACGTCTTCACCGAGTTCTGCCGCACCTTCTTCGAGAGCGACGATCTGGTGCTGCGTTTCCGTCCCAGCTTCTTCCCCTTCACCGAGCCCAGCGCTGAGATCGACATCCAGTTCCAGAGCGGCCCGCTGGCCGGCCGCTGGCTGGAAGTGGCGGGCTCCGGCCAGGTTCACCCGAACGTGGTGCGCAATATGGGCTTGGACCCCGAGAAGTACATCGGCTTCGCCTTCGGCATGGGCATGGACCGCTTCACCATGCTGCGCTACGGCGTCAACGACCTGCGCCTGTTCTTCGACGGCGATCTGCGTTTCCTGAGCCAGTTCAAATAATCAGCCGAGAAAAAGAAGATGCAATTCCCCGAGTCCTGGCTGCGCGAATTCTGCAACCCGCCGCTCTCCACCCAGCAACTGGCCGACATGCTGACCATGGCCGGCTTGGAGGTGGAAGAGCTGCGCCCCGTGGCCCCGCCTTTCACCCAGATCGTCGTCGGTGAAATCAAGGAAGCTGTGCAACACCCCAATGCCGACCGCCTGCGTGTGTGCCAGGTGGATGTGGGGCAGGGCGCTCTGCTCAACATCGTCTGCGGTGCGCCCAATGCGCGCGTGGGTATCAAGGTTCCCTGCGCCTTGGTGGGCGCCGAACTGCCGCCCGGTGAAGACGGCAAACCTTTCCTCATCAAGCTGGGCAAGCTGCGCGGCGTGGAAAGTCAGGGCATGCTGTGCTCGGCCCGCGAGCTGAAGCTGTCCGAAGACCACGGCGGTCTGCTCGAGCTGGCCGCCGACGCGCCCATCGGCAAGAACATCCGCGACGTCCTGAACCTCGACGACACGCTGTTCACGCTCAAGCTCACGCCGAATCTCGCGCATTGCCTGTCCGTCTACGGCGTGGCGCGTGAAGTGGCCGCGCTCACCGGCGCGCCGCTCAAAACGCCGGCCATTGCGCCCGTCGCCGCCAAGCTGGCCGATAAGCAGCCCGTGAAGATCAGCGCGCCCGATCTCTGCGGCCGTTTCTCCGGTCGTATCGTGCGCAACGTCAACACGAAAGCCGCCACCCCGCAGTGGATGGTGGACCGTCTGGCCCGCTGCGGCCAGCGCAGCGTGACGGCCCTGGTGGACATCTCCAACTACGTGATGTTCGAATACGGCCGCCCGAGCCACATCTTCGATCTGGACAAGATCCACGGCACGCTGGACGTGCGCTGGGGCAAGCCGGGCGAACAGCTCAAGCTGCTCAACGGCAACACCGTCACGGTCGACGGCGAAGTCGGCGTGATCGCCGATGACAAGGCGTTGGAGTCCCTGGCCGGCATCATGGGCGGCGACGCCACCGCCGTTTCCGACGACACGAAGAACGTCTATGTCGAGGCCGCCTTCTGGTGGCCCAGGGCCATTGCGGGCCGTTCGCGCCGCTACAACTTCGCCACCGACGCCGGCCACCGCTTCGAGCGCGGTGTGAACCCCGAGCTGACCGTGGAGCACATCGAGCGCATCACCCAGCTCATCGTCGACATCTGCGGCACGCCGGACACGGCCTGCGGCCCCATCGACGACCACCAAGTGAAGATGCCCGTGGCCCAGCCCGTGACCCTGCGCGTGGCCCGTGCGGCCAAGGTCATCGGCATGCCCGTGACGCAGGCGCAGTGCGCCGACGCGCTCAAGCGCCTGGGCCTGCCGGTTACCGAAGGGCAGGGCACGGTGACGGTGCAGCCCCCGCTCTACCGCTTCGACCTGCAGATCGAGGAAGACCTCATCGAAGAGGTGGCGCGCCTCATCGGCTACGAGCAGCTGCCCCACACCCCGCCGCAGGCGCCCGTGGTGCCCAAGAGCCGCGTGGAAGCGCAGCGCAGCCCCTTTGCCGTGCGCCGCCAGCTGGCCGCACTGGGCTACCAGGAAACCATCAACTACAGCTTTGTGGACGAGCGCTGGGAGCACGAGCTGGCCGGCAACCCCAATCCCATCAAGCTCATGAACCCCATCGCCAGCCAGATGGGCGTCATGCGCTCCTCGCTGCTGGGCTCGCTGCTGCAGGTGCTCAAGTTCAACCTGGACCGCAAGGCCGAGCGCGTGCGCGTCTTCGAGCTGGGCCGCGTTTTCCTGCGCGATGCGTCTGTGCCAGACAGCCACAGCAGCGTGGCCGGCTTTGCCCAGCCCATGCGCGTGGCGGGTCTCGCGGCCGGCAGCGTGGACAGCCTGCAGTGGGGCGCCAAAGAACGCGCCGTGGACTTCTACGACGTCAAGGCCGATGTGGAAGCGCTGCTGGCCCCGCTGCAAGGCGTGTTCGAGGCTGCGGAACACCCGGCCCTGCACCCGGGCCGTTGCGCGCGCGTGCTGCTGGGCGGCCAGGCCATCGGTTTCGTGGGCGAGCTGCATCCGCGCTGGCGCCAGGGCTACGAGCTGAGCCAGACCCCGGTGCTCTTCGAGCTGGAGCTGGACGCCGTGCTGGCCCGCCAGGTGCCCGCCCTGCGCGAGATCTCCAAGTTCCAGGCCGTGGAGCGCGACCTAGCCGTCATCGTCGCCGAGAAGGTGAGCCACGCCGCCCTGATGCAAGCCATTTGGGCCGCTCCCCACCAGGGCCTGCTGCGAAATGCGGTATTGTTCGACGTCTATCGCGCCAAGCCCGGCCAGCCTGCGGGCGGCCTGGCCGAGGGCGAAAAGAGCCTGGCCGTGCGCCTCACGCTCAACAGCGACGAGGCCACGCTCACCGAAGAGCAGATTGAAAGCGTCGTGCAAGCTGTGCTGGGCACGCTGCAGGCCAAGGTGGGTGCGCGTCTGCGCGCCTGAACGGGAAACGCGAGAACACGAAGAATCGAGACAGCGGAGCCACCATGGAAATCACGGTCGAAAGTCTGGAAACCCCCGCGCTGACCAAGGCGCAGCTGGCCGAACTGCTGTTCGAGCAGATCGGACTGAACAAGCGCGAGTCCAAGGACATGATCGATGCCTTCTTCGATCTGATCTCCGACAGCCTGGTCAACGGCAACGACGTCAAGATCTCGGGCTTCGGCAACTTCCAGATCCGCACCAAGGCCCCGCGCCCCGGTCGCAACCCGCGCACCGGCGAAGCCATCCCCATCGAGGCGCGCCGCGTCGTCACCTTCCACGCCAGCCACAAGCTCAAGGAACAGATCCAGGAGCAGGGCGCCGGCAACGGTACGGCCCGCGCCGCTGCCTGACGCCTCTTCGGGCTGAGCGCCCCACAACCAAGCCCCGGCCATCCGCCGGGGCTTTTTTACGCCCATTTCCGGCACAGCAAGGGCGCTTTTGGGGGTAGTTCGGCCTCGTCTGGGGTCTGCGCATGCCCTGCTGCAGTGCGTCAAAACCGCCGCCCCCGTTGCAGCCTGAAAAGCCGAAAAGCAGGGATTTCCAAAAAAACGGCCGCCAGCCTTGGCAAGCCCAGGCACTTAGAGTAACCTTGCAGCTTTCTCGCGTATCACATTGATTTCAATGGAGAAAGCACTCCCTCCCATCCCGGCCAAGCGCTACTTCACCATCGGTGAGGTCGGCGACCTGTGTGGCGTCAAGCCTCACGTGCTACGGTATTGGGAGCAGGAGTTCACCCAGCTGCGCCCGATGAAGCGGCGCGGCAACCGCCGTTATTACCAGCACCACGAGGTGCTGATGATCCGCCGCATCCGCGACCTGCTCTACGACCAGGGTTTCACCATCAGCGGTGCCCGCAACAAGATGCAGGAGATCCTGGCCGCCGAGCGCGACAAGAAGCGCGCGGGGGAGGTCATGCTCGACGGCGTGGACGTGCTGGAG
>DNQP01000194.1:2494-2770 GCA_003500955.1 Curvibacter sp. | reverse complement strand
AGGCCAGGCTGGACTTGCCCGAGCCGCTGAGCCCCGTGATCACCACGAGCTGGTTGCGCGGGATGTCCAGGTCCACATTCTTGAGGTTGTGGGTGCGCGCACCCCGGATGTGGATGGCCTGCTGCTGCAGGGCCTGGGCCAGGTAGCGGCCCTGGCCCTCCTCGGCGAGGTGGGCGGTGTGAATGGGGCCGTCGGTGGGGGAGTTCAAGGTTGAGGCTGCTGCGGAAAACCCTCCATGATAGAGAAAGCCGGCCGCCCGGGTCGGGGGACCGGCTC
>DNQP01000194.1:0-2175 GCA_003500955.1 Curvibacter sp. | reverse complement strand
ACCGGCTCGCCCCGCCGGATGAGGGACAATCACGCCCTCGGCCTCGCCCCGCGCGTCGGCCCCGTTCCTCCAGCAGCCTTCCGTGTCCACCACCACCTTTTCCGCCGCTTCTGCCGGGTCCGCGTACAGCATGACGCCGGCCGAACGGCGTTCCAGCGCCTCCCTGGCCTCCATCTTTGCCCTGCGCATGCTGGGGCTCTTTCTCGTGCTGCCGGTCTTCGCCCTCGAAGCTGCGCGCTACCCCGGCGGGCAGGACGCCGCCCTGGTCGGTCTGGCCATGGGCATCTACGGTCTGACCCAGGCCCTGCTGCAGATTCCCCTGGGCATGGCCTCGGACCGCTACGGCCGCAAGCGCATCATCATCCTCGGCCTGCTGGTCTTTGCCGCGGGCAGTTTCATGGCGGCCCTGGCGCAGAGCCTGACCTGGCTGATGGTCGGCCGCGCGCTGCAGGGCGCCGGCGCCGTCTCCGCCGCCGTCACGGCCCTGCTGGCCGACCAGACGCGCGACGAGGTCCGCACCAAGGCTATGGCCCTGGTGGGCGCCAGCATCGGCCTGATGTTCGCACTCTCACTTTTGCTGGCGCCCCTGCTGGTGGCCGAGATCCGGCTGGCGGGCCTGTTCGCGCTCACCGGGGTACTGGCCCTGATCGGCATTGCCGTGGTGCACTGGTGGGTGCCGGCCGAGCCGGCGCAGCACAAGGACCTGCCGCGCGGCAAGCTCTCGGAGGTGCTGCGGCACCCCGGCCTGCTGCGCCTGGACGCCGGCGTCTTCATCCTGCACGCCGTGCAGCTGGCCATGTGGGTGGCTGTCCCGGCCCTGCTGGTGCAGGCGGGACTGGACAAGGACCACCACTGGTGGGTCTATTTGCCGGCGGTGCTGGCGTCCTTCGTGGTCATGGGCGGCACGCTGTTCCCGCTGGAAAAGCGCGGCCACCTGCGTGCCGTTTTCCTGGGCGCCATCGCCCTGATCGGTCTGGTCCAGCTCGGGCTCTACCTGGTGGCCGACGTGCCGGGCCTCGCCTCGCTGGCCCTGCTGCTGTTCGCCTTCTTCTGCGGTTTCAACGTGCTCGAGGCCAGCCAGCCCAGCCTGGTCTCGCGCATCGCCCCGGCCCAGGCCCGCGGCGCGGCGCTGGGCGTCTACAACACACTGCAATCCCTGGGCTTCTTCGCCGGCGGCGCGGCCGGCGGCTGGCTGGTCCAGCACCACGGTGTACAGGCGCTTTTCATCGGCAGCGCGGCCGCCATGGCCCTGTGGCTGCTGCTGGCCTGGCCCATGACCGCGCCCGGGCGCAAGGCCCCATAATCACCTCAATTTCCGGAGGAACATCCCATGGCATCCGTCAACAAAGTCATCCTGGTCGGCAATTGCGGCCGTGATCCCGAAATCCGCTACCTGCCCTCGGGCCAGGCCGTGGCCAACGTCAGCGTGGCCACCTCCAGCCGCCGCAAGGACAAGAACTCGGGCGAGATGATCGAAGACACCCAGTGGCACCGTGTGACCTTCTATGACCGTCTGGCCGAGATCGCCGGCGAATATCTCAAGAAGGGCCGTCCGGTCTATGTGGAAGGTCGTCTGAAGTACGGCAAGTTCACCAACAAGGACGGTCACGAGCAGAACACGGTGGACATCATCGCCACCGAGATGCAGCTGCTCGGCGGCCGCGAAGGCATGGGCGGCCCGGACGAAGACAGCGGCGGTGCGCCGCGTCGCAGCGCCGCCCCGGCCCCGCGCCCGGCGGCCAGTGCCCCGCGCCAGGCCCCGGCCAAGGCTTCCAGCGGCTTCGACGACATGGACGACGACATTCCGTTCTAAAAGTCAGGCCATCCCGGCTTCCCGGACCCCGCCCACCGCAAGGTCGGCGGGGTTTTTCATGTCCGGGGCTTGTACTGGTGGGGGTATGTATATATACTACCGCCAGTATATGGAGCTGCCCATGAAATCTCTCCCCACCCTGGCGTTTGTCGTGAGTCTGGCCGTGCTGGCCGGTGCCCCTGTGCTGGTGCGTGCGCAGACTGGCGTGGCCGTGCCCACCGTCCAGATCGGCGCCCGCGCCGTGTCCAGCGGTTACGAGATCGACGGCGTGATCGAGCCGGTCAAGCAGAGCACCATCGCTGCCCAGGCCTCGGGCCGGGTGGTCAGGCTGCTGGTGAAGATGGGCGACCCGGTCAAGGCGG
>DNQP01000009.1:745-2733 GCA_003500955.1 Curvibacter sp. | reverse complement strand
CAGCCGCATCACGCAGCAAGGCGTGCTGGTCCTCAAGGCCCAGCAGCACCGCAGCCAGGACCTGAACCGGCTGGATGCTTTTTCCCGTCTGCACGAGCTGGTCAACAGCGTGGCCCGCGCGCCCAAGACGCGCCGCGCGACGAAGCCCACCTATGGCTCGCGCCAGCGGCGGCTGGAGGGCAAGAGCCAGCGATCGCAGACCAAGGCCCTGCGGGGTCGGATGCGTCCAAATCAAGCTGGATAGTCCAGCGCCAGCGCGGTTTTGCCGCATCACCTAGGATGTCTCCATGACCACCACCCTCCAAATCGATTTCGTCTCCGACGTGGCCTGCCCCTGGTGCGCCGTTGGCCTGGCCGGCCTAGACACGGCGCTGGACCGCCTGCTGGGCGAGATCGACGCGCACATCAGCTTCCAGCCCTTTGAACTCAACCCCGGCATGGGGCCCGAGGGGCAGGACATCGCCGAACATCTGACACAGAAATACGGCTCCACGCCCGAGCAGCAGGCCGAGATCCGCGAGCGCATCCGGGAGCGGGGCGCGGCCGTGGGTTTTGCCTTCAAGCCCGGGGGACGGGGGCGCATCTGGAACACTTTTGACGCCCACCGCCTGCTGCACTGGGCCGGCGAGCAGGGGCCGGACAAGCAGTACGCGCTCAAGCGCGAACTGCTGGCGGCCTACCACGGCCGGGCCGAGAACGTGTCGGATCGCACGGTGCTGCTGCGTGCTTGCGAGACCGTGGGGCTGGATGTCGCGCGAGCCCAGGCCATCCTCGGCAGCGAGGAGTACGCGCTGGCCGTGCGCGAAAGCGAGATGCAGTGGCAGCAGGCCGGCATCACGGCGGTTCCTGCCGTGGTCGTGAACCAGCGCTACCTGATCTCCGGGGGCCAGCCGCCGGAGGCTTACGAGCAAGCGCTGCGCCGCATCGCGGCCTCGGTGGCCGAAGCCGCATCGCCGGCCAGCTGAGCTCCTCCCTTCGGGGCGGCCCGGGCTTGCCAGAGCACGCCCGGTGCAGGAAACTGCAAGCGGATGTATCCGCGGCCTGGCACGCGTGCGGGTTTCGGGTATGTTCACGGGCTTACCAAGGGAGTGGTCTCCGATGTCGTTCCTGCTGCGTTACCTGTTGATAGCCGTGGCCTGCGTCTTCCTGCTGCTGGGCATGCAGCTGCCGAATCTCGCCGATCAATACGCCAAGCGTGTGGACGCGAGCCTGCGCGAAGTCACGCTCAATTTCCAGCCCTTTCTCATCATCGCCAACCAGCATACGGGCGGCAATATCGAGGCGCTGATCAAGCTGCATCGGGACAGCAATGTGGCACCTTTCCAGGCCGAGGGCGAGGCCATCGAGCGCATGTACAAGCGCAAGCAGCAGCTGGAGATGGAGCGCGTGGCGCTCGATATCCATCTGCCCGGGCGGCTCTGGCACCTGCTCGTGCGTGCGGACGCCGATCTGCGCGAGCAGACCCTGATCCAGTACACCGCCACGGCCCCGCTGACGCAGGAAGCACTGATCTCCGGTGGCGTCGTGGCCCTGGTCATGATGCTGTTGCTGGAGGGCGCCATGGCCCTGGGGCGTTATCTGCAGGCCCTGATCACGCGCCAGATCAACCACCGCTGGCGCGGCGCCGACTGAGCGCCAGCCGGCGTCTGATCCACACGGGCCGGCGCGCGTCCCGCTCTGATCCCTGGTCTTCGACTGCTCACCCCGTGTGATGCGGGCCGGGCACGGCCCTTGCTGAGTTCCTGGTGCAGAACAAGGCTCGTGCACCATGAAAAACGTGTTTGACGAAATGCATGCCCCAAACGGGGGCGCGCGCGTGCATTACGCCCCATACCAGGACTGGCTTTCGTTGATGCCGGCCTCGCACATCGCCCAAAAGCGGGCGGAGGCCGATTCGGCCTTTCACCGCTCGGGCATCACCTTTGCGGTCTATGGCGAGAACGCCGGCAAGGAGCGCTTGATTCCCTTCGACATCGTGCCGCGCATCA
>DNQP01000009.1:0-435 GCA_003500955.1 Curvibacter sp. | reverse complement strand
CGACATCGTGCCGCGCATCATCCCGTCGGCCGAGTGGGAGTTGCTGGAGCGCGGCTTGCGCCAGCGCGTCAACGCGCTCAACGCCTTCATCCACGACATCTACCACGGTCAGCGCATCGTCAAGGCGGGTCTGATCCCGGCCGAGCAGGTCTTCTGCAATGCGCAGTACCGGCCGGAGATGCAGGGCGTGAGCGTGCGCAACGACATCTACGCCCACATCGCGGGCATCGACATCGTGCGCGCCTCGTTGCCGGGGCAGGACGCGACCTACTACGTGCTCGAAGACAATCTGCGGGTGCCCTCGGGCGTGTCCTACATGCTGGAGAACCGACGCATGATGATGCGCCTGTTCCCCGAGCTCTTCGGCCGCTGCAAGGTCCGGCCCGTCGACCATTACCCCGATCTGTTGCTGGACACCCTGCGCCAGGCCGCGCC
>DNQP01000031.1 GCA_003500955.1 Curvibacter sp. | reverse complement strand
GTCACGCAGAAGGCGGCGCTCGACCACGTGGCAGGCTATGTGCTGTCGAACGACGTCAGCGAACGCGCGTTCCAGCTCGAGCGTGGCGGCCAGTGGGACAAGGGCAAGGGTTGTGACACCTTCGGTCCGCTCGGCCCCTGGCTGGTCACCAAGGACGAAATTCCGAATCCGCAGAAACTGGCGCTGTGGCTGGACGTCAACGGCCAGCGCATGCAGACCGGCAACACCCGCACCATGATCTTCAGCGTGGCCAAGATCGTCAGCCACCTGAGCGAGTACATGACCCTGATGCCCGGCGATGTCATCATCACCGGCACCCCGCCCGGCGTGGGCTTGGGCATGAAGCCCCAGCGCTTCCTGAAAGCCGGCGACGTCATGACCCTGGGTATCGAGGGTCTGGGCACCCAGACCCAGCGGGTCGTGCCCTTCCGCAAGCACTGAAGCGGCCCCGTTCGGGCCGCGGGATAGTCCCCATGACGCCGGCCGCGGGCCGGCGTATTCTTTTTGGGACGTCTGGGTTGACGACCGGGATTTTTGGTGCAAAATAGCACGACCGTTCGTTTTATTTCCTGCCCATGCCCGTCGTTCCCCTGGCCCCCAAGACCCCGCGCTCCGGCGCCCGCACTGCGGCGCGCGACGGCCGTGCCCTGCACAAGGGTCAGCAGACCAAGCTCGCCATCATCGATGCGGCCCTGGGCCTGGCGGCGCAGATCGGCCTCGAGGGCCTGAGCATCGGCGTGCTGGCCGAGGTCACGGGCATGAGCAAGTCCGGCGTCTTCGCCCACTTCGGCTCGCGCGAGGAACTGCAGATCTCGGTGATCCGCGAGTACTTCGCGCGCTTCGAGCAGGAGATCTTCTACCCGGCGCTGGAAAACCAGCGCGGCTTGCCGCGCCTGCAGGCCTTGTTCTCCAACTGGATGAAGCGCGTCACCGTGGAAATCCAGTCCGGCTGTATCTTCATCAGCGGCGCCGTGGACTTCGACGACCGCCCCGGCCCCGTGCGCGACGCGCTGGCCAGCTCGGTCAAGATCTGGCTGGCTGCGGTGCAGCGCGCCGTGGTGCAGGCCAAGGAAGAAGGGCAGCTCGCGGCCGATGCCGACGAGAACCAGATTTGCTTCGAGATCCACGGCCTGATCCTGGCCGTGCACTACGAGGCCCGTTTCCTCAAGACGCCCGGATCGATCGCACGGGCCAACAAGGCCTTCGAACAGATTCTGGCGCGCTACGGCGCCGACGGCA
This sequence comes from Curvibacter sp., assembly GCA_003500955.1. Lineage (GTDB taxonomy): Bacteria > Pseudomonadota > Gammaproteobacteria > Burkholderiales > Burkholderiaceae_C > Hylemonella. The sequence continues at coordinate 11,527 of DNQP01000031.1, read as the reverse complement.
AGCCCGTCAAGACCCTGACATCCAAGGCTGCCAACGTCAAGGCGGCCCGGAAAACCGCATCCAAAACCCTCACCCCATCGAAACAGGAGTAAGCCATGCCCAGCTACAACCCGCCCCTGCGCGACATGCAGTTCGTGATGCACGAAGTGCTCAAGGTCAGCGATGCGCTCAAGCAGATCCCGCGCCACGCCGACACCGACACCGACACCATCAACGCGGTGCTCGAAGAGGGTGGCAAGTTCGCAGCCGAGGTGATCTTCCCGCTCAACATCAGCGGCGACGCTGAAGGCTGCAAGCTCGACAAGACCACGCACGAGGTCACCGCCCCCAAGGGCTTCAAGGAAGCTTATGCGCAGTACATCGAAGGCGGCTGGGCCGCACTCTCCTGCGACCCCGAGTACGGCGGCCAGGGCCTGCCCTTTGTGGTCAACCAGTGCATGTACGAGATGATGAACTCGGCCAACCAGGCCTGGACCATGTACCCCGGCCTCTCGCACGGCGCCTACGAGTGCCTGCACGCCCACGGCACCGATGAGCAGAAGAAGCTCTTCCTGCCCAAACTGGTCAGCGGTGTATGGACCGGCACCATGTGCCTGACCGAGCCCCATTGCGGCACCGATCTGGGCATGCTGCGCACCAAGGCCGAGCCCCAGGCCGACGGCACGTACAAGATCAACGGCGCCAAGATTTTCATCAGTGCCGGCGAGCATGATCTGGCCGAGAACATCGTGCACTTGGTGCTGGCCCGCCTGCCCGACGCGCCCAAGGGCAGCAAGGGCATCAGCCTCTTCCTCGTGCCCAAGTACCAGGTGAAGGCCGACGGCTCGCTGGGTGAGCGCAACGGCATCTACTGCGGCGGCCTCGAGCACAAGATGGGCATCCACGGCAACGCCACGGCCCAGATGATCCTCGACAACGCCGTCGGCACCCTGGTGGGTCAGCCCAACAAGGGCCTGCAGGCCATGTTCGTGATGATGAACGCCGCCCGCCTGGGCGTGGGCAACCAGTCCCTGGGCCTGACCGAGGTGGCTTACCAGAACGCCCTGGCCTACGCCAAGGACCGCATCCAGATGCGCAGCCTGTCGGGCACGAAGGCCAAGGACAAGGAAGCCGATCCCATCATCGTGCACCCCGATGTGCGCAAGATGCTGCTGACCGCCAAGGCCTACGCCGAAGGCGGCCGTGCCCTGGCCTGCTACTGCGCGCTGCTGCTGGACCAGCACCTCTACCACCCGGACGAGAAGGTGCGCAAGGACAGCGACGAGATGCTGGCCCTGCTGACCCCCATCATCAAGGCCTTCCTGACCGACAACGGCTTCGAGGCCACGGTGATGTGCCAGCAGGTCTTCGGTGGCCACGGCTACATCAAGGAGTGGGGCATGGAGCAGTTCGTGCGCGATGCCCGCATCAACATGATCTACGAGGGCACGAACACCGTGCAGTCGCTCGACCTGCTGGGCCGCAAGATCCTGGGCAACAACGGCGCCACGCTCAAGAAATTCGGCAAGCTGGTGGGCCAGCTGGTGGAAGAAGAGGGCGTGAACGAGAAGATGGCCGAGTTCATCAACCCGCTGGCGGTGCTGGGCGACCAGATCACCAAGTTCACGATGGAAATCGGCTTCAAGGGCCTGCAGAACCCGGACGAAGTGGGCGCCGCCGCCGTGGACTACCTGCGTGTGGCCGGTCACCTGGTCTTCGGCTACTTCTTCGCGCGCATGGCTTCCGTCGCGCTGAAGGAAATCGCCGCCGGCAACACCGATCCCTTCTACCAGGCCAAGCTGCAGACGGCACGCTTCTACTTCGCCAAGCTCTTCCCCGAGACCGCGACGCTGATGCGCACCGCCCGCGCCGGCTCCAAGGTCCTGATGGACACCGACCTCGCTCTGGCCTGAGTATGAAGTCCCCCCGAAGCGCCTTCGGCGCCCAGTGCTCACGGCCAGAGGCCGTGGCTCTTCGGGCTGTCCAAGCCTGCGCAGGCAGGCTTGGAGCCGCAGCCCTCAGCCCCCGAGGAGGGCGCACCCCGTGGCCCGGCCAAGCCGGTTCCGCGGGTGCCCGCGCTTTGTTTCTTGGCGCACTCATGGTGTTGGCCGCGAGCGGCGTCCAGGCCCAGCCGACCCCGGCGGGTCTGTGGAAGACCATCGACGATGCGAGCCAGAAGGAGAAATCCCTGGTGCGCATCCGCGAGGTAGGGGGCGTCTACTCGGGCACGATCGAGAAGTTTCTCGATCCCGAGACCAAACCCGATGCGGTCTGCGACAAGTGCACGGACGAGCGCAAAGGCCAGCCCGTGCTGGGCATGACCATCCTGCGCGGCCTGCAGCAGAGCGCCGCCCACCAGGACATCTGGGAGGGCGGCAACGTCCTCGATCCGAACAACGGCAAGGTCTACCGCGCCCGCCTCAAGCCCATCGAGGGCGGCAAGAAACTGGAAATGCGGGGCTATCTCGGCCCCTTCTACCGCACCCAGGTCTGGGTCCGGGCGGAATAAATCAGTGTGAACAGGCCCTAAGGAAAAAAACATGTCTCGATTCCAAGTCCGCAAAGTCGCCGTGCTCGGCGCCGGCGTAATGGGCGCGCAGATCGCCGCCCATCTGGTCAACGTCAAGGTGCCGGTCGTGCTGTTCGACCTTCCGGCCAAGGAAGGCCCGAAGAACGGCATCGTCACCAAGGCCATCGACAACCTCAAGAAGCTCAAACCCGCGCCGCTGGGCGTGGCCGATGACGCCGGCCTGATCCAGGCCGCCAACTACGAAGAGAACCTGGCCCTGCTGGGCGAGTGCGACCTCATCATCGAAGCCATCGCCGAGCGCATGGACTGGAAGCTCGATCTCTACAAGAAGATCGCGCCCCATGTCGCCCCCCACGCCATCGTCGCGTCCAACACCTCGGGCCTGTCCATCACCAAGCTGTCGGAGGCGCTGCCGCAGGAGATCAAGCCGCGCTTCTGCGGCATCCACTTCTTCAATCCGCCGCGCTACATGTACCTGGTGGAGCTGATCGCCACGCCCACCACCCGGCCTGAGATCCTGGACCAGCTCGAGACCTTCGTCACCAGCGGCCTGGGCAAGGGCGTGGTGCGCGCCAAGGACACGCCCAACTTCATCGCCAACCGCGTCGGCATCGCCGGCATGCTGGCCACGATGAAGGAAGTCGAGAACTTCGGCCTGAGCTACGACGTGGTCGACGACCTCACGGGCAAGAAGCTGGGCCGCGCCAGCTCCGGCACCTTCCGCACCGCCGACGTGGTGGGCCTGGACACCATGGCCCACGTCATCAAGACCCTGCAGGACAACCTGGACGAGAAGAGCGATCCCTTCTACGCCAGCTTCGGCACGCCCGCCGTGCTCAAGACCCTGATCGAGATGGGCAATCTGGGCCAGAAGAGCAAGGCCGGTTTCTACAAGAAGGTCGGCCGCGACATCCTGCGCTTCGACCTCGAGGCCAAGGAGTACGTGCCCGGTGGCCAGAAGTCCGATGCGGTCTACGAGCGCATGCTCAAGAAGCCGGCCGGCGAGCGCCTCAAGCTGCTGCGCAACGCCGAGGGCGCCCAGGGCCGCTTCCTCTGGGCCATCCTGCGCAACAGCTTCCACTACGCCGCCGTGCACCTGGCGACCATCGCCGATACCGCGGCCGACGTGGACCTGGCCATGCGCTGGGGCTTCGGCATGAAGCAGGGCCCCCTCGAGCTCTGGCAGGAGGCAGGCTGGCTGGAAGTGGCCCAGATGATCCAGGAGGACATCGATGCCGGCAAGGCACTGTCCAAGGCGCCGCTGCCCAAGTGGGTGTTCGAGGGCCCCGTGGCCCAGGTCGGCGGCGTGCACACGCCCGAAGGCTCGTTCAACCCGACGACGGGCAAGTTCCAGCCGCGCAGCAAGCTGCCGGTCTATGGCATCCAGTACTTCCGTGAAAGCCTGCGTGGCGATGGCTCGGCCCATTACAAGACGGCCGGCAAGACGCTCCATGAGGACGAGGCCATCCGCATCTGGACGCTGGACGAGAACCGCGAGGCAGTCACGGGCAGCGTGCTGATCGCCAGCATCAAGAGCAAGATGCACGCGATCGGCCCGGGCGTGGTCGAAGGCCTGGTACGTGCGGTCGAGCTGGCCGAGGCCGACTACCAGGGCCTGGTGATCTGGTCCGGTGACGAGCCCTTCAGCGTCGGCGCCGACCTGCAGGCCACCCTGCCGGCCTTCATGGTCGCAGGCGTGGGCGCCATCGAAGGCGCCGAGCAGGAGATGCAGCAGATGATGCTGCGTCTGCGCTATGCCGGCGTGCCTGTGATTTCGGCCGTGCGCGGCATGGCCCTGGGCGGCGGCTGCGAGCTGGCGGTCTACTCGGCGCGCCGTGTGGTGGCGATGGAAAGCTATATTGGCCTGGTTGAGGTTGGCGTGGGCCTGGTGCCCGGCGCGGGCGGCCTGACCTATATCGCGCGGCGCGCCGCCGAGAACATGGCCACCTCCACCGGCAAGGACATCCTGCCCTTCCTGACCGAGGGCTTCACCGCCGCGGCCATGGCCAAGGTGGGCACCAGCGCGCTGGAGTCGCGCAAGCTCGGCTACCTGCTGGACAGCGACATCATCGTCCCCAACAAGGACGAGCTGCTCTACGTAGCGCTCAACGAGGCCCGCGCCATGTACCAGGGCGGCTGGCGTGCCCCGCTGCGCCGTCCCTTCGCGGTGGCGGGTCGCAATGGCCTGGCGACCATCAAGGCCCAGCTGGTCAATATGCGCGACGGCGGCTTCGTCAGCGCGCACGACTTCCACATCGCCACCCTGATCGCCGAGGTGGTCTGTGGCGGCGACGTCGACGCCGGCTCGTTGGTGACCGAGGAATACCTGATGGCCCTGGAGCGCAAGGCTTTCTGTTCGCTCATCGTCCACCCCAAGACCCAGGAACGCATCATGGGCATGCTGAACACCGGCAAACCCGTTCGCAACTGATTCGCACCCGATGAAGCTACTGCGCAGCCCTCATGCCGCGTTGGGCGGTGCTCGGAATCCTCACGTACAGGAAGTACGTTCCGGTTCCTGCGCTCCGTCCGCCTTGCCTGAGGGCTGCTCGCTACGCTTCCTCGGCCACGAATCGCCCCCTTTTTAACGTGATGAAGAAAGAAACATCATGAAACAAGTTCAAGACGCCTACATCGTTGCCGCCACGCGCACGCCCATCGGCCGCTCCGGCCGCGGCTTCTTCCGCAACACCCGCCCCGACGACCTGCTGGTGGCCGCCATCAAGAGCGCCATGACCCAGGTGCCCACGCTGGACCCGAAGGCGATCGAGGACGCCATCATCGGCTGCTCCTTCCCCGAGGCCGAGCAGGGCATGAACATGGCGCGCATCGCCGTGGGCCTGGCCTTCAACCATCCCGTGGGTGGCGTCACGGTCAACCGCTTCTGCGCCTCGGGCGTCACCGCCATCCAGATGGCGGCTGACCGCATCCGCGTGGGTGAGGCCGATGTGCTGATCGCCGGCGGCGCCGAGTCCATGAGCCTGGTGCCCATGGGCGGCGTCAAGCCCTCCTTCAACCCCGAGGTCTTCATGCGCGACGAGAACGTCGGCATCGCCTACGGCATGGGCCTGACGGCCGAGAAGGTGGCCCAGCAGTGGAAGGTCACGCGCGAGATGCAGGACGCGTTTGCGCTGGAATCGCACATGCGCGCCGTCAAGGCCCAGAAGGCCGGCGAGTTCACTGCCGAGATCACGCCCATCGAGGTCACCGAGCGCACGCCCGATCTGGCCAGCGGCGAGGTGATCACGAAGAAGCGCACCGTCAACCTGGACGAAGGCGCACGTCCCGACACCACGCTCGAGGCGCTGGCCAAGCTCAAGCCCGTGTTCGCGGCGCGCGGCAGCGTGACCGCCGGCAACAGCTCGCAGACCAGCGACGGCGCCGGCGCGCTGATCCTGGCCAGCGAGAAGGCGGTCAAGCAGTTCGGCCTGAAGCCGCTGGCGCGTTTCGTCAGCTTCGCCGCGCGCGGCGTGCCGCCCGAGATCATGGGCATCGGCCCGATCGAGGCCATTCCCGCCGCGCTGCGCTACGCCGGCCTCAAGCACGAGGACATCGGCTGGTTCGAGCTCAACGAAGCCTTTGCGGCCCAGTCGCTGGCCGTGATCAACAGCCTGGGCCTGGATCCGGCCAAGGTCAACCCCATGGGCGGTGCCATCGCCCTGGGCCACCCGCTGGGTGCCACCGGCGCCATCCGCGCGGCCACGGTCGTGCATGCGCTGCGTCGCCACAACCTGAAGTACGGCATGGTGACCATGTGCGTGGGGACGGGCCAAGGCGCAGCCGGTATCTTCGAACGCGTGTAGGGCTACTGCGCGGGCGTGATGCGTCGTTGGGCGGTGCTCGCCATCCTCACGTACCCCAAGGTACGTTCCGGTGGCTGCGCTCCGTCCGCCTCGCCTGACGCCCGCTCGCTACGCCCTTGAGTCCAGGGTTGAGGAAGTGTCCGGGGAGAAGAATATGGAAACGGATCGTCGGGACATCACAGCGGAAGACGGTGGCGTGATCACCCTGCGCGTCTACGAGACGGCCGCGGAGGCGCGCGCCACCGTGGTCATCGGGGGCGCCATGGGTGTACCCCAGGGCTATTACGCGCCCTACGCGCAATGGCTGGCGCAGCAGGGTTACCGGGTCTGGACCTTTGACTACCGCGGCCATGGCGATTCGCTGGCCCATGTGCCCCGGCGTTCGCTGCGCGGTTTCCAGGCGGATCTCTTTGACTGGGCACGCGACTACGAGACCGTGGTGCTGACCGCACGGCGCGAGCTGCCGGCCCAGCCGCTCTACCTGCTGGGCCACAGCCTGGGCGCGCAACTGCCCGGCCTGTTCCGCCACCCGGACCAGGTCGATGGGCTGTTCAGCATTGCCGCGGGCAGCGGCTACTGGCGCGAGAACGCGCCCCAGCTCAAGCGCAAGGTGCTCTTTTTCTGGCACGTCATGGTGCCGCTGGCCACGCGCGTCTGCGGCTACTTCCCCGGCAAGCGCCTGGGCATGGTGGGCAATCTGCCGGCTGGCGTGATCCACCAGTGGCGGCGCTGGTGCATGCACCCGCGCTACAGCGTCGGTGCCGAAGGGGCCGAGGTGGCGCAGCGCTATGCGCGTGCCCGCTTTCCCGTGCAGGCCTGGTCCTTCAGCGACGATGAGCTCATGACCCTGCGCGGCACGCGCAGCCTGCTGGGCCTGTACAGCGCCGCACCCCAGCGCGTGCAGGTGATCCATCCGGTCGAGGTGCCCTCGCGGCGCATCGGCCACTTCGGCTTCTTCCGCGAGGCCATGGCGCCCACGCTGTGGCAGCGCAGCCTCAAGGTCCTGCAGTCATGGGGCGCGGGCGCCGTCCCGCAAGCGACGGACGACGACCTTCGCAGCCTGGATACTCGGCCCCATGAGCTCACACCCCTTTGACGCGGCCCTGAAGCTGCAGGCGCTGGCGCCCGGTCGCTACGCCGGCCAGACCAGTGCTGACTACTGGAATATGGTGGGCCCTTTCGGGGGCTATACCGCCGCCACGGTGCTCGCGGCCATCCTGCGGCACCCGGGCCTGCTGGGAGCGCCCTTGTCCATCACGGTCAACTTCGCCGCGGCCCTGGCCCAGGGGCCGTTCGAAGTGCAACTGCATGCTGCACGCACCAACCGATCCACCCAGCACTGGACGGCAGCCATCGTGCAGAACGACGCCCAGGGCCAGCCCGTGGTCGTGACCACGGCCACGGCCGTGACGGCCGCGCGGCGCGAGACCTGGAGCCTCAGCGACCAGCCCATGCCACGCGTGTCGGCGCCCGGGGAGATGTCCGCGATGCGCTACGAGCAAGCCATGGCCTGGCTCGATCACTACGAGCTGCGTCCGGTCAGCGGCATGATCCCGCAGACCTGGGACGGCAGCCAACGCGACGACAGCGTGACGCGGCTGTGGATGCGCGACCACCCGCCGCGCCCGCTGGACTTCTGCTCGCTGCTGGCGCTGTCCGACATCTTCTACCCGCGCGTCTGGCTCAAGCGTGCCACGCGCGTACCCGCGGGCACTGTGTCCTTGACCACCTATTTCCACGCCGGCGAGCCCGAGCTGCGCGCGACCGGCAGCGGCTACCTGCTGGGCCAGGCGCGCGGCCAGGAATTCCGCAACGGCTTCTTCGATCAATCGGCCCAGCTCTGGAACGAGGCCGGCACCCTGCTGTGCACCTCGCACCAGATCGTCTACTACAAGGAATGAGACCCACCATGAGCAACACTTCGTCAGATATTCTGGTTCACAGCGAAGCCGGCGTCTGCACCCTGAGCTTCAACCGCCTGGAGCGCAAGAACTCCATCACCGCCGCCATGTACGCGACCCTCGCGGATGCGGTCAACGCTGCCGCGGCCGATCCCGCCGTGCGCGTGCTGGTCTTCCAGGGCCACGAGACCGTGTTCTCGGCCGGCAACGACATCGGCGATTTCCTCAACGCGCCGCCTGCCGACCCGGAGGCGCCGGTCTGGCGTTTCATGCGCGCACTGGCCGGTTTTCCCAAGCCGGTACTGGCCTCGGTCTGCGGGCCGGCTGTGGGCATCGGCACCACCCTGTTGTTCCACTGCGACCTGGTCTACGCCGGCGACAACGCGGCCTTCTCCATGCCCTTCGTGAACCTGGGCCTGTGCCCGGAGTTCGCCTCCAGCCTGCTGGTGCCGCAGATGTTCGGCTACCACCGCGCCGCCGAGGCCCTGCTGCTGGGCGAGCCCTTCATGGCCGAGGCGGCGCTCGACGCCGGCCTGGTCAACCGCGTGCTGCCGCCCACCGAGGCCAATGCCTATGCCCAGGCCCAGGCGCGCAAGCTCGCGGCCAAGCCTCTGTCGTCCCTGGTCGAGACCAAGCGCCTGATGAAGAAGGCCGGCGCCGCGCAGGTGATGGCGCAGATGGGCGAGGAGGGCGCGAGCTTCGGCCGCATGCTGCGCGAACCGGCAGCACGTGAGGCCTTCGGCGCGTTCATGGAGAAGAGAAAGCCGGACTTCAGCAAGGTCTGAGTCCGGTCGCATGAAACATTCCGCACCTTTCCCGGCAACCGGCTTCGAGCCCGAGTTCATCGCCGCGCTCAAGGACATCTTCGAGGACAAGATCGCTTTCAACCGCGTGCTGGGTCTGGAGATCACGCAGATCGCCCCGGAGCGCGTGACAGCACGCATCGCCATGAAGCCCGAGCTCATCGGGCACTATGGCCACCAGCGCATCCACGGCGGCGTGATCAGCGCGGGGCTGGACGCCATGGGCGGCCTGGCCGTGATGGCCGCCATCGGTGCGCGGCACATGGAAGAGGCGCCGCCGCAGCGCCTGCAGCGTTTTGCCAAGCTCGGCACCATCGACCTGCGCGTGGACTACCTGCGCCCGGGCATCGGGGCATCGTTCGAATTGCGCGCCGAGGTGCTGCGCCTGGGCTCACGCGTGGCTTCGACGCGCATGGAATTCCTGGACAGCCAGGGCAAGCTGCTGTCCAGCGCCGCTGCGGCCTACATCGTGTCCTGAGCTCGACCTAGGCGGGTCGATGCGGCACCGGCCGGGGCTTGCCCTGGTCGTCAATGGCCACATAGGTCAGGTTGGCCTCTGTCACCTTGACGAACTGGCCCTGGGACTGGAAGCGCTCGGCGTAGACCTCCACTTTCACCGTGATCGAGGTCTTGCCGATGCGCGTGAGCTTGGAATAGAAGGACAGGATGTCGCCCACCCGCACCGGCTGCTTGAAGATGAACTCGTTCACCGCCACGGTGGCAATGCGCCCGCCGGCATAACGCGCCGGGATCACCGAACCGGCCAGGTCGACCTGGGCCATGACCCAGCCGCCGAAGATGTCGCCGTTGGCGTTGCTGTCGCCCGGCATGGGGATGACCTTGAGGACCAGCTCCTCGTCGGAGGGGGGAATGGCGGGGCCGGGGGCAGGTGTAACGGACATGGACGACAATCGAAAAAACAACGGATCGGATTGTCTCATTCATGCGTGGCCGTGGCGAACACCTTCCCCTTGCCGGCACCGTGGCTTCCAACGGGACGCGGGCCCAGCCGCAGCCGCGCTCGGACTGGTCCACACTGCGCCGGCTCTTCCCCTACCTTTGGCGCTACAAGTGGCGCGTGATCGCAGCGCTGGCCTTCATGGTCGGCGCCAAGCTGGCCAATGTGGGCGTGCCCGTGCTGCTCAAGGAGCTGGTGGACCGCATGGACACCCGGCCGGCCGATGCCCTCTGGCTGGTGCCTGCGGCCCTGTTGCTGGCCTATGGGGCGCTGCGGTTCCTGACCTCGCTCTTCACCGAGCTGCGTGAGCTGGTCTTCGCCAAGGCCACCGAGGGCGCGGCGCGCACCATCTCCCTGCAGGTCTTCCGGCACCTGCACGCCCTGAGCCTGAGGTTCCATCTGGAGCGCCAGACGGGCGGCATGACGCGCGACATCGAGCGCGGCACGCGCGCCGTGCATTCGCTGATCTCGTACTCGCTCTACAGCATTGTGCCCACGCTGATCGAGTTCGCGCTCGTGCTGGGGCTGCTGGCTTTCAAGTTTGACCTGATGTTCGTCTGGATCACGCTGGCCGCGCTGGTGAGCTACATCATCTTCACCGTGACGGTGACCGAGTGGCGCACACGTTTTCGCCGGCACATGAACGAGCTCGATTCCACGGCGCACAGCCGCGCCGTCGATTCCTTGCTGAACTACGAGACGGTCAAGTACTTCAACAACGAGGAGTTCGAGGCGCGCCGTTACGACGAGAACCTGGAGAAGTACCGGCGGGCGGCCGTCAAGAGCCAGGCCTCGCTGAGCCTGCTCAACACCGGCCAGCAGCTCATCATCGCCACCGGCCTGGTCGCCATGCTTTGGCGCGCCACGCTGGGCGTGACCGAGGGGCGCATGACCCTGGGCGACCTGGTCATGGTCAATGCGCTGATGATCCAGCTCTACATCCCCCTGGGTTTCCTGGGCGTGCTCTACCGCGAGATCAAGCAGAGCCTGACCGACATCGACAAGATGTTCACCCTGCTCGAGCGCGAGCGCGAGGTCGCCGACGCGCCGGGCGCCCCGGCGCTGAACCTGCCGCCGGGCGCCGCGGCCGTGCGCTTCGAGCACGTGAGCTTTGCCTACGACCCGGCGCGCCCCATCCTGCACGATGTGAGCTTCGAGATCCCGGCCGGCAAGACCGTGGCCGTGGTTGGCCCCTCGGGTGCCGGCAAGTCCACGCTGGCGCGCTTGCTCTATCGCTTCTACGACATCACGGGCGGACACATCGAGATCGCGGGCCAGGACATCCGCAATGTCACGCAGGCCAGCGTGCGGCAGGCCATCGGCATCGTGCCCCAGGACACGGTGCTGTTCAACTCTTCATTAGATTACAATATTAGATATGGCAAGCGGAACTGCTCTACGGAAGAGCGCGACGAGGCCGCGAAACATGCATCTCTCAGTGCTTTCGTGAGTCGATTGGAGGAGGGCTGGGACACGGTCGTGGGCGAACGCGGCCTGAAACTAAGCGGAGGGGAAAAACAAAGAGTGGCCATCGCGCGGTTGTTCGTGAAGAA
>DNQP01000113.1:2695-3781 GCA_003500955.1 Curvibacter sp. | reverse complement strand
CTACACCGATCCGACGGTACAGGTACTGCAACCGGACTGAAGCAAGGCGGCTTCAGCGTGCCAGGTTATGCAAAGCCTGGCCTGCGCACCAGCGGCCCAGGTTGTCGAGGAACAGCGCCGCCACGCGCGCGGCGTTGCCGTCGGAATGCCCGGCCGAATGCGGCATGGCGATGACGTTGGGCAGGTCCCAGAGCGGCGAGGCCACGGGCAGGGGCTCGTGTTCGTAGACGTCGAGAAACGCGCCGCCCAGATGCCCGCTGCGCAGCGCGGCGATCAGATCGGCCTCCACCACCACCTCGCCGCGCGCCACATTGACCAGGCTTGCGCCGCGCGGCAGCGCGGTCAGCGCGTGCGCGTCGATCAGGCCGCGCGTCTGCGGCGTCAGCGGGCAAGCCAGCAGCAGCCAGTCGGCGCGCGGCAGCACGGCTGGCAGATCGCCCAAGCCCACGAACTCGATCTCGTCCTGCGGCGGCCTGGCCTGCGTGCGCACCACCACCAGGCGCAGACCCAGCAGGCGCAGAAAGGCGCCGATGCGCTGGCCGATCGGCCCCCAGCCCACGAGCACGGCCGTCTGGCCGCCGAGATCGCGCGGCAGCGCGCTGCCGATCAGCGGCGCCCAGCGGTGCTCGCGCTGCGCGGCCATGAGCTGCGGAAAACGCCGCGCCAGCGCCAGCAGGCCGGCCAGCGCGGTCTGGGCCACGACCTCGGCGTTGGCGCCCGAAGAGGTGGTCACGCGCACACCGCGCGCGCGCAGTTCCACATAGATGTCGCGGTCGGCGCCAGCCGAGTGGATGTGCACCCAGCGCAGGCCCTGCGAGCGGCGCAGCACCTCGTAGCAGGCCTGCAGCCCGGGTGCGAGCTCGTGCTTGGTCGACAGGCCCGTGACGTCGCGCGAGATGAAGGCGAGGTCGATGTCGCTGCGCGTGCCGGCCACGGCCTGCTCGATGGTGACAAGCTCGTACGCGCGCGCGCCGAACACCCGCGCGATGGCCGCGCCATGCTGTGCCAGGGCCTGCTGCGAGAGCAGCAGACGCAGAGGGGGATCCGTCGTCTGGCTCACGTCTCGTTCACTCGGCGCGGGCGCCC
>DNQP01000113.1:0-2377 GCA_003500955.1 Curvibacter sp. | reverse complement strand
GGGCGCCCGACTCCTGCACGATCAGCTTCCACTTCTCGTACTCGCGCTGCGTGAACTGGCCAAACTGCTCGGGGGTGCCACCCACCGGGTCGGCGCCCTGGGCAATCATCTGCTGCTCGACCGCCGGCACCTTGATCACCTCGTTGACCGCGCGGTTGATCTGGTCGATCACGGCCTGCGGCGTGCCCCTGGGCGCGAAGAAGCCGAACCACGATCCAGCCTCGAAGCCCGGAAAGCCGGCCGATGCGACCGTCGGCACGTCCGGCATGGAACGCGAGCGCTGCAGGCTGCTGACCGCGATGGGCCGCAGCTTGCCCGCTGTGATATGCGGCATCACCGAAGGAATGGTCGCGAACATGAACTGGATGCGCCCGGCCAGCAGGTCGCGCAGCGCATCCGCGCCCTTGTAGGCGATGTGCGTGGCCTCGAAGCCGGCGCGCTTGGCCAGCATGAAGCTCGAGAGATGCGAGGAGGTGCCGATGCCCGTGGAACCGTAGTTGAGCACACCCGGGTTGGCCTTGGCATAGGCCAGGAACTCCTCCATGCTGCGCGCCGGCACCGAGGGGTGTACCACCAGCACATTGGGCACGTCGGCGATCTGCACCATGGGCACCAGATCCGTCAGGGGGTTGTAGGGCAGGGACCGGTAAAGCGTGGGGTTGACCGCGATCGGGCCGACCGAGTTGACGATCAGGGTGTAGCCGTCGGGCGCGGCGCGCACCACGAGCTCGGTACCGAGGTTGCCGCCGGCCCCCGGCTTGTTGTCGATCACGAACTGCTGCTTGAGCTTTTCGCCCAGCTGCTGCGTGACCTGACGCGCCAGGATGTCGGTGGTGCCGCCGGCCGTGAAGGCCACGACCACGCGCACGGGTTTGGCCGCCGGCCAGGCCGGCTGGCCCTGGGCCACAGCCGCACCGGCCAGGCCTACGAGTGCGCTGGCGGCGCACAGCTGCAGGAACAGGTTTCTCTTCATCGTCGTCTCCTCGGGTGGGCGGCTCTGCGGCCGCTGGGATGGGGCCTGGCGCGGGGAATCCGCGCCGGCTCAGGTCTCAAGTCTTGTAGCTCGGGTCCAGGCGGTCGAGCTTGCGCAGCAGGGCCGGCCACTCCATCTGGCCATAGGGCCGGCGCGTGCCCGGCTGGTAGTTGTTCCAGGTCTCTTCGAGCACGGCGGGCGGCACTTGCACGAAGGGTGAGTTGCAGGCCATGGCGGCCAGCTGGCTGCGACAGGCGAGTTCGAGGCGGTGCATCCAGTTGAAGGCTTCGCCCACCGTGCGGCCTACGACCAGCGCGCCGTGGTTGCGCAGGATCAGCGCCTCGCCCTGGCCCAGGTCCTGGAGGAGCGAGGCCTGCTCGGCCGCGTCGAGCACCACGCCCTGGTAGTCGTGGTAGCCGATCTTGAGGAAGCGCATGGCCGTCTGGGTGAGGGGCAGCAGTCCGCATTCGAGCGCCGACACTGCCATCGAGGCCCAGCTGTGCGTGTGGATCACGCAATCCACCTCGTGGCGTGCGGCATGCACCGCGCTGTGGATCACGTAACCGGCCTTGTTGATGCCGTAGTTCAGCTCGCCGAAGTCGGGCTTGGAGAGGACGTTGCCGTCGACGTCGATCTTGATCAGGCTCGACGCCGTGATCTCCTCGTACATCATGCCGTAGGCATTGATCAGGAAGGCGCCCTCCTCGCCCGGCACGCGCATGGAGATGTGGTTGGCCATCATGTCCGACATGCCGTAGAGATCGACCAGGCGGTAGCAGGCCGCCAGGTCCACGCGCGCCTGCCACTCGGCCGGCGTGCAGCGTTCCCGCATCGAAGCGATCTGCAGGCGTCCGTTCTCGACCATGGTGTGCTCCTCTTCTTGTGTGCGTGTGGTCAGTCGTCACCGAGCTTGAGCCGGCTCGGCAGGCGTTTCTCGATGGCCCACTTGAGCAGGGCCGCGCTGCGGAAGATGCCGTGCGCGAACTTGCCGTAGGGCAGGGTCAGGAAGAAGGCCATCACAAAGCCCAGGTGCAGGGCCAGCAGGGCTGGCATGGCCGCCGTGCCGCGTGCGGCCCACAGGCCCAGGCCCGTGAGCGAGGTGAAGAACAGCAGGGCGATGAAGCCGCGGTCCATGGGCTGTTGCGCGGCATCGCCGTGCTGCGGGTGACGGCGCAGTTGCAGGCGCCACAGACCCGCGGTGCCGAGGCACAGGGCGATACCGCCGATGCCACCGAGCAGTTTGGGCAGGCTGGGCAGGTCGTAGGGCGCGACCCAGCCGAACAGGTAGTGGTAGAGCGTGGCCACGCTGGTGGTCGCGAAGCAAAGCAGGAAACCGTAGAAGGTCAGGTGGTGCATCACGCGGCGCTGCTGCGTCCAGGCATCGTCCTCGTTGTGACAGCCCTC
>DNQP01000071.1:16187-17020 GCA_003500955.1 Curvibacter sp. | reverse complement strand
GCCACCAGTCCTGGCTCTGGGTCATAAGATCAGCCAGATCCTTCTTCAGGGCCTTGTAGTCCAGTTTCTTGAAGGCCTCGCCGTAGTCGAAGTCCGGGTCCATGGGATTGGACACCGGCTGGTGCTGGTGCAGGATGGACAGGTTCAGCTGGTTGGGCCACCAGTCGGCGTTGGCCTGGGCGCCATGCGTCGCGCGGGCGCCGCCAGCGGCATGAAAGGGACATTGGGCTTCTTTACTCATGGTCTGCTCCTTGGTTGACATGCGGGACTTCGGATGGAGAGCTTCAGCTCGCCAGCGCCAGGGTGGCCAGATACTCAAGCCAGACCGCGGGTCGGTGCTGCAGGGCGATCGCTGATGACGGCATGGTGCTCTCCTTCTCTTGAAGCTTCATGACTTTAGGAAAAAGACATCAGTAAGGCCATTTGATTTGGCGAATCTATCGAATAGGCGACAACTATCCATGTATGGATAGTCATAGGTATTAACCCGAGGTTAGGCGAGCCAGGCTCAGGTCATCAGACCCACGGCGCCCGAGAAGCTCAGGAAGGCCACGGCCGTAGAGACCAGGATGATGCGGGCGATGCGCCCGTTGTCGGCGCCGAAGCGCTCGGCCAGCAGCGAGACATTGCTGGCGCTGGGCAGGGCCGCAGCCAGCACCATAACGGTCAGCGCGAAGCGCGTCAGCGGCACGCCCAGCTGCATCGCCCCCACGCCCACCAGCAGCACCAGCAGCGGGTGCAGCAGCAGCTTGAACACGGCCACTGGCACATAGTCGCGCAGCGGAATCGGCGGGTGCCCGCTCTGCTCGGTCAGGATTTGCGAGCGCGCGAGC
>DNQP01000071.1:4022-15881 GCA_003500955.1 Curvibacter sp. | reverse complement strand
GGATTTGCGAGCGCGCGAGCACGGCACCGATGGTGAACAGGGCCACGGGCGAGGCCGCGTCGGCCAGCAGGCCCACGGTCTTGTGCACCGGGCCCGGCAGCTCGAGCTGCACATAGGAGGCCACGCCGCCCAACAGGATGGCCCAGGGCATGGGATTGGTCAACATGCCCTTGAGCGCGTTCTTCAGCGCCACGGCCGTGCCGTGCTTGTCGGCCCCGTCGAGGCGCGAGAGCGCGATGCACAGCGAGGTGGTGATCACCATGTCGACCAGCATGCCCACGATGATGGGCGCCGCCGCCAGCGGCCCGAGCAGGGCCACGAGCAGGGGCACGCCCATGAAGCCGGTGTTGGGGAAGGCCGCCACCAGTGCGCCGAAGGACGCGTCGTTCCAGCGGATGCGCGCATTGAGCGTGATCGCGATGGTGAAGCCCACCATGACCAGGCCACAGAGCAGCCAGATGAAGAACACCGCGTAATCGAGCAGCTGCGCGATCGGCGTGCTGGAACCGAAGCGGTAGAGCATGCAGGGCAGGGCGAAGAAAAGCACGAAACCGTTGAGCCCGGGGATGGCCTCCAGCGGCAGCATGCGGCGGCGGGCGGCGAGGTAGCCGCAGAGCACGAGGGCGAAAAAGGGGAAGGTGACCGCGAAGATTTGCAACACGGTGTGTATTGTCGCCGCAGTGTGAAACGTGCTCTGGTTATGATCCTCCGCAGCCATCTCACCCCGCATGACGACTTCCACCTCCCACGGTCTCAATCTCGCGCAGCAGGACGCTGTCAACTACCTGCACGGTCCCTGCCTGGTGCTGGCCGGTGCCGGCTCCGGCAAGACCCGCGTGATCACGCACAAGATCGGCCGCCTGATCCAGGCGGGCCTGGAACCCAAGCGCATTGCCGCCATCACCTTCACCAACAAGGCCGCCGCCGAAATGCGCGAGCGTGCCAAAGGGCTGATCGGCAAGCCCGCCAAGGACGTGCGCATCTGCACCTTCCACGCCCTCGGTGTGCACCTGCTGCGCGAAGACGGCGAGGCCGTCGGGCTCAAGCCCCAGTTCTCCATCCTGGACAGCGACGACGTCACCAGCATCCTCAAGGACGCGGGCGGCAGCACGGACGCGGCCACCGCGCGCCAGTGGCAGTGGACCATCAGCCTGTGGAAGAACATGGGGCTCAACGCGGCCCAGGCCGAGGCCCAGGCCCAGGACGACAACGAGCGCATCACGGCGCGCATCATGGCGCGCTACGAGGAGCGCCTGGCCGCCTACCAGAGCGTTGACTTCGACGACCTGATCGGCCTGCCGCTCAAACTGCTCAAGGACCACGCCGAGGTACGCGCCAAGTGGCAGAAGATCATGGGCCACATCCTGGTCGACGAGTACCAGGACACCAACGCCACGCAGTACGAGCTGCTCAAGCTGCTGGTGCCGCCCAACCCGCAGGACGCACGCTTCACCGCCGTGGGCGACGACGACCAGTCCATCTACGGCTGGCGCGGCGCCACGCTGGACAACCTCAAGAAGCTGCCGCTCGACTTCCCCAGCCTCAAGGTCATCAAGCTGGAGCAGAACTACCGCTCCACCGGCGCCATCCTGCAGGCGGCCAACAATGTGATCGGCCCCAATCCCAAGCTCTTTCCCAAGCGGCTCTGGAGCGATCTGGGCGACGGTGAACCCGTGCGGGTGGTCGACGCCGACAACGAGGAGCACGAGGCCGAGCGCGCGGTGGCACGCATCCAGAGCCTGCGCTCCACGTCACAGCACAAGGAGTTCAAGGACTTCGCCGTGCTCTACCGCGCCAACCACCAGGCCAAGGTGTTTGAGCAGGCCCTGCGCAAGGCCCAGATCCCCTACAAGGTCTCGGGCGGCACCAGCTTCTTCGACCGCGCCGAAATCCGCGACCTCTGCGCCTGGTTCCGGCTCTGGGTCAACAACGACGACGACCCGGCCTTCCTGCGCGCCGTGACCACGCCCAAACGGGGTATCGGCCACCAGACCCTGCAGTCGCTCGGCACCTTCGCCAGCCAGTACAAGGTGAGTCTGTTTGAAGCGCTGTTCTCGTCTTCGCTGGGTTCGGTGCTGAACGCGCGCGCCGTGGGCAGCCTGCACGAGTTTGGCCGCTACATCAATGACCTCGAATACCGCGCCCGCCAGACCACGGGGGCCGAGGACGCGCGCGCCTTCATGGCCGACTGGCTCAAGGACATCGGCTACGAGAAACACCTCTACGACAGCGAAGACAACGAGCGCGTGGCCGCCAACCGCTGGATCAACGTCATGGAGTTCTGCGACTGGATGGCCAAGCGCTGCGGCGGCGAGATCGACGACACCGCGGGCGTGACGCTGGCCAGTGAAAAGAAATCCCTGCTCGAAGTCGCGCAGACCGTGTCCCTGCTCTCGACCATCAGCGAGCGCGAGAAGGACCAGAACGTCGTGACGCTGTCCACCCTGCACGCCGCCAAAGGACTGGAGTGGCCGCACGTGATGCTGGTGGGTGTGACCGAGGGCATGCTGCCCTTCAAGCTCGACGAGGGCGGCGACTCGCTCGGCGGCTCCACACGCGAGCACGAGGCCGTGAACGAGAGCGTCGCCCAGCGCCTGCAGGAAGAGCGCCGCCTGATGTACGTGGGCATCACGCGCGCCCAGCGCTCGCTGGCCGTGAGCTGGCCCAAGAAGCGCAAGAAGGGTCGCGAGATGGTCAGTGCCCAGCCGAGCCGCTTCATCGCCGAAATGGCGCTGGACACGGCCACGGTCAAGGAAGACCCGCGCGAGAAGCTGCGCGCCCTGCGTGCCGAGTTCGCCAAGAAGGCACAGGATGCCGCCGCGGCCCAGGCCCTGGCCGGAGGCGCGGCATGAAGCGCCTGGCTGGGGCCCTGCTGACCCTGGTCCTGGCCTCTCTCGCGGCTGCGCAGGCGCCCACCCCCCCCGCAGTCCCCGCGAGAGAGAGCACGCCGGGCTGGCAACTGTGCGCAGCCCAGACCGAAGACGCGAGCGCCCGGCTGGCCTGCTATGACCGTTGGGTGGTGCAGCAGGCGCAACCTGCCGTCGCGGCGGCCTCACCGGCCGATGTGCCGGCCCCGCCGCCCGATTGCCGCAGCGGCCCGCAGACCACGCTCTCGCGCTACTGGGAGCTCGAATCGGGCAGCGACTGCGGCCGCTTCAACATCCGGGGCTACAAGCCCATCAGCCTGTCCTGGGTGCACGGCAACCGCGTGAACACCGCGCCCAGCTCTGCCGCCGCGGGACGCAGTGCGACCACCGAACAGCCCTATATGCGCAACGAGATGCGCATCCAGCTCTCGGTGCGCACCAAGGTCGCCTCGGGCCTGCTGCCCTGGCTGCCGGAGGGTCAGCGCGATTCGCTCTGGTTCGGCTACAGCCAGCAGTCCTACTGGCAGCTGTTCAACGGCGAGATCTCGCGCCCCTTCCGCACCACGGACCACGAGCCCGAGATGATGTACATCCTGCCCACGCCGCTGGACCTGCCCGGCGGCTGGCGTATGCGCTACAGCGGCCTGAGCCTCAACCACCAGTCCAATGGCCAGACCCTGCCGCTGTCGCGCAGCTGGAACCGCCTGATCTTGATGGCGGGCATGGAGCACGGCGACCGCTACACCGTCACCGGCCGGCTCTGGAAGCGCGTGACCGACGGCGACGGCAACAGCAGCAGCCCGGCCGCGGGCGACGACAACCCGGGCATCGACGACACCATCGGCCGCGCCGAAGTCACGGGCAGCTGGCAGATCCGGCCGGAGCACACCTTGGCCCTGACGCTGCGCCACAGCCTGCGCAGCGATGCCAACGGCTCCTGGCGCCTGGAATGGCTGCGCCCCATCGACCCGGCCTCGCCCGGCCTGCGCCTGCACGTGCAGCTTTTCAGCGGCTACGGTGACGCGCTGGTGGACTACAACCGCCGCCGCACCCTGCTCAGCGTGGGCCTGAGCCTGGTGGATTGGTAGGACACCCGCATCAAATATAAACAATTCTTATTCATCTCTATAATCGGACGCGTTCCCATCCTCAGGGTGCGCGCCTCCTCCGGTGCGAGAGCATCCCCGACGAGAGCATGCACTGCACGACACTGTTCACCCGCCCCCGTTCCGCCCTGAGGCGCCTCAGCGCCACGCCGAGGACCGTGCGATGAGGCCACTCCACGAACTTCCCTTGCACATGCCCGCGCTGGTGTGCGAGGTCCAGGCCCCCGAGGGGCTGCCCGAGTGGCGCATGCATCTCGAGGCCATCGGCTTCCTGCCCGGTGAGCCGGTGCGGGTGATCGCACAAGGCGCCCCTGGCGCCGACCCTCTGGTGGTGCGCATTGCCGATTCGACCTTTGCCCTGCGCCGGGCCGAGGCCGCCTGCATCCGGGTGCAGACCGTGGACCCGATCGGCGAGGTGGCCGTGCGATGAAAGAAGCCATCGTCCACCTCCACCCGGCCGGCCCACTCGTGGCCCTGGTGGGCAACCCCAACTGCGGCAAGACGGCGCTCTTCAACCGCCTGACCGGCAGCCACCAGAAGGTGGCCAACTACGCCGGCGTCACGGTCGAGCGCAAGGAGGGGCATTTCCGTACCGCCGCCGGCAAGCTGCTGCGCCTGCTCGACCTGCCCGGCACCTACAGCCTCTACCCGCGCTCACCCGACGAGCAGGTGACGGTGGACGTGCTGCGCGGCCAGGCCACGGGCGAGAAGCAGCCCGACCTCGTGGTCTGTGTGGTCGATGCCACCAATCTGCGTCGCAACCTGCGCCTGGTGCTGGGCGTCAAACGCATGGGCCTGCCTTGCGTGGTGGCGCTGAACATGGCTGACCTGGCCGAGCGGCAGGGCCTGAAGATCGACACCGAAGCCCTCGCGCGTGAGCTGGGCGTGCCCGTGGTGCGCACCGTGGCCATCGACCACGGCGGCGCGGGCGCCCTGCAGGCCCTGCTGGACGACGCCGCACTGTGGCGCATCCGCACCTCGGCGGTCGACGTCACGCCCGAGGCCGACCCGCGTGGCGACCACGAGGCGGTGCGCGCCATGCTCGAACGCCTGGGCCTGGCCGCCGCCGTGCCGCACGCGCGCAGCGACCGCATCGACCGCGTGGTGCTGCATCCGGTGCTGGGCCCGCTGCTGCTGGCCGTGTTGCTCTTCCTGGTCTTTCAGGCCGTGTTCGCGTGGGCCGAGGCGCCCATGGGCTGGATCGAGGCCGGCACAGGCTGGGTCGGCGAGCAGATCGGGCAACAGCTGCCCGAGGGCTGGCTGCGCAGCCTGCTGGTCGATGGCCTCATCGCCGGCCTGGGCGGGGTGGTCGTCTTCCTGCCGCAGATCGTCATCCTCTTCGCCTTCATCCTGGTGCTGGAAGAAAGCGGTTACCTGCCGCGCGCGGCCTTTCTGCTGGACCGACTGATGGGCGCGCTGGGCCTGTCGGGCCGCAGCTTCATTCCCCTGCTGTCCAGCTTTGCCTGCGCCATCCCCGGCATCATGGCCGCGCGCACCATCGACAACCCGCGCGACCGGCTCGTGACCATCCTCATCGCGCCGCTGATGACCTGCTCGGCACGGCTGCCCGTCTATGCCCTGCTGATCGGCGCCTTCGTGCCGCAGCGCGAAGTCTGGGGCGGCTTGGAGCTGCAAGGGCTGGTGCTGTTCGGCCTCTATGTGGCGGGCATCCTGGGCGCCATGGCCGTGGCCTGGGTGCTCAAGCAGTTCACCACCCGCGGCCAGGTGCGCACGCTGATGATGGAGCTGCCGTCTTATCACTGGCCGCGCCTGCGCAATGTGCTGATCGGCCTGTGGCAGCGCGTGAAGATCTTCCTGCGTCGCGTGGGTGGCGTGATCCTGATGCTGACCGTGCTGCTGTGGTTCCTGGCCACCTTTCCCGCCCCGCCCGCAGGCGCCACGGGACCGGCCATCGAGTACAGCCTGGCCGGGACGATCGGCCGCGCGCTGGCCGTGGTCTTCGAGCCCATCGGCTTCAACTGGCAGATCAGCATCGCGCTGGTGCCCGGCCTGGCCGCACGCGAAGTGGCCGTGAGCGCGCTCGGCACCGTCTACGCGCTCTCGGCCACCGCGGACGATACGGCCCAGGCGCTGATGCCGCTGATCTCGCAGAGCTGGAGCCTGGCCACCGCGCTCTCGCTGCTCATGTGGTACGTGTTCGCGCCCATGTGCCTGTCCACGCTGGCGACGATCCGGCGTGAGACGGGCGGCTGGCGCATGGCCATCGTCACCGGCGCCTACCTCTTCGTGCTGGCCTATGCAGTGTCCTTCGTGACCTACCGCGTGGCGCTGGCGCTCGGCGCGGGCTGAGTGCCGCGCCCCCTTCAAGGCCGGGACGCTGCCCCGGCCTTTTGCTTTTCAGCCTCTTCCTTGAAGACCTGCTGCGCGATCTTGAAGGAGTCCAGCCCCGCGGGCGCGCCGCAGTAGACGGCCGCCTGCAGGAAGACCTCGCGGATCTCGTCCGGGGTCACGCCGTTGTTGAGCGCGCCCTTGAGGTGCAGCTTGAGCTCGTTCGGGCGATTCAGCGCCGTGAGCATGGCCAGATTGAGCAGGCTGCGCGTCTTGCGGTCCAGACCTTCGCGCGTCCAGACCGTGCCCCAGGCGTTCTCGGTGAGGAACTGCTGGATCGTCGCCATGAAGGCGTCGCCGCTGGCTGCGGCCAGCGAGTTGTTGACGTACTCGTCGCCCAACACGGCCTTGCGTACGGCCAGGCCGGCCTGGTATCTCGGGTTCTCGTCCATGAAGTCTCCGGTGAGGGTGGTGATGGGAGCGACTGTACAGGGCCTATCCGGCCGGGGACTCAATCGCCCCAGCGTACACAGTACACCGCCAGTGCCGTCACCAGGCCGTAGAGCAGCATGGCCGCGCTGATGAGGGCAAACATGCTCCACACGGGCGCACCGCCCTGCACCAGCAGCCAGCCCCCCACGGCCACCAACAGCAGGCGCACGGTGCCGGCCAGCACCGGGCCGAGCAGCTTGCCCGCCCCCTGGGCCGCGAAGTACAGGCACAGGCCGAAGGCGAAGAACCCGTAGGCCGGCGCCACCCAGCGGAAGTAGCTGCGCGCGTAGGCGAGCACCTGCGGCTGGTCCGTGAACAGGCCCGACCAGGCATCGGGAAAAACGGCCACCAACAAACCGAGACCGCCGACGATGGCCGCTGCCAAGCCCGCCCCCGTCCAGGCCACGCGCCGCGCACGCTGCACCCGGCCTGCGCCCAGGGCCATGCCCACCAGGGGCAGGCAGGCCACGCCGATGGCAAAGGTGATGGGGATGAGCAGGAATTCCAGCCGCGCACCGATGCCGTAGCCCGCGAGGGCCTCGGTGCCGAAGCCGGCCACGATGCGCGTGACGATGAGGATGGTCAGCACGGTCTGCAGGGCCGACAGGCTGGAGACTGCGCCGACCTTGAGGATGTCCATGAAGTTCTCGCGCTGCAGCCGCGCCGTGAACACCAGCCGCACGCGCGCCCGACCCGAACGCAGATGCCGGTAGAGATAGGCCGCGCCCAGGGCAAAGGCCAGCACCTGTCCCAGCGCAATGCCGGCCATGCCCAGGCGCGGCACGGGGCCCCAGCCCAGGCCGAGCAGACCACCGAGAAAGATCTGCCCCAGCGCGATGAGCAGCAGCGTGGCCGAGGGGGTTCTCATATCCCCCGCGCCGCGCAGTGACGAGGCAAAAGCATTGAGCAGCCAGATGGCCAGGGCGCCGGCAAAAGCCACCACGGCGTAGGCCAGGGCCTCGTCCAGCGCGGCGTCCCGCCCGCCGATCAAAGCGATGAGTGGCCGCCCCCAGATCAGCACCAAGGCGCTGAAGCACAGGCCCAGCGCGACGCTGATCACGACGGCGTGCAGCACCAGCGCATCGGCACGCGCCTGCTGACCCGCACCCAGCGCACGGCTGACGGCCGAGGCGATGCCCCCGCCCATGGAACCGGCCGAGAGCATCTGCTGCAGCATGACGAGAGGAAACACCAGCGCCATGCCCGCGAGTGGCGCCGTGCCCAGCAGCCCCACATAGACCGTCTCGGCCACGCTCACCAGGGCCGTGGCCACCATGGCGAACATATTGGGCAGGCTCAGCCGCCAAAGGGTGGGCAGGATGGGGGCGGTGGTGAGATCGGGGGCGGCCATGGCGACCATCATGGCAGGCGGGCGGCTTTTGTGCTGCGCAGAGGCGACACGCGCCCGCGCATCGCCGTCAATGGCCGATGCCGCGTGCCATCATCGCCGCCAGCACCGGCAGGCTCACGATCAGCAGCAGCTGCCAGCCCACCCAGCCCCGCGTACCGTCCACCTGGGCTTCCGTGGGCAGACGGCCCTCGGTCTTGAACTGCCTGAGCCAGCGCGGGTAACGCACGGTCGGCACGATGGACAGCAAGCCGACCACGACAAAGACCGCGATCTTGGCCCAGAACACCGGGTTGTCCAGATAGAAGTCTGCGCCCTTCGCGCCCCAGTACACGCGTGCAAAGCCTGCAGCCAGCAGCAGCACGGCCGCCCCGCCGTAGGCCTGGTCCACCCGGGCCAGGGTACGCAGCCAGTCCGCCGAGGGCGGGCGGCGCAGAAGTACGAATTCAGCAAACAGCGTCGCGATCAATAGCAACAGCGCCCAGTGGTGCACGACGGCCAAAGCCAGGTCCCGTGTCATGTTCGACTCCTTGTGGAATGCAGGTCGATTGCGGCGGAATGCCTCAATGTATACACCGCATACATTGCAGTCTAACGTCAAATGTGTACACTGTCAACTTATCCGATACACCCGACACCATGCCTACCAGTTATCACCATGGCAACCTGCGCGCCGCCCTGCTGGCCGCGGCGCGCGAACGGCTCGCGACGGCCGATGAGACGGCGCTGAGCCTGCGCGAACTGGCCCAGCACGTGGGCGTGAGCGTGAACGCGAGCTACCGCCATTTCGCCAACAAGGAAGCGCTGCTGACCCAGATCGCGGCCGACGGCTTTGGGGAGCTGCGCCAGCACATGCTGGCCCGCCTGCAAAGCCAGCCGCGCGCCGACGCGACGCAGCGCCTGCATCTGGCCGGCGAGGCCTACATCGCGTTCGCGCAGCGCGCGCCCGGGCTGTTCCGCCTGATGTTCAGCCAGAAAGGACGCTTCGAATCGGATGAGGCGTTCCGCGCCGCCTCCGGCGCGGCCTTCGGTGTGCTCGTCGAGCTGGCCGCCGAGCTGCGCGGCGAGCCCCTGGACGCGCCGGGCGCCATGAAGCTGGCTATGGGCGCCTGGTCACTGGTGCACGGCTATGCCACCTTCGTGCTGGAAGGCTATCTGGCCGCCCTGCCCGAGGCGATGCGTCTGGATCCGGCGGAGTTGGTCCAGATGCTCAGGCTGCCCTAGCCTGCCCAGGCGCCAGTCGCGTCGACCGTGCACCCGACTGGTCGACATCCAGGCACCGACGCGGTGTCCCGCCGCTGGTTCCTGCGGTCTTCCGCACTCATGTCGAGGCCACCGCCGAGATGACGGCCCGGGCCACCCGGGCGATGGCGCGGTTGCGCGTGGCCTCGGCGGCCGGGCTTTGTGTCAGATAGGCTGCCACCACGATGGGCGCCCGATCCGGCGGCCAGTAGACACCCACGTCGTTGGTGGAACCGCGCGCGCCCGTGCCGGTCTTGCTGCCCAGACGCCAGCCTGCTGGCAGCTGGGCGCCGAGACGCTGGCCGCTGGTCTGGGTCGCCTGCATCCAGGTCACAAGCTGGGCGCGGCTGGCAGGTGTCAGCGCGTCACCCAAGACCACACCCTGGAGCAGGGCGACCATGGCCCGTGGCGAGGTCGTGTCGCGCGGATCGCCGGGCGTGGCCGCGTTGAGTTCGGGTTCGGTGCGGTCGAGGCGGGTCACCGTGTCACCCAGCGAGCGGACGTACTGCGTCCAGCCCTGCGGCCCGCCCAGGGTCTGCAGGATGAGGTTGGCCGCCGCGTTGTCGCTGAGTGTGATGGTCGCCTCGCAGAGCTCGGCCAGCGTCATGCCTTGGCCGACACGCTGTGCCGTGACCGGCGACCATGGAATGATGGCGTCCGGTCCGTAGACGATGACCCGGTCGAGCCGCTCCAGCCCCAGGTCCACGCGCCGCAGCACATGGGCACCCAGCAGCCATTTGAACGTGCTGCACAGAGGGAAGCGCTCGTCGAGCCGATGGCCCTGCAGATGCCCGGTGGCGGTGTCCAGCACCGCCACGCCCAGGCGGCCGCTGGCCTCAGCTTCGATCTCGCGCCAGATCGCTGGTGCGAGCTTGGCCAAGCCCCGACCCCGGCTTTTCTGATCCTCGGCGCGGGCACCGGTCGAGCCCGCGATCGCCAACGCCAACAGGGATTGCGCGAGAGACCGTCGATCCAACATGCTGATCCTCCTTAAAAGAAGCGCAACGATAGACGTCGCGGCAGCGCGGTACAAACGGTTTTATCGAGGGGAAAGCATCGGAAAATCTGGGGCATGAATCTGCCCCTCAATGCCTTGCGCGCATTCGAGACCTCGGCCCGCCATTTGAGCTTCACCCGCGCGGCTGCCGAGCTGAATGTCACCCAGTCTGCCGTCAGCGCCCAGGTCAAGAACCTTGAGGACCGTCTGGGCACACCCCTGTTCCGGCGCCTGCCACGCGGCCTGGCGCTGACCGACGAGGGCTACGCGCTGCTGCCCATGCTGTCGGAGAGCTTTGAGCGCATGGCCGCCGTGCTCGAACAGTTCCGGGGCGGGCGGGTGCGCGAAGTCGTGACGGTGGCTGCCGTGGGCACGTTTGCCGTCGGCTGGCTGCTTCCCCGGCTGGAGCGCTTTCACCGCGCACACCCTTGGGTGGACTTGCGCTTGATGACGCACAACAACCGGGTGGACCTGGCCGGGGAAGGGCTGGACTACGCGATCCGCTACGGGGACGGCGCCTGGCACGGCACCCACGCGGAAGCCCTGATGGAGGCGGCCCTGTCGCCGGTCTGCACCCCTGAGCTCGCGTCCCGCCTGCAAGTGCCAGCCGATCTGGCCCGCGAAACGCTGCTGCGTTCCTACCGGGCCGACGAGTGGGCGCGGTGGTTCGCCACGGCCGGCGTGTCAACACCCTTGCTGCGCGGACCGGTGTTCGACTCCTCGGTGACGATGGCAGCGGCGGCCATGCAAGGCCTGGGGGTTGCGCTGCTGCCGCCCGCCATGTTCGCCCAGGCGCTGCGCGCCGAACGGCTGGTCCAGCCCTTCGCGCTCGAGGTTCCCGCGGGCCGCTACTGGCTCACACGCCTGAAGTCCAGGCAGGCGTCGGCGGCCATGCGCGAGTTCAGGAACTGGCTGCTGGCATCCCTCCGCGAGGACTGAGCCTGTGGCCAGATGCCGAGATGCCGGGTCATGGGCAACCCCATGCGCGCCAGCGTCAGCGCGAGCTGCTGGTACAGATGCTGAACCAGCGGTCCTCGACTACCCGCGCAGCCGGATGCGCAGCTCGCTCAGTGGGTGCTGCGCGAGGCCCAGGCCGTGGACAGGCATTCCGCCAGCTTTTC
Source organism: Curvibacter sp. (assembly GCA_003500955.1). GTDB lineage: Bacteria > Pseudomonadota > Gammaproteobacteria > Burkholderiales > Burkholderiaceae_C > Hylemonella. The sequence continues at coordinate 4,419 of DNQP01000071.1, read as the reverse complement.
CGGCACGTCGTTGTCAAAGCTCATCAGCAGATCCGAGGCCTGGGCTGCGGCAGCCGCTTGCAGGATGCCAGCCAGGATCTCCCTCTGCGCAGCGCTCACCACCTGCTGGCGACCGGCCAGGTGCGCGAGCGTGGCCTCGCGCAGGCGCGCCGAACCCAGGACATGCCAGGCGTAGTCGATCTCGTAGCGCTCGAAGGCGTCCTGCAGGCTTTCGCCGTTCTCCCGCGCTTCCGCCGCGAAATGGTTCAGCGTGCGCGTGCTGAGCGCGTCCATGACGCGGGCGAGGGATGCAGCGTGCTCGGGGGCGAGTGGGTAGAGGGCCATGGTGGACTCCGGTTTCGGTCGTGGGCAGGTGCCCGGGATGCATCTGGCGGCCATCGCCTGGCGTACCGGCGGG
>DNQP01000071.1:3489-3698 GCA_003500955.1 Curvibacter sp. | reverse complement strand
GCGGGCCGATGCGGCTGGCGTGGCGATCCGCTGGGGATCCCACGACGGTCCGACACCGGCTTGCGAGCAAGACGGTGCCTGGAGGGAAAGGGGTCGGACTGCATCGCCCTCAGCCTGTCCTCACGGGGCTGGGCACTGCAGAAAATGAAAAGCCATCTCGCAGAGAGATGGCTTTCTGGGAAATTCTGGTGGCCTGGGGCGGAATCGAA
>DNQP01000071.1:0-3161 GCA_003500955.1 Curvibacter sp. | reverse complement strand
ACCACCGACACGCGGATTTTCAATCTTTCGAAAATCTGCTTACCCAGCGCCAACTTGCGTCGATTGTACTCTACAAATCACTCTCACTCTTCACGCGGCGAAGCCCGGTGTATCCTTGTGCCTGTTCACTTTTGTAGATCACGCTTGAAGAATTCTCCACCCGCTGAACCGACGCCGCTGCCTGGTCCTGAGCGGGAGGTGGGCGAACGTCTGAAAATCGCTCGCGAGGAGCGCGCATTCACCCAAGGTGTGGTCGCCAACCGGACGAAGATGATCGACCCTGAGCAAAAGGGGATCTCGCGGACGGCAATCATTGCTTACGAGCAAGGGACCACAAAGCCTGGGCTTCGTGAAATCAAACTCCTGTGTGAGGTCCTCCACATCACGCCGAATTGGCTGATATACGGGACGGACAACGCAGCAGCTGCAGCACTTCCTAGCATGGAGCTGCTGGCTCACTCCCCGTTCGGACAACTGGACGTTGTGTTGCGCACAGCAATGGCGTTGACAGCACTCAAGGGACATGAGCGAGACGCTATTCAGAGCCTTGTCTTGTCGCTTGCAGGTCGCCAGCTCGGGGATATGCGGCTCTCCGCCTTAGTCTCATCGTCGTGGATGATGCGTGGGGCTTTTTTGTCTGCGCTTAAGGCCTACGATCCAGACATCGAGCAGACCAGCAGTCTCGAAGAAGTAGCCGACGCGCTTTCACAGGGCTACGCCACGAATCACGGAAATCAATTTCGTTTCGATGAGGATGGCGAGATCTTGAACGAGAGCCAGGCCCTGTATCCAGATCCCAAATCGCCGAAAGTCAAGAAAAACGACATATAATTGGCTGAATTCCTGACATTCGAATGTCAGGGTTCTAAACTTTCTTGTGTCAATTTTGACGACACAAGGAGTTTTTATGAACGCAGCCAAAAAAGGCGTTACCTCTGAGCAGCTCCGGCAAGCTGCCAAAGACCTCAATCTGACGGTCGCCGCCATTGCCGACGGTACAGGCCTCTCCAAGGCCTACATCAGCGAGTTTCGCAACGAAACCCGCAACCTCTCCCCCACCCAGCAAGCCCAGCTCCGCGATTACCTGGAAGCCCAGTACGCGGCCCGGGGCATGGCATTTCCCGAGGTCGAAGACACCAGCGACACGGACTTGCTGCAGGGGCTCGGCGGGATGGTCAAGCGGATCAGCCGGCCGGCCATCCTCTTGTCGGAAGACGTTTCCTCTGCCCAGGCGGAAAAGCTGCTCGACCTGATCGAGGGCAACCGGCTCAAGGTGCAGGAGATCCTAGCGCGCGAGTTCGAGACCGGTGGCTTCTTCGGTGGTGACTTCTCCGAAGAAACCGAAAACGCCATCCGCGAACTGTTCGCGCTGCTGGCCTTGAACTACGTGGCGATTCTGATGCTCCGGGGCCGCAACATCGCCAGCAAAGTGCCAGACGACGCGAAGCCCAAAACCTTGGGTGACTGGCTCTCTGGCTACCTCTCTGCGTCTCCCCTCGCTGATCTCCTGCCGACCGCCGACGCACCGGCAGAAACCGAAACGGAGGCCGCATGAATCCCCTCACCACTCCCGTTTCCATGCTGGCCGGCTCCGGCAAAGGCGCTGCATTGGCAGCAGGCGTTATCGGCCTGCTTTTGATGCTCGCGCTTGCGTCCCGACGCGATCCGACTGTGCGCAATCAGCGCGTCTGAACGAGGTTCGAAATGCGTTCTTATGCGTCAAAACCCAGTTCTGATGCGGGTTTGCGCCCGATTCAGGATTTTCTGCCCCAGGTGGTCGACCTCGTTTCTTACCGTAGCGGTAGGGCTACCCGTAGGGACGCTACCGCTACCGGTGGGGACGAGGTGGATCGCGCAGCTCGGGCCTTGCCGGCGCGCTCGTACGGCGGCGCGCCAGCCACTGCCAAGCAGATCCCCGAGGCCTGCCCTGGTGCAACCCTGACGGGGCGCCGCAGGGCGCCGAGGGGGGTACCCAGTGGCACCGCAGTGCCACTGGGGGGCGAGGGAACCCCGTCACGCGAGGTCGTGGCGCGCCCTGCTGAGGCGGGCGCGCCGGCCAAGCCGTATGCCTGGTGGTCTACGCCTGCCCAGCGCGCACTGCGCGCCCAGTCGCCCACACCCATCGCACCGCCAGCTCGCCGCCCTTTTTCAAGGCCCGACTCCCACCCGGAGTCGGCCTCGCAAAAGGCTGTGATTCACCCCTTCACGGGAAGTAACACCCCGTATGAGTCTCATGAGTGAGACGGGACCAGCGAAGCGCAGGACCTCATGGGACTCGATACGGTAAGACTCAAGACCCCCTCTATGGCACGCTCCATCGTCGACAAGATCAAGGCTCAGGGCGAAAGCTACTGCCGCCTGAGGAACGACACCGGTGAGCTGGTGTGGGAAATCACCCGCACCAACCTGCAGGGCTCATTCGACTCCCGGATCATGGTCAAGCCCATGTATGAGGACTGCACCAAGTCCAAGAGCGGAAAACCTGAGTGGCACCCAAGCCCGCCGTACCTGGTCATCGAATGCTCCATTGCCAAGGCCTTCCACGGCCACAACGTCTTCGGCGCCATCGAAGACCTCTCCACCGCCGCCGAACGTCTGCGCGAGCTGCTGCAGGGCCTGCTGGGCATACGGCTACCCCACACCCGGAAGTGGACGGTTCAGCGGGTGGACTGGGCGGAAAACTTCCAGTTGCCCTACCAGGCGGTACAGGAGTTCTTCGAGGGCATCTATCACGTGGCCTTCCCTCGCCGGAAGATGCAGAAGTACAGCAATGAGGCTGTTTTCATCCCGGGCACCACGACCACGATCAAGCTGTATCACAAGGGACCCGAGTTCGAGAAGCACGACCGTAAGCGCCTCTACGTGGTGCTCCGTGGCCTGCACCAGCAAAACCGCCCCAAGAACGCTCCGACTGACTGGGCACACCGGCAGGCATCGCGCAAAGTAGCGGCGCTGCAGCGCCTGGCGAACAACCGCCTCCGTGCTGAAGTGGAGATCCACGCCGAAAAGCTGGACTACGACTTTGGGCACAAGCCCAAGGTGCACGAGGTCAGCACGGAATACCTGCAGCAGGTTTTCGACAAAGAGATTGCCCGACTCCTGCGTGAAGGCAAAGACGGCGTCCAAACCGTACGTATGTTGATTCATCAAGCAAACTGAGC
>DNQP01000308.1 GCA_003500955.1 Curvibacter sp. | reverse complement strand
GGATGTCGGCGGCCTCCTTCATCGGTATGGCCGGTACCCTGTACCTGAGCGGCTACGGCGGCCTCGCGTTCATCATGGGCTGGACCGGCGGCTACTGCCTGGTGGCGCTGTTCCTGGCGCCCTACCTGCGCAAGTTCGGCCAATTCACGATCCCCGATTTCCTCGGTGAGCGCTACGGTGGCAACGCCGCACGTTTCGTCGGCATCCTGATCGCGATTCTGGTGTCCTTCGTCTACGTGGTCGCGCAGATCTACGGCGTGGGCCTGATCACCGCCCGTCTGACCGGCGTGGCCTTCGAGCTGGGTGTGTTCCTCGGCCTCGGCGGCATTCTGGTCTGCTCGTTCCTGGGTGGCATGCGTGCGGTGACCTGGACGCAGGTGGCCCAGTACATCATCCTGATCGTGGCCTACATGATCCCGGTGGTCTGGCTGTCGGTGAAGCAGACCAGCGTGCCGGTGCCCCAGGCGGTCTACGGCTTCCAGCTGGAGAAGGTCTCCGCCAAGGAAAAGCAGCTGACCAACGATCCCAAGGAACTCGAAGTCCGTGAGATCTTCAAGCAGCGCTCTGCCGCCCTGGCCGAGAAGCTCAAGGATCCCGCTGCTGCCCTGGCTGCCGACAAGGCCGCCGCCGAGCAGAAGCTGGCCGAGCTGAAGGCTGCCAATGCGCCGGGTGCCGACATCGCCGCCGCCGAGAAGGCCCTGGCGAGCCTGCCCAAGGACGCGGCCGCCGCCAAGACGGCCTGGACCGCCCAGAAGGCCTCTGCCGACGTCAAGGCACGCCCGCTCAACGGCATGACGCCGCACGCCCAGGCCTATGCCGGCAATCCCAATGGCGACGCCGCTGCCCAGAAGGCCTACGACGTATCGCGTCGCAACTTCCTGGCGCTGATCTTCTGCCTGATGGTCGGTACCGCTGCGCTGCCGCACATCCTGATGCGCTACTACACCGTGCCCAGCGTGAAGGAAGCCCGCGAGTCGGTGACCTGGTCGCTGTTCTTCATCTTCCTGCTGTACTTCACTGCCCCGGCCTTGGCCGTGCTGGTCAAGTTCGAGGTCTTCAACGTGCTCGTGGGCACGCCGATGGACCAGCTGCCGGCATGGGTGGCGTCCTGGGCCAAGGTCGATCCGACCCTGCTGTCGATCGTTGACATCAACAAGGACAACATCCTGCAGCTCAACGAGATGACGATCGGCGGTGACATCATCGTGCTGGCAACGCCCGAAATCGGCGGTCTGCCCTACGTGATCTCCGGCATGGTGGCCGCGGGTGGCCTGGCTGCTGCGCTGTCCACCGCGGACGGCCTGCTGCTGACCATCGCCAACGCGCTGTCGCACGACCTGTACTACAAGATGATCGACCCCAATGCCTCCACCGCCCGCCGCGTGACCATCTCCAAGGTCCTGCTGCTGGTCGTGGCCCTGGCGGCGGCCTATGTGGCTTCGCTGAAGGTGGCTGACATCCTGTTCCTGGTGTCTGCAGCGTTCTCGCTGGCGGCCGCAGGCTTCTTCCCGGCCCTGGTGCTGGGTATCTTCTGGAAGCGTGCAACAGGCCCGGCCGCGGTGCTGGGGATGCTGGCCGGTGTGTCGGTCACGTTCTACTACATGGCAACCACCCAGCCCTGGATGCGTGGTCTGTTCGGCGTGACGGGTCCTGTCTCGGACTACATGTGGTGGGACATCCAGCCGATCTCGGCCGGTATCTTCGGTATGCCGGTGGGCATGGCCGTGATCATCCTGGTCAGCCTGGTGACGCCTGCCCCGAGCAAGAAGATCCAGGAACTGGTCGAGCACGTGCGTTATCCCAACCTCAAGACTTCCTGAGGACTGGTGAAGCGCATCTGATCCTGATCAGATGAAGCAGCCCGGCAACGCAAGTTGCCGGGCTTTTTTTCGGGGTTTTGCGCTAAGCTGTCCCATCAGCGCCCGGCAGGACCCCCTCCATGACTCAAGCGACTGCGCCAGCCACCGTGACCTCCGCACAGACCCCATCGGGCAGCCTGCTGGCCAATCTGCGCCAGGAACTTGCGCGCTACACCCCGTTCTCGCTGATGGCCGTCGCCGATCTGGATTTCTTCCTGTCGCACGCCGAGCAGCTCTACTTCGCCCCCGGCGAGATCCTGGTCGAACCTGGCAGTGGTGAGGTGAACCGGCTCTTTTTCATACGCCGTGGTGCCGTCAGCGGCAAAAGCGGCCTCGCCGATCTCGAAGGCGGCGCCTTCCAGTACGAGACCGGCGACCTGTTCCCCATCAGTGCGGCCATCGCCCGCCGTGCCGTGACGGCCACCTACGAGGCCACACAGGACACCTTCGTGCTGGCCCTGACGGTCGAGGCCATGCAGAGGCTGGCGCAGCAGAGCGTGCCCTTTGCCGACTTCCTGAACCGCCGCGTGCTCAAGTTCCTCGACCTCTCGCGTCAGGCCTTGCAGGTCGCCTATTCCTCGCAGACCCTGGCCGAGCAGTCGCTGGAGACCGCGCTGGGCGACCTGGTGCAGCGCGCCCCCGTGACCTGCCGGCCCGAGACCCCCTTACGAGACGCACTGACCGAGATGCACGGGCGCCGCATCGGTTCCATGCTCGTGACCAGCGAGCGCGGCGAGCCGCTGGGCATCCTCTCGCGTGAAGATGTGCTCGGCCGCGTCACGCTGGGCGCCGTACCGCTGGAGACGCCGATCGGCGAGGTCATGGTCTCGCCGGTGCACCATCTTTCGCATGAGCACACCGCCGAGGATGCAGCGCTGCTCATGAGCCGCCACACCATACGCCACGTGCCCATCACGCGCGAGGGGGTGGTCATCGGCATCGTCACCGAGCGCGACCTCTTTGCCATGCAGCGCCTGAGCCTCAAGCATGTCAGCACCTCGATCCGCGGCGCGTCGGATGTGGACACGCTCAAGCTCGTGGCCCAGGACATCCGCCGTTTTGCGCGCAGCCTGCTGAGCCAGGGCGTGCAGGCGCGCCAGCTCACGGCCCTGATCAGCCATTTGAACGACGTGTTGACCGAGCGCTTGCTCGAACTCAAGGCCGTCGAGCACGGTATCGACCTGAGCCACCTGTGCTGGCTGGCGCTGGGTTCCGAGGGCCGCAGCGAGCAGACGATCGCGACCGACCAGGACAACGCGCTGATCCTGCCCGACGACAGCAGTCCGGCTCAGCGCCAGAGCGCACGGGCCTTCGCCCGCGACGTCAATCAGGCGCTGGACGCCTGCGGCTATCCGCTGTGCAAGGGCGGCGTCATGGCGGGCAACCCGGCCTGCTGCCTGACGCTGCGCGAATGGCGTGAACGCTTCTCGCACTGGATCGAGCATGGGGCACCCCAGGATCTGCTCAATGCCAGCGTCTACTTCGATTTCCGTCCGCTGGCCGGCGACCCGAGCCTGGCCCACCGCCTGCGTGCCGAGGTCAACCGGTCCGCCAGCCGGGTGCCGCGCTTTCTCAAGCAGCTGGCGCTCAATGCGCTCACACGCGAACCGCCGCTGAACTGGATGGGCGGCATCGCGGCCGACGAGGACGGCCGCATCGACCTCAAGCTGCAGGGTACGGCCATCTTCGTCGACGCCGCGCGCCTCTACGCCTTGTCGCAGGGTGCAACGGCAACGTCCACCCGTGAGCGCCTGGAGGCCGTGGGCCCCGTGCTGGGCGTGACGGCGGCCGAGTACGAGGCCTGGGTGCGCGGCTTCGAATTCCTGCAGATGCTGCGCCTGCAGATCCAGCTCGAGGGAGGGGCCGACAGGGATGAGCCGAACCACATCGTGCTCGACAGCCTCAATGACATCGACCGGCGTATCCTGAAGGAAACCTTCCGGGTGGCACGCAGCCTGCAGCAGCGCCTGCAGCTGGACTACGAGCGCTGAGCATGGGCTGGCTGGACTGGTGGCCCGGCGCACGCGGGCGCAGCGGAGTGAACGAGCAGCGCTGGATCATGCTTGATGTGGAGACCAGCGGCCTCGATCCTTACCATGACCGTCTGCTGGCCATCGCCGCGATTGCCCTGAAGGTCGACTGGGAGCACAAGCGCCTGAGCGTGGACCTGGGGGACAGCTTCGAGGTCGTGCTGCGTCAGGAGCAGATCACTGCCGCCAAGGACAACATCCTGCTGCACGGCATCGGCGTGCAGAGCCAGCGCGAAGGCATGGACCCGGTGCAGGCGAT
>DNQP01000197.1:18088-37248 GCA_003500955.1 Curvibacter sp. | reverse complement strand
GAAGCTGCCCTCGCCCACCACCGTGCCCGCGCCGAGAATCGCGAGCTGCATCAGCCCCTTGTCGGTCTTGACATCGACCTTGAGGTTGCCGGATTCCAGGAAGTAAAGCTTGCGGTCCTGCGCGCCCTGCGAGATCAGAACGTGGCCGCGCTCATGTTCCTGCGGATGCAGGTAGTCGGCCACGATGTACCAGGACTGCGCGCCGAGGTGCCTGGACAGAGCCTTGTCTTCGGTGTTGCGCGAGATGGCCGTGATGAGGCCATTGATGGCGGTGTTCTGCGCGAGCGGGTTGTAGGTATTCATGGGCGCCCTTTCCAGGTCGGGCCGCCACCGGGCAGGCCCGCCATCTCCTGCGCCGCAGTATGTGGTCAGGCCCGCGGCGCGTCAAGCCGGCGCGACGGCCAGCTGCACGCGGTTGCGGCCTTCGGTCTTGGCGCGGTACAGCGCTTCATCTGCAAGCGAGAGCACAGCGTCGGGCGCGGTATCGCTGGCCGCAATGGCGGCAATCCCGATACTGACCGTGGCCTCGACCCGGGCCGCACCGACCACCAGCGGCCGGGCCGCCAGCCGGTCACACAGGCGCTGGGCAAAGGTCTTTGCAGCGGCCAGGTCGCTGCCGGGCAGGATCACGGCGAACTCCTCGCCGCCCATGCGCCCGGCCGTGTCGCTTGCGCGCAGCTCCTCCCTCAGCAGGCCGGCGAAATGACGCAGCAGGCTGTCACCGACGGCGTGGCCGTGCTGGTCGTTGACGCGCTTGAAGTGGTCCAGGTCCAGCATCAGCACGCAGGCCTGGCGTGTGGTGCCCCGACGTACCCGCTCGATTTCGCTCTCCAGCTGCTGCATGAACTGCCGGCGGTTCGGCAGCCCGGTGAGCGCGTCGGTGCTGGCCAGCTCGCGCAGCTCGGCCTCCAGCCGCTTGCGCTCGGTGATGTCGATGCGCGTGCCCACGGTGTAGCCCTGGGGCGTACGGTGTTCGCTGAACTGCAGCCATCGGCCGTCACCGAGCGCCAGCTCGTGGGGTCGGCCATCGGCCGCGCGATGCTGGCGCAGCCGATCGGCCATCCAGGACGCGGGCGCCGCACCGGCTTCAGGAAAGAGGCCATGGCGCAGCCCCTCCTGGGTCAGGTCCTCAAAGGTGCGCCCGGGCGTCGAGAACAGCCCGTCCACGTTGCGGAACAGATCGCGTTGGGCCTGATTGGAAGCGACCAGCCGGTCCTTCGGGTCGTAGATCACGATGCCGGCCGAGATGCTGTCGATGGCTTGCTGCAGCAAGGCATGCGCCTCCTGGGCCTCGCGTCGGGCCGCCTCGCGCTGCCGCTCGATGCGGCCCAGATGCCACAGCGCCAGCCCGAGGGCCAGGCCCATCAGCACCAGGACCGATGCGACGATGATGGCATTCTTGCGCCAGGCCACCAGGGCGCCGCGCTCGGCCAGTCCGACCACGATGTAGAAGGGATAGCCCTCGAGTTTGCGGAAGCCGTAGAGCCGGTATTCGCCGTCCGTGACGGCCTGGAAGCGGTCACGTCCCGCCATCTCACCGCCGTCGATGCGCTGCTGGATGAGATTGCGGACCGGCTTGTTGAGGTCGCTCTCCTTCGTCGGATAACGCACGACCAGCTTGTGGTCATCGCTGCGGCGCATGAAGACCACGCTGCGATCGGGCAGCTGCAGCTGGTCGAAGCCTCTGATCAGGTACTCGAGGTTCAGCGTGGCCGAGACGACGCCGAGCAGACGTCCCGAGGCATCACGTCGCGGTACATAAACCGCCACGGTTTGCTGCCCTGTGATACTGCTGCGTATGGAGTCAGAGAATGCGATCGACGCCGCAGGATCGTCCCGCAGACGCTGGTAACCCGGACGGGCGGCGATACTGGGCCGCACCTGCCCGGCCTGGACAGGATGAGAAGAATGGATAACCGTTCCGTCCGCAGCCCAGACATAGAGGCCTGAGACCTCCGGGAATCGGCGCAAGTGCGGCTCCACCAGCCCTGCAACACGTCGCTGCGTGGCAAAAGAGGGGGTCGGTCGCAAATCCTGCGGCTCCAGCAGCGCCGCCACACTCACCAGACTGCCATCGATTCGCCTCAGGGTCGCCGTGTACTGGCCCTGCAGCACCTGGGCGAGGTTTTCTGCGCTGTCCGATGCACGCGCCACGGCGCCGTCGTGGCTGACCCCGAGCATCCACGCCAGCATCAATGCCAGCACCAAGAGGCCGGAGACCAGCACCCCCAGCAGGGAACGGTGATTCATGATTCGGGCTTGCCCATCCGCTAACGACGTCCAGCCGCCAGCTTAACCGACAAGCCCCCCGGGGCATGTAAAAAGATCAGCCCAGCCAGCGTCGCGCGTTGCGCCAAATCTGCATCCAGGGGCTGGCTTGATTCAGATCAAGACTCGTCCAGCTCATCTGGATGTTGCGGAACACGCGCTCGGGATGCGGCATCATGGCCGTGAAGCGGCCGTCGGCCGTGGTCACAGCGGTCAACCCTCCCGGGCTGCCGTTGGGGTTGTAGGGATAGGCCTCGGTGGCGGCACCCATGTTGTCCACGAAGCGCATGGCCGTGATGGCCTTCGCCGCGTTGCCGCGCCAGGCAAAGTTGGCGTAACCCTCGCCGTGCGCTACCGCAATCGGCAGGCGGCTGCCCGCCATGCCCTGCAGGAAGAGGCTGGGCGAATCGAGCACCTCCACCAGGGACAGGCGGGCCTCGAAGCGCTCGCTGCGGTTGGTCGTGAAACGCGGCCAGTCCTGCGCACCGGGAATGATGTCGGCCAGCTCGGCAAACATCTGGCAGCCGTTGCACACGCCCAGCCCGAAGGTGTCGGGACGCGCAAAGAAAGCCTGGAACTGCTCGGACAGCACCTTGTTGAAGGTGATGGAACGCGCCCAACCTATGCCAGCACCCAGGGTGTCGCCATAGCTGAAGCCGCCGCAGGCGACCACGCCCTTGAAATCCTTGAGGTTCGCACGCCCGCTCTGCAGGTCGCTCATGTGCACGTCGTAGGCCTCGAAACCGGCCTCGGTGAAGGCATAGGCCATCTCCACATGCGAGTTCACGCCCTGCTCGCGCAGCACCGCCACCTTGGGGCGGTTCTGCAGCAGCGCCGGGGCCAGGCCCTGTGCGGGGTCGAAAGTGAGGTGCACGTGAAGGCCGGGATCCTTCGGATCACCTGCTGCAGCATGTTCCTGGTCGGCGCACACGGTGTTGTCGCGCTGCTGGCAGATCTTCCAACTGACGCTGTCCCAGACCTGGTGCAGATCGGCCAGCTTGGCCGAGAACACCGCCTTGGCATCGCGCCAGACCTGCAGCTCGCCCACGCCGGCCGTGACGGCTCCGCCCGCGGGCCGCGTCTTGCCGATGACATGGCTGAATTTCGAGAGGCCGTGTTCACGCAGCACGGCCAGCGCCGCGTCGCGGTCTTCGCTGCGAACCTGCAGCACCACGCCGAGCTCTTCGTTGAAGAGCGCCTTGAGCGTGAGCTCGTCGCGGCGCGCACCGACCTGGCTCGCCCAGTTCTTGCTGTCACCCGTGTCCATGCGGCTGTCGGAAATGCCGTCGCCCTCGGTGACCAGCAGGTCCACATTGAGCGCCACGCCTACGTGGCCGGCGAAGGCCATCTCGGCCACGGCGGCCAGCAGACCACCGTCGCTGCGGTCATGGTAGGCCAGCAGCTGGCCCTGCACGCGCAGGGCGTTGACGGCATTCACCAGCTTGACGAGATCCTGCGCATCGTCCAGGTCCGGCACGGTGTCCCCGGTTTGGCCCAGGGTCTGCGCCAGGATGGAGCCGGCCATGCGGTTCTTGCCGCGGCCCAGGTCCACGAGCAGCAGCGTGGTATCGGCCTTGTTGTCCAGCTGTGGTGTCAGCGTGCCCCGCACGTCAGGCAGCGTCGCGAAGGCGCTCACGATGAGCGAGACCGGCGAAGTGACTTTTTTCTTCTCGCCGCCGTCCTGGCCGCTACCGGAGGGGCCCGTCCATACGGTGCGCATGGACAGGCTGTCCTTGCCCACGGGAATGGAGATGCCCAGGGCCGGGCACAGTTCCATGCCCACGGCCTGCACGGTGGCGTAGAGCGCCGCGTCCTCGCCGGGCTCGCCGCAGGCGGCCATCCAGTTGGCGGAGAGCTTGACGCGCGGCAGTGCGATCGGTGCGGCCAGCAGGTTGGTGATGGCCTCGGCCACGGCCATGCGGCCCGAGGCCGGGGCGTCGAGCACCGCGAGCGGCGTGCGCTCGCCCATGCTCATGGCCTCGCCGGCAAAGCCGGCGTAGTCGGCCAGGGTGACGGCCACATCCGCCACGGGCACCTGCCAGGGGCCGACCATCTGGTCGCGGTGCGTGAGGCCCCCCACGGTGCGGTCACCGATGGTGATCAAAAAGCGCTTGGAAGCCACGGTGGGGTGGCTCAGCACGTCAATCACGGCTTTTTGCAGATCGACCCCCGTGAGGTCCAGCGGCTTGAAGCGGCGCGCGATGGTCTGGACATCGCGGTGCATCTTGGGCGGCTTGCCCAGCAGCACGTCCATGGGCATGTCCACGGGCGACTCCCGACCTTCATCGACGAGCTCGAGTTGGCGCTGGTCGGTGGCCACGCCCACCACGGCAAAGGGGCAACGCTCGCGCTCACAGTAGGCCTTGAAGATCTCCAGGGACTCGGGCGCGATGGCCAGCACGTAGCGCTCCTGGCTCTCGTTGCACCAGATCTCCTTGGGCGCCAGGCCCGACTCTTCCAGCGGCACGGCGCGCAGGTCGAAGCGTGCGCCACGGCCCGCATCGTTGGTGATCTCGGGGAAGGCATTGGAGAGGCCGCCCGCACCCACGTCGTGGATGGCGAGGATGGGATTGTTCTCGCCTTGCGACCAGCAGTGGTTGATGACCTCCTGCGCGCGCCGTTCGATCTCGGGGTTGCCGCGCTGCACGGAATCGAAGTCGAGTTCGGCCGCGTTGGCGCCCGTGGCCATGGAGCTGGCCGCGCCGCCGCCCATGCCGATGCGCATGCCCGGACCACCGAGCTGGATCAGCAGCGTGCCGGCGGGAAATTCGATCTTCTTCGTGAGACCGGCGTCAATGGCGCCCACGCCGCCCGCAATCATGATGGGCTTGTGGTAGCCGCGCTGCACCGTGTCCACGTCGCTGGCAACGGTCTGTTCGTATTCGCGGAAATAGCCGGCCAGGTTGGGGCGGCCGAACTCGTTGTTGAAGGCTGCGCCACCGAGCGGGCCCTCGGTCATGATCTGCAGCGGGCTGGCGATGTGCTCGGGCTTGCCGCCCGGCTGATCCGACCAGCCGCCCCAGAGCTTGGACACCGTGAAGCCGGTCAGGCCAGCCTTGGGACGCGAGCCGCGGCCCGTGGCACCCTCGTCGCGGATCTCGCCGCCGGCGCCCGTGGAGGCGCCGGGGAAGGGCGAGATGGCCGTGGGGTGGTTGTGCGTCTCGACCTTCATCAGCACATGGTTCACGGCGGCCGATTTGCCGTAGGCCGGCAATGTGCCGCCCTGCATGCGGGCGATGAAGCGTTCGACCGGCACGCCCTCCATGATGGAAGCGTTGTCAGAGTACGCCACCACCGTGTGCTGCGGGCTGGTCTGGTGGGTGTGGCGGATCATGCCGAACATGCTGCGCGGCTGGCGCACGCCGTCGATGGTGAAGTCGGCGTTGAAGATCTTGTGGCGGCAGTGTTCGCTGTTGGCCTGGGCGAACATCATCAGCTCCACGTCCGTGGGGTTGCGCTTCAGATCGTTGAAGGCCTTGACCAGGTAATCGATCTCGTCGTCGGCCAGGGCCAGGCCCCAGTCGGTATTGGCCTGCTCCAGCGCGGCGCGGCCGCCGCCCAGGATGTCCACGTGGTCCATGGGCGCAGGATGGAGCTCGGTGAACAGGGCCGCGGCCTCCTCGCGGCTGGCCAGTGCACTTTCGGTCATGCGGTCGTGCAGCAGCGCCGCCACTCGGCCCAGCTGCTCGTAGCTCAGCCCGGCCTTGCCCAGCAGACCGGATTTGAGCGTGAGCCGGTACTCGACGATGCGCTCGACCCGGTGCAGCGCCAGGCCGCAGTTGTGGGCGATGTCCGTGGCCTTGGAGGCCCAGGGCGAGACCGTGCCCAGGCGCGGGGCCACCACCACCAGCGGGCCTTCCGCCGGGCCGGCGTAGGGATCGCCGTAATTCAGCAGGGCCGCGAGCTGGCGCTGCTGCTCGAGTGTGGGCGGCGTGTCGCCCGCGACCAGGTGCACGTAGCGGGCGGCGATGCCGGAAATCTTGTCGTGGATGGCCTGCAGGCGGGGCAGGAGTTGCTGTACGCGGAAGGGGCTGAGGGCGCTGCCGCCTTCGTAGGAAGAGATGTGCAGGGTCACGGGGGTGGCCTTGAGGGGGTGTGGACGGGGGTCCGGGGAAAGGTGGAATTCTACTTCCTGGGCGTGCGGCATCAGGCGCAGACGCGCAGGAAACGGCCTCCAATGGGATAATCCCGGGCATGACGATCACCTACAAAGACGAAGCGGGCGTTGCGGGCATGCGTGTGGCCTGTCGCCTGGCCTCGGAAGTCCTGGACCACCTGACGCCGCACATCAAGCCGGGCATCACCACGCGCGAGATCGATCGCCTGGCCGCCGAGTGCATGAAGGCCCAGGGCAGCATCTCCGCCACCCTGGGCTACCAGCCGGCGGGCTACCCCCCCTACCCGGCCTCGCTGTGCACCTCGGTCAACCACGTGGTCTGCCACGGCATTCCCAACGACAAGCCGCTCAAGAAGGGCGACATCGTGAACGTGGACGTCACCGTCATCAAGGACGGCTGGTACGGCGACACCAGCCGCATGTTCATCGTCGGTGAAGCCTCGATTGCCGCCAAGCGCCTGTGCGCCCTGACCTACGAGGCCATGTGGCACGGCATCGTGCAGGTCAAACCCGGTGCCCGACTGGGCGACGTGGGCTGGGCCATCCAGAAGTTTGCCGAGAGCAACGGCTTCTCGGTGGTGCGCGAGTTCTGCGGCCACGGCATCGGCCAGGTCTTCCACGAGGAGCCGCAGGTGCTGCACTACGGCAAGCCCGGCACCGGCGAGGAACTCAAGCCGGGCATGACCTTCACCATCGAGCCCATGATCAACACCGGCCGGCGCGAGGTGCGCGAACTCGGCGACGGCTGGACCATCGTGACCAAGGACCACTCGCTCTCGGCCCAGTGGGAGCACACGGTGCTGGTCACCCCGACCGGCTACGAGGTGCTGACCCTGTCGGCCGGCAGCCCGCCGCCACCGGCTTTCGTGCAGGCAGAGTCGGCTCTGGCCTGATTCTTGCTGCCGACTGTCGCCATGCCAGCGACCCCTCCTACCCTCCGAGACCAGTACCGCGCCCGCAAGGCTGAAGCCTTGCAGGCCGTCAGCGGCGGCGGCACGTCCACGCGTGGCGTGCACGCCGCGCTGCGCCGGCTGGCGCGCCTGGCTGACGACACGCTCAAGACCCTGTGGCAGCAGGCCGGCTTCGGTCCCGGCCCCACGCTGGCCGCCGTGGGCGGCTTCGGCCGCGGCGAGCTTTTCCCCCATTCCGACATCGACGTGCTGCTGCTGCTGCCCACCGGCCAGTCGCCGGACACGGACGAGGCCCTGCGCCAGCGCATCGAGACCTTCATCAGCAGCTGCTGGGACGCGGGCCTGGAGATCGGCTCCAGCGTGCGCACCGTGGAAGAATGCCTGGCCGAGGCGGCCAAGGACGTGACCGTGCAGACCGCGCTGCTGGAGTCGCGCGCCATCTGTGGCAACGCCGCGCTGTTCAAGGACTTCCGCTGGCGCTTCCGACTGGCCATGGACCCGCGGGCCTTCTTCGTGGCCAAGACGCTGGAGATGCAGCAGCGCCACAGCAAGTTCGAGGACACGCCCTACGCACTCGAGCCCAACTGCAAGGAATCCCCGGGCGGCCTACGCGACCTGCAGATCATCCTCTGGGTGGCCCAGGCGGCCGGCTACGGCAAGAGCTGGGACGAGCTGGCCCGCAACGGCCTGGCCACGCCTTTCGAGGTGCGCCAGCTCAAGCGCAACGAAGCCATGCTCGAGCTCATCCGCCTGCGCCTGCACCTCACGGCCGGACGGCGCGAGGATCGCCTGGTCTTCGACCTGCAGACCGCCGTGGCCAACAGCTTCGGCTACAGCTCGGACACCGCCGAGGTCCGGACCAAGGTGCGCGCCAGCGAGTCGCTGATGCGCCACTACTACTGGGCCGCCAAGGCCGTGACCCAGCTCAACCAGATCCTGCTGCTCAACATCGAGGAGCGGCTCAACCCGACCACCCAGGCACCGCGTGCCATCAACCCGCGCTTCCTCGACAAATCGGGGCTGATCGAGGTGGTCAGCGACGACCTCTACCAGCGCGAGCCGCACGCCATTCTGGAGACCTTCCTGGTCTACCAGACCACCGAGGGCGCCAAGGGCCTGTCGGCACGTACCCTGCGCGCGCTGTACAACGCGCGCGGCCTGATGACGGCCAAGTTCCGCAACGATCCGGTCAACCGGGCCACCTTCATGGCCATCCTGCGGCAGCCGCGCGGCATCACGCACGCCATGCGGCTCATGAACCAGACCTCGGTGCTGGGGCGCTACCTCTGGATCTTCCGCCGCATCGTGGGCCAGATGCAGCATGACCTGTTCCACGTCTACACCGTGGACCAGCACATCCTCATGGTGCTGCGCAACGTGCGCCGCTTCTTCATGGCCGAGCACGCGCACGAATACCCCTTCTGCTCGCAGCTCGCCGCGGGCTGGGACCAGCCCTGGATCCTTTACGCGGCCGCCCTCTTTCACGACATCGCCAAAGGGCGCGGTGGTGACCACTCCGACCTGGGCGCCGAGGAAGTGCGGCGCTTCGCACGCCAGCACGGCATCACGCGCGAGGATGCCCAGCTGATCGAGTTCCTGGTCAAGGAACACCTGTCCATGAGCCGCATCGCGCAGAAGTCCGACCTCAGCGACCCGGACGTGATCCGGGCCTTCGCCAAGCAGGTTGGCAACGAGCGCTACCTCACCGCGCTGTACCTGCTCACCGTGGCCGACATCCGCGGCACCAGCCCCAAGGTCTGGAACGCCTGGAAGGGCAAGCTGCTGGAGGATCTGTACCGCTACACCCTGCGTGTGCTCGGCGGCCACGCGCCATCGCCCGACGCCGAGGTCGAGGCGCACAAGCGCGAAGCCCTGGTCCAGCTGGCCCTGCACAGCCTGCCGCACGAGGCGCAGAAGAAGCTTTGGGACACGCTGGACGTGAGCTACTTCATGCGCCACGACGCCGACGACATCGCCTGGCACACGCGCCACCTCTCGCGCCATGTCGGCACGGCACAGCCCATCGTGCGCGCCCGCCGCTCCCCCGTGGGCGAAGGCCTGCAGGTCCTGGTCTACACGGCCGACCAGCCCGATCTCTTCGCGCGCATCTGCGGCTATTTCGACCAGGGTGACTTCAGCATCCTGGACGCGCGCATCCACACGGCCCGCAACGGCTACGCGCTCGACACCTTCCAGGTCGTCACCACCGGCCTGCAGGACCACTACCGCGAGATGACCGCCATGGTCGAAGCCGAGCTGGCCCGTGTGATCGCCCAAGGCGGCCCCCTGCCCGAGCCCAGCCGCGGCCGCCTTTCGCGCCGGGTCAAGAGCTTTCCGGTCACGCCGCGCGTCAGCCTCAAGCCCGACGAGAAGGCGCAGCGCTGGCTGCTCAGCATCTCGGCCAGCGACCAGGCCGGCCTGCTCTACAAGGTGGCGCGCGTGCTGGCCCGGCATCGCATCAACCTGCAACTGGCCAAGGTCAACACCCTGGGCGAGCGGGTCGACGACGTCTTCCTCGTCGACGGCCCCGAGCTGCAGAACAACCGCGCCCAGATCGCGATCGAGACCGAGTTGCTGGGGGTGCTGGCGTCCTGAACAAAAGCGCCAGCCCGCCCCCCGTTTCCCCGCTTGACAGACCTCCAGGGCCGCATGCGATAGTGTGCTCGGGCGTCGTGCCCGCAGCATCCCACATCAACAAGGAGACTTCCATGCCGCACGCTCTATCGCGCAGGCTGACCCTGCTCGCACTTCCCCTGGCCCTGGCCGCCTGCGCGAGCTGGCCCGGATCCGGGTGGGTCACGCTGATCGACGGCGAGCGCGGCCTGGACAACTGGAACCGCGTCGGCGACGCCAACTGGCAAATCGACCAGGGCGGGATCACCGCCAACCAGGGCAAGGGCGGCTTCCTGGTCTCCAAGCAGAGCTACAAGGACTTCGAGATCTACGCCGAGTTCTGGGCCGCCACCGACACCAACAGCGGCATCTTCTTCCGCGCCTCGGATCCCAGCAAGATCACGGCCGACAATTCCTATGAGGCCAACATCTGGGACATCCGGCCCGACCCGATCTACGCCACCGGCGGCATCGTCAACTTTGCGCAGGTGCCGGTCCCGACCGTCTACAAGGCCGGCGGCCGCTGGAACACGATGGAAATCACGGCCAAGGGCGATCAGCTGACGGTCAAGCTCAACGGCGTGCAGACCGCCCAGATCCGCAACGACAAGTACGCCAGCGGCCCCTTCGCCCTGCAGTTCGGCCCCGGCGTCAAGGGCGTCAACGGTGGCCCGATCAAGTGGCGGGTGGTGCGGATCAAGCCGCTCTGAACGGCGGCGAGGATTGACGCCCCGATCGCGTGAACCGGTCGGGCCTCAGTCGTCCTGCGTGGCGTCGAGGCCCGGAAACAGCACCTCGGTAAAGCCGAACTGCGTGAAGTCCCGCACCCGCATCGGGTAGAGCTTGCCGATCAGGTGGTCGCACTCGTGCTGCACCACACGGGCATGGAAACCTTCGACCGTGCGGTCGATGGCATCGCCGTATTGATCCCAGCCTGTGTAGCGGATGCGCTGCCAGCGCGGCACCACCCCACGCAGGCCGGGTACCGACAGACAACCCTCCCAGCCCAGCTCCTCGTCCTCCCCCAGCGGCGTGATCACCGGGTTGCACAGCACCGTGCGCGGCACGATGGGCGCGTCCGGATAGCGCGGGTTGGGCGCACCACTGCCGAAGATCACCACCTGCAGGTCCACACCGATCTGCGGCGCCGCCAGGCCGGCGCCATTGGCCGCGGCCATGGTATCGAGCAGGTCGGTGACCAGCAGGTGCAGGGCGTCGGTATCGAATTCGGTCACGGGCTGGGCCACACGCAAGAGGCGCGGGTCACCCATCTTGAGGATGGTGCGGACGGTCATGGTTTCGGTCGGGCTGTCGAACACGGAGCATATACCGGGGGCATGGACCCGGCACAATGGTGTTCCATGTCCTCCGACCCGACGCCGCCGACCGGTCTGCTGAGAGCGCCGCTGTCCGCGCTCGCACGCGCCGTCTACCTCGGCCTGGCCCTGCTCTTCCTGGTCCTGGGCATCGTGGGGGCCTTCCTGCCCGTGCTGCCCACCACCCCCTTCATCCTGCTCTCGGCCTGGGCCGCCGCGCGCAGCTCACCACGCCTGCTGAGCTGGCTGGAACACCATACGGCCTTCGGCCCCATGATCCGCGACTGGCACCGCGGTGGCGTGGTGAGCCGCAAGGCCAAGTGGATGTCCAGCGGCTTCATGGCCGCCTCGGGGGCCTATCTGCTGTGGAGCAACCACCCGCGCTGGGCGGCCTGGACGGCGATTGCCTGCATGGGCGGTGTGGCACTGTGGCTGTGGCGACGCCCCGAGCATAAAATCGAATCTCACCCCGAGCACAACACAGCAGCGAAGCCCGAGTGACGAACGACGTCAGAGCTGACCGCATAACATCAGACGTGACGATGAAGCTGAAAGTACTGGTCATCGATGACCATGCGCAAACGCGACAGCTGGTGAAATGGGCCCTGGGAGATGCCCCGTTCGAGATCTACGAAGCATCCCATGGGGAAGCCGGCCTCAAGATGGCAGCGCATCTCCATCCCCAACTGGTGGTGCTGGACGTGGTCATGCCGGGACAGCGCGACGGTTATGAGGTCTGCAAGGCCCTGCGCACCGACGCCGCTCTGGAGGGCGTCAAGATCATTCTGCTGTCTTCCAATGACCGACCCGAAGACCGGGAACGCGGCTGGGAAGCAGGGGCCCACGCCTACCTCACCAAACCGTTCACGCAGGCGACGCTGCGCGCGGAGATCGTCCGGCTGCTGTCGGCCTGAGCCTCAGCCCGGCAGCAGTGCCCGCAGGCCCGCTTCGTCCAGCACCGCGATGCCCAGCTCGCGCGCCTTGTCCAGCTTGCTGCCGGCCTCCGCGCCCGCGACCACGTAGTCCGTCTTCTTGCTCACCGAACCAGCCACCTTGGCCCCGGCCGCTTCGAGCATCTCCTTGGCCTCGTCGCGGCTCAGCGTGGGCAGGGTCGTCGTGAGCACAAAGGTCTTGCCTGACAGGGGCCGCTTGGCTGCTGCGCACAGCTCGCTAGGCCGGTAAGGCAGGCTGGAACACCACACAGCCTTCGGCCCCATGATCCGCGACTGGCGCCTTGTCGGCATGGTGAACCGCAAGGCCAAATGGATGTCCAGCGACTTCATGGCCGCCTCGGGGGCCTATCTGCTTTGGAACGTCCACCCGCGCTGGGCGGCTTGGACGGCGATCGCCTGCATGGGCACGGTAGCCGCGTGGCTGAGGCGCCGTCCGGAACGCCCGCCAGACGAGGACAGCAGCTCAGGGTGAGACGCGGGGATCAACCCGGTTGATAGCGGCCACCCAGCGTATGCCCAGAAATCCGCGGCGCTGCCAGATTCGGATTCGCTCACCCTTCTGTATCAAGCGGTAGAAATCGCTGGAAACGTGGATACGCCGAGTCTCTTCAGATCCGGTCCAATCGACAATGTGCAAGTAGTACTGCGTTCCACTTCTTCTGGATCTGCTGATTGTCATATCGAGGACCTTGGCCTCGTATTGCTGAGCGACCGAGCTGTCGAGCTCTATATTGACATCCCGTAGTTCAGTGAAGGCCGTCAATACCGCCCCAAGCGACCCAACCAGAAGCAGCTCAATGAAAACTAGGTGAGCTCGGGCCGAACGCCCCAGTAAACCGATTGCCAAGGCAATGAGCAGCACCAGAATGCCACCACCAGCGAAAGTTGCATAAAGCCACAGTTGGGTTGTGTCTAGCGTGAACGTGCCAGGCAGTAGCATCAGGCGGAACGCATGCACCAAACCATTGATGACCAGACCGGTGCTGATGGCAAGTACAAGAATGGCTCTGAGGATGAAAGGGTCCCGATCGCTGGCCTTGGTCTTAGGCAAATTCTGTTTGAGTACATCTGCCACCGAATGCAAGGACTCAGCGACCTGAGGAAAAACCTTGCGCAACCGCTCTCTGTTCGACTCGTCATTAAAGAGTCCGCCGACCTTGAAGATGACCCACAGTCTGCCGTTGCGACAATGCAAATGGGAAATTCGGCACTCAAAATGATCAATTTTGAACAGTTCGATGACCGTTCCCAACAAGTCATGGTCGTCCATGACTTCATCGAACAGGTGCCCATCATTGGAGGCGACGTATACCAATCTGTCGAAATCAGGAGTACTGAATTGTTTCTCGACAGAAATGCCGAGCCATTTGAAGATGCGATCAATTCCACTCTCACGCTTGAACGTGAAATCGAACTCTTTAGGTGCGTCGACACCGACAATCATCTGCCGGAATGATTTGCTCTTGTGCTTGTAGACAAATTCGTATTGATAGGCACGACCCCTGAGAAGGAAAGAGACCATACCGTGCCAACGGGCCTCGTAGCGCTTGATTCCGAAGTACACGCTGAAACTGACCAGCGTGATCAGAGCGAACACGAACCACATCACTGCCTCCCTTACCCTGCCAGCCGCTCAAAATAGCGACAAACCAACTCTTGTTGGGGGCCAGTGTACGACTCGGGTAGCCGTCAGCCTTCGGGCAGCAGGGCCCGCAGGCCCGCTTCGTCCAGCACTGCGATGCCCAGCTCGCGCGCCTTGTCCAGCTTGCTGCCGGCCTCCGCGCCCGCGACCACGTAGTCCGTCTTCTTGCTCACCGAACCGGCCACCTTGGCCCCGGCCGCTTCGAGCATCTCCTTGGCGTCGTCGCGGCTCAGCGTGGGCAGGGTCCCCGTGAGCACAAAGGTCTTGCCGGCCAGCGGCAACTGGGCGGCCGGGCTGGGTTCGCCCTCCTCCCAACGCAGGCCGCAGGCACGCAGCTGCTCCACCACCTCGCGGTTGTGGGCCTGCTGGAAAAAGGTGTGGATGCTCTGCGCCACGATGGGGCCCACATCGGGCACCTGCAGCAGCTGGTCTTCCGTGGCATCCACGATGGCGTCGAGCTTGCCGAAGTGGCGCGCCAGCGCCTTGGCCGTGGCCTCGCCCACATGGCGTATGCCCAGGCCATAGAGAAAGCGCGGCAGCGTGGTCTGTTTGGATGTCTCCAGCGCGTCGACGATGTTCTGCGCCGACTTGTCCGCCATGCGTTCCAGGCTGGCCAGGGCCGTGAGGCCCAGGCGGTAGAGATCGGGCAGGGTCTTCACGACGCCGCTGTCCACGAGCTGATCCACCAGCTTGTCGCCCAGGCCCTCGATGTCCACGGCGCGGCGCCCCGCGAAATGCAGCATGGCCTGCTTGCGCTGCGCGCTGCAGAACAGGCCGCCGGTACAGCGGTAATCGGCCTCGCCCTCCTCGCGCACGGCGGCCGAGCCGCAGACCGGGCAGCTGTGCGGCATGGTGAAGACCTCGGCGCCGGGCTGGCGCTTCTCGGGCAGCACGGCGACCACCTCGGGAATCACATCGCCCGCACGGCGCACGATCACGGTATCTCCCACGCGCACGTCCTTGCGCCGGGCCTCGTCCTCGTTGTGCAGCGTGGCGTTGGTCACTGTCACGCCGCCCACGAAGACCGGCGAGAGCTTGGCCACGGGCGTGAGCTTGCCGGTGCGGCCGACCTGCACCTCGATGGCCTGTACGGTCGTCAGCATCTCCTGCGCCGGGTATTT
Organism: Curvibacter sp.; assembly: GCA_003500955.1. Classification (GTDB taxonomy): domain Bacteria; phylum Pseudomonadota; class Gammaproteobacteria; order Burkholderiales; family Burkholderiaceae_C; genus Hylemonella. Next base: position 22,307 of record DNQP01000197.1, on the reverse strand, counting down.
GTGGGCCACGGCCCAGCGCGGCTCGCGCGTCTTGAAACCCAGCTGCTGCTGCAGCGCCAGGGCGTTGACCTTGTAGACCACGCCGTCGATGTCGAAAGGCAGGGCGTCACGCTTGGCACGGATGGCTTCGTGGAAGGCCGTCAGGCCCGCCGCGCCCTGCGCCACGGTACGCTCCTCGCACACGGGCAGGCCCATGGCCTGCAGGGCGTCGAGCAGCTGCGCATGGGTGGAGGGCACGGCCCACCCTTGGACCTCGCCCAGACCATAGGCGTAGAAGCTCAGCGGGCGCTGGGCGACCAGGGCGGGATCGAGCTGGCGGATCGCGCCGGCCGCGGTGTTGCGCGGGTTGATGAAGGTCTTCTCGCCCTTCTCGCGCTGCTTTGCATTGAGGGCCTCGAAATCGTCGCGGCGCATATAGACCTCGCCGCGTACTTCGAGCACCGGGGCCTCGCAGCCGTTGAGGCGCAAGGGGATCTGGCCGATGGTGCGCACGTTCTGCGTCACGTCCTCGCCGGTCTCGCCGTCGCCGCGCGTGGCGGCCTGCACCAGCACGCCGCCCTCGTAGCGCAGGTTGATGGCCAGGCCATCGAACTTGAGTTCGGCCGCATACTCCACGGGCGAATCGGACTCCTGCAGCCCCAGGGCCTTGCGCACACGAGTGTCGAAGTTCTGCGCGCCCGCCGCGGTGGTGTCGGTCTCGGTCTCGATGGACAGCATGGGCACGGCATGGCGCACGGGGGTCAGGCCGTCGAGCACCTTGCCGCCCACGCGCTGGGTGGGCGAGTCGGGCGTCAGCAACTCGGGGTGCGCGGCTTCGAGGGCCTGCAGCTCGCGAAAGAGCTGGTCGTACTCGGCGTCCGGGATCTCGGGGGCGTCGAGTACGTAGTAGCGGTGGGCGTGGTGATGCAGCAGGCGATGCAGTTCGCGCACGCGCTCGGCGGGAGATGGAACGGCAGGCGCCGCGTCGAACAAATCGGGCGTCATCGTTGCGGGCAGGACATTCAGGAAAACAGACGGCGCGCCAGCAGCGAGCCGGCCGAGAGTTCGCGTGCGTCGAGCTTGTCGTAGAGGGTCTCGAGCTCGGAGCCGATCAGGTCCATGGCGTCGCTGCTCAGGGGCTGGCCGTTGTCGTCGGTGATCTGGCCGTCCATGACCTCGGCCAGACGTTTGGCGGCCTCGCGCAGGCGCACATAGGGCTGTTCGCTGCGCGGCACCTGGGCCACGTCCAGGCTCAGCATGACATCGCGGATGGCCGTCATCGAGGGATCGGCGGCCAACGCGGCCTGGGGGTCGTACTGCAGGCCCAGGATGGGCGGCTGGCCCGACTGTGTCGCGGGCAGCACCATGCGCCCGGGCAGCACGCCGGCCACGAAGCCCAGGCGCGCCGCATGCTGCTGCACATAGCCCGCGCTCCAGGCCGTCTGGCGTGCGCGCAGCGTGACGCTCAGCTGGGCATCGTGCTCGCTGGCAAAGGCGTCGAGCTCGCGGCCGCGGGCCACGGCGTCGAGCATGTCGGGAAACTCGGGCGTGCCGCCCAAAGCGTCGGCCAGGGCCTGGGTCTTGACGACGAATTCGGAGTATTCGATCTCGTTGAGCGCGCCGGCACGGTTGGCCAGCTGCACGCCGGCCTGCAGGGCGCTGTAGCGGCGGCCGGGCTGCGGTGCCTCCCACTGGCCATCGGCCTGGTGCAGGCCCTCGATGCCATAAGGCTTGCTGCCCACACGGCGCGTGCCCGGCATGTGCTGCAACACGGCCTCGCCTGAGACGGGATGCTCCAACTCGATGGTGGCGAGCACGTCGATCAGGGGGTCCAGCAAGGGCTTCTTTTCGAGCGCGGGCGGCAGCAACAGACCGTCCGCGGCCGGCACGGCGCCCAGCACCGGGTCGACCGGCAGTGCCACCCCGGGGTCCTGCGGTGCGGCCCCCCCAGGCTCGGGATCGGCCAGACGCGGCTGGTGGCGTCGCGCAGACCAGATGCCGTGCAGCACGAGGGCGACGAGCAGCAGCACGCCCGCGATGGCCAGTCCGATCTGCAGCTTGCTCATCGGCGCCCGGCTCCCGGAAACCTCAAGCCGCCTCGGCCATGGACACGGCAGACTCCATGTCCACCGCCACGATGCGCGAGACGCCCTGCTCCTGCATGGTCACACCGATCAGCTGCTCGGCCATCTCCATGGCGATCTTGTTGTGGCTGATGAAGAGGAACTGGGTGCCCTTGCTCATGCTGCTCACGAGCTTGGCGTAACGCTCGGTGTTGGCGTCGTCCAGGGGCGCGTCCACCTCGTCCAGCAGGCAGAACGGTGCGGGGTTGAGCTGGAAGATGGCAAACACCAGGGCGATGGCGGTCAGCGCCTTCTCGCCACCCGAGAGCAGGTGGATGGTCTGGTTCTTCTTGCCCGGCGGCTGGGCCATGACCTGGACGCCGGCATCGAGGATTTCATCGCCCGTCATGATGAGCTTGGCCTGACCGCCGCCGAAGAGCTCGGGGAACATGCGGCCGAAGTGTTCGTTGACGGTCTTGAAGGTGCCGGCCAGCAGTTCGCGGGTTTCGCCGTCGATCTTGCGGATGGCGTCTTCCAGCGTGTTCATGGCGTCGGTCAGGTCGGCCGACTGGGCGTCGAGGAACTGCTTGCGCTCGCGCGCATGGGCCAGTTCCTCCAAGGCGGCAAGGTTGACGGCCCCCAGCGCCGCGATCTCGCGGTTCAGACGCTCAATCTCGCCCTGCAGTCCCGTGAGACGCACATTGCCATCCGCGATGGACTTGGCCACAGCCGCCAGGTCGGCCTGGGCCTCGGCGAGCAGCTGATCGTATTGCTCCAGCCCCAGGCGCGCGGCCTGCTCCTTGAGCTGCATGTCCTGGATGCGCATGCGCAGCGGATCGAGTTCACGCTCGAGCTTGAGGCGGCGCTCGTCGCTGGCGCGCAGCTTGGCCGTCAGGTCGTCGTATTCGCTCTTCTTAGCGGCCAGGGCCTGCTCGCGCTCGAGCTTGAGCGCCAGCGCGTTCTGCAGACCGGCCTGGGCCGCAGCGTCGGTCAGGCGCGCGAGCTCGTCGCGCGCGCGCTGCTCCTCGCCCGTGATGGACGCAGCCTGCTGGTCGGCGGTCTCGATGGCCCGTGAGAGCTCGGCCTTGCGCGCGTCCAGCGTGCGCAGCGAGAAGGTGGCTTCCTGGGCCTGGCGCTCCAGGGCGCGCTGCTGCTCGCGGCAGGCGTTGAGCTTGCGCTCGGCTTCGAGCACGCGCTCGTCGAGCTGGGCGTGGCGCTCCTGGCTGTCGGCCAGCTGCATGTCGAGTTCTTCAAAACGGCCCTCGGCCGCGACGCGGCGCTCCTGCAGCTCTTCGAGCAAGGCATCGACCTCGGCCAGGTCGCCGGCGATCTGCTCGCTGCGCGCACGGGTCTGCTCGGCCAGCTGCGTCAGGCGCAGGGTCTCGACCTGCAGCTCGTGGGCACGGCTCTGGGTCTCGCTGGCCTCACGGCGGGCTGTGACCAGACGCTGGGAGGCGTCGGCGTAAGCGGCCTCGGCACGCACCAGGGCGGTACGCGCCTCCTCGCTGATCAGCGATTGCGCGCGCAGCTGCTTCTCGAGGTTTTCGATCTCCTGCGCGCGGGCAAGCAGGCCGGCCTGCTCGGAATCCTGCGCATAGAAGCTCACGCTGTGCAGGCTGACGGCGTGGCCGCTCTTCACATAGATGGTGTCGCCAGGCTGCAGCTGGCTGCGCTGGGCCAGCGCCTCCTCGAAGCTGGACGAGGTGTAGCAGCCCTGCAGCCAGTCCACCAGCACGGCCTTGAGGCCAGCCTCGTTGACGCGCAGCAGGTCGGCAAGACGAGGCAGAGCGGCAGACCGCTCAGGCGCACCGGCCTGCGGTGCGCTGTAAAAAGCCAGCTTGGCCGGCGGCGCGTCGGCCCCGAAGGCCTTGACCATGTCCAGGCGGCTGACCTCCAGCGCACCCATGCGCTCGCGCAGCGCAGCTTCGAGGGCGTTTTCCCAGCCCTGCTCGATGTGCAATTTGGTCCACAGGGCCTGCAGATCGGCCAGGCCGTGCTTGGCCAGCCAGGGCTGGAGCTTGCCGTCGGTCTTGACCTTGTCCTGCAAGGCCTTGAGCGCTTCCATGCGGGCGGACAGGTCGGTCTGTTTCGCGGCTTCGGTGTTGAGAGTTTCCTGCTGGACGCGTCGTGCCTCGTCGAGCTGCGGCACGCTGTCCTGCAGCTCATGCAGGCGGGCG
>DNQP01000197.1:0-17783 GCA_003500955.1 Curvibacter sp. | reverse complement strand
TAGCTCATGCAGGCGGGCGTCGGCCACGGCAGCGGCTTCGGTGGCCTGCGCCGACTGGGCCTGCAGGCTCTGCAGGCGCGCTTCATCGGGAGCGGCCAGGGCCTTCTTGTCGGTGTCCAGCCGCTCGCGACGCTGCTGGAGCTGGCGTGTTTGTTCGTCGATGCTGCGCTGCTCGGCAGCCAGCACCTGGATCTGCTGCTGCACCTGGCCCACACTGCTGCGCTGCTCGTTGGCCTTGTGCTGCGCCTGGCGCAGAGCCTCCTCCAGATCGGGCAGGGCCAGGGACTGCTCTTCCAGTTGGGCAGCCAACTCGGTGGTCTTCTCCTCGCCGACCAGGGCCAATTCCGCCAGCTTCTCGATCTCGGCCTGGGCGTCGGTCTTGCGCGTGGCCCACTGCGCCGTCTGCTCTTTCAGCGTGTTGAGGCGCTCCTCGACGCGCTGGCGGCCTTCGACCACGAAGCGGATCTCGGCTTCCAGGCGGCCGACCTCCGTGCTGGCCTCGTAGAGCAGGCCCTGTGCCTGATTGACCTGGTCGCCCGCGGCATAGTGCGCCTGGCGTATGGTTTCAAGGTCGGCCTCGATGTGGCGCAGATCGGCCACACGGGATTCGAGCTCGATGACGGCTTTCTCACCCTCCTGCTTGATGCGGGTCTGGTCCGCCTCGGCTTCGGAGCGCTTGAGGTACCAGAGCTGCTGCTGCTTGAGCGTGACATCAGCCTGCAGGCTGTTGTACCTCTGGGCGACCTCGGCCTGACGTTCGAGCTTTTCGAGGTTGGCGTTGAGCTCGCGCAGGATGTCTTCCACCCGGGTCAGGTTCTCGCGCGTGTCGGACAGCCGGTTCTCGGTCTCGCGGCGGCGCTCCTTGTACTTGGAAACGCCGGCAGCCTCCTCCAGGAAGAGACGCAGCTCCTCGGGCTTGGACTCGATGATGCGGCTGATCGTGCCCTGGCCGATGATGGCGTAGGCCCGCGGGCCCAGACCCGTGCCCAGGAACACGTCCTGCACGTCGCGGCGGCGCACGGGCTGGTTGTTGATGTAGTAGCTGCTGGTGCCGTCACGCGTCAGCACGCGCTTGACGGCGATTTCCGCGTACTCGCGGAAGGGACCGCCGGCGCGGTGGTCGGCGTTGTCGAACACCAGTTCCACGCTGGAGCGGCTGGCCGGCTTGCGCGTGGTGGTGCCGTTGAAGATCACGTCCTGCATGGACTCGCCACGCAGCTCGCTGGCGCGGCTTTCGCCCAGCACCCAGCGCACGGCGTCCATGATGTTGGACTTGCCGCAGCCGTTGGGACCGACCACGCCCACCAGCTGGCCCGGCAGCATGAAGTTGGTCGGCTCGGCGAAGGACTTGAAACCGGAGAGCTTGATCGAGGTAAGACGCACGGTGGTGGACTCGGTCGTGGGAACGGAGGGAACGCGAAATCATAACGTCCCGCGCCGGGTGCAGAGGAGCCAACGCGCACTGCTTTTGTGCTAAGACCAGTTCACCCTGTTTTCTTGCGCCCGAACGGGGTGAGCAGGACCTGCGCCCGCCCCGGGTAAACCCGGGGCGGTTGCATTTGTATACACGCAGCAGCTTGTCGTCATGGCGCACCCACGGCAGAGCGTGTAGATTCACGAGCTTTGAGCCTCCCGACTGAAGATAAAAGACGCCACATGAATCAGGCCACCAACGACAACAACCAGCAAGTCACCCAGACCACCCTCAAGGAACTGGGCCTGCGCCCCGGCATCGCGCTGCAGGTGCGGCGACTGGTCGAAGGTGCCAGCAAGAAGGAGGCCCAGCTGTTTGGCGCCATCGAGAACCGCGGCGTCATGGTCGGCCCCCAGGGTCCCGAGGGCGAGGACCCGGGCCTGACCGAAGGCGACGTCTGCATCGTGCGCGGCTTCACGGGCCAGCACGAGTTTTCCTTCATCAGCAAGGTGCTGCAGACCTATGACAAGCCCTTTGTCTATGCGCTGCTGGCCTACCCGAACCAGGTGGACGCACGTCTGGTGCGCCAGTCCCTGCGCACCAAGACCCGCTGGCCGGTCGTGACGCAGATGGGCGAGCATCAGCAGCAAGGCCAGCTGGTCGACATCAGCCTGCAAGGCGCCATGGTCAGCACGCCTCAGATCGTTGCCGCCGTGGGCAAGGTCATCAGCCTCACGATCCAGGGCCTGGTCGAGGGCGAACTCAGCCCGATCACGGTCAAGGCCACGGTCTGCCACAGCCATCGCGCGCAGGACGGCGAGTCGCATTTCACCGGCATGGCCTTCCACTCCCTGACACAACAGGACAAGCTGGTGCTGAGCTATCTGACCAACACCCCCCGTACCTGAGAGACCGGGGATACCAGCGCCTACTCTGTGCATTTCTGCATGGACAAACCGGAAAAAAATTGACCCGCGTCAAGCGCGGGGTACCGTCCCCCCCTAGGATGCGGCCTGATTTGAACAGGAAGGCATCCCATGAACCCGGAAGTAATCTCCAGCTACGACCCGCTTTACGTCGCCCTCTCCTTTGCTTTGGCCTTCGTCGGCTCCTTCGTGGCGCTGAGCGCGGCACGCCGCATGATCGGCCCCAACGGCAAGATCAATTCCTTTGACCTGCTCGCCGCCACCCTGGCCCTGGGTGGCATCGGCGTCTGGACCATGCACTTCATCGGCATGGCCGCGCTCAAGATGGACCTGCGCGTGGGCTACTCCATGGTCGAGACGGTGATTTCGCTGATCGTCGTCTGCGCCTCGACGGCATTCGGCCTGGTGTACGTGGCCCGGGACCCGAGCAACCGGCAGCGGCTGCTGGTCGCCGGGGGGACCGTGGGCGCCGGTGTGGTGGTCATGCATTACCTGGGCATGTATGGCATGCGCTTTGGCGGCTACATCGATTGGGCCTCGGGCCTGGTCGCCCTCTCCATCCTGATCGCCGTCGTCGCCGCCACGGCGGCACTCTGGCTGGCCTTCAACACCAAACCGGTCGCCCTGCGCCTCCTGGCCGCGGTGGTCATGGCTGTGGCTGTCTGCGCCATGCATTACACCGGCATGGCTGCGGCCGATTTCGTCTGCACCACCGCCGACCGCCTGGCCCCGCCGCGCGGCTTGGGTGTGATCATCTCCACCGATCTGCCCAATGTCGTCACGGTCATGGCCATCGGCATCACACTGGTGCTGTCCATCGACCTGCTGGTGCAGCGCGCACTGCGGTCGTCCCGCGCAACGCGCTGATGGCCGGAACGGGCGGGGGAGTTCCGGGATAATTCCGTCCCATGAACCCCCTGCTCCAGAAGCTGCAGCCCTATCCCTTCGAACGGCTGCGGCAGCTTTTTGCCGGCATCACGCCCAACCCTGCCTACCGCCCCATTAGCCTGGGCATCGGTGAACCCAAGCACGCCACGCCCGATTTCATCAAGCAGGCCCTCGCCGGCGCGCTCGACACGGGCCTGACCGGCTACCCGGCCACGGCCGGCGAACCGGCGCTGAAAGAGGCCATGGCCGGCTGGTTGCAGCGCCGCTATGGCGTGGCGGTCAACCCGGCCACCCAGATCCTGCCCGTCAACGGCTCGCGCGAAGCCCTGTTCGCGCTGACGCAGACCGTGGTGGACGGCAGCCAGCCCGGTGCCCTGGTCCTGTGTCCCAATCCCTTCTATCAGATCTACGAGGGTGGCACCCTGCTCGCCAGCGCCGAACCGTATTACGTGCCCAGCGACCCGGCGCGCAACTTCGCAGTGGACTGGGACAGCGTGCCGCCCGAGGTCTGGGCCCGCACCCAGCTGATCTTCACCTGCTCGCCCGGCAACCCCACCGGCGCGGTGATGCCGCTGGACGAGTGGCAGAAACTCTTTGCGCTCAGCGACCGCTACGGCTTCGTGATCGCCTCAGACGAGTGCTACAGCGAGATCTACTTCCGCGACGAGCCGCCGCTGGGCGGACTGGAGGCAGCGCTCAAGCTGGGGCGCTCGGATTTCCGGAACCTGATCGCGCTCACCAGCCTGTCCAAGCGCAGCAATGTGCCGGGCCTGCGCAGCGGCTTTGTGGCCGGGGACGCGGCCCTCATCAAGGCCTTCCTGCTCTACCGCACCTACCACGGCAGCGCCATGAGCCATGTGGTGCAGGCCGCCAGCATCGCGGCCTGGAACGACGAGCAGCACGTGGTCGACAACCGCAACCAGTACCGGCAGAAATTCGCTACCGTCACCCCGATGCTGGCGCCGGTGCTCGATGTCGCCCTGCCCGACGCGGCCTTCTATCTCTGGGCTGGCGTGCGTGGTTCCGACACCGAGTTCGCCCGCGAGCTCTACGCTCTTTACAATGTCACCGTACTGCCTGGCAGCTATCTCGCGCGCGAGGCCCGTGGCACCAATCCCGGCGCGGGGCGCGTGCGCATGGCGCTGGTGGCTGAGACCGCCGAGTGCGTGGAAGCGGCCGAGCGCATCGTTCAATTTGTCCAATCCCGAAACTGAGTCCATCTGACATGAGCCAACAACTGCAACAGACCATCGAAGCCGCCTGGGACAACCGCGCGAACATCTCCTCCAAGTCCGCCCCCAAGGAAGTGGCCGAGGCCGTCGAGCAGGTGATCTCCGAACTGAACAAGGGCCGCCTGCGCGTGGCCACGCGCGAGGCCGTGGGCAAGTGGACGGTGCACCAGTGGATCAAGAAGGCCGTGCTGCTGTCCTTCCGCCTCAAGGACAACGCGGTCATCAAGGCCGGTGACCTGGGCTTCTACGACAAGGTGCAGACCAAGTTCGCCCACCTGTCCGCCGAAGAAATGGCCGCCACCGGCGTGCGCGTGGTGCCGCCGGCCGTGGCTCGCCGCGGCAGCTATATCGCCAAGGGCGCCATCCTGATGCCCAGCTACGTGAACATCGGCGCCTACGTGGACGAAAACACCATGGTCGATACCTGGGCCACCGTGGGCTCCTGCGCCCAGATCGGCAAGAACGTGCACCTGTCGGGGGGCGTGGGCATCGGCGGCGTGCTGGAGCCGGTGCAGGCCGGCCCGACCATCATCGAGGACAACTGCTTCATCGGCGCGCGCTCGGAAGTCGTCGAGGGTGTGGTCGTGGAAGAGAATTCCGTGCTCGGCATGGGCGTGTACATCGGCCAGAGCACGCCCATCTTCAACCGTGACACCGGCGAAATCGTCTATGGCCGCGTGCCCAGCGGCAGCGTGGTCATCAGCGGCAACCTGCCCAAGAAGACCAAGGGCGGCCAGGACTACAGCACCTACGCCGCCATCATCGTCAAGACCGTGGATGCGCAAACGCGCTCCAAGACCAGCCTGAACGACTTGTTGAGAGACTGACCCCCAGGCTGCGCGCACGATGTGCGCGCAGCCTCCCCCCCTTGCAGGGGGCGACGCCAGTGGCCCGGCGGAGCCGGTTCCACGGCGTCCCGCGGATTTGGGCCCGAGTTGGCACACAATGTGGCATCGCGTGAAAAAGGGATGAGGGTATGAACACCACTGCCGAACGCCCCATGGGCACGATGGAACGGATCCTGCGTCTGATGGCCGAGAAGAAGGCCTCGGACATCTATCTGTCGGCTCACTCGCCGGCGCTGATCCGCATCAACGGCCAGTGCGTGCCCATCAACAACCAGGCCTTGCCGGCCGAGGCGCCGCGCAACCTGCTGGCCGAGATCATCCCCGAGGAGCGCCTGGCTGAGCTCGACGCCTACAGCGAGCTCAACATGGGCTTCCCGCTGGCCGGCGTGGGGCGCTTCCGTCTGAGCGCCATGCGCCAGCGTGGCTCGGTGGCGGCCGTGATCCGCTTCGTCTCGGGGGAGATCCCCACGCTGGGCTCGCTCTCGCTGCCGCCCATCCTCGGCGACCTGATCATGGAAAAGCGCGGCCTCATCCTCATGGTGGGTGCCACCGGCATGGGCAAGAGCACGACGCTCGCCGCCATGATCGACTACCGCAACGAGAACGCATCGGGCCACATCCTGACCATCGAGGACCCGATCGAGTACCTGTTCAAGAACAAGCGTTCGGTGGTGAACCAGCGCGAGATCGGTGCCGACACCAAGAACCTGCACACCGCGCTGCAGAACGCCCTGCGCCAGGCCCCCGACGTGATCATGATCGGCGAGATCCGCGACCGCGAGACCATGTCGGCCGCCATCGCCTACGCGCAGTCGGGCCACCTTTGCCTGGCCACCATGCACGCCAACAACAGCTACCAGGCCCTCAACCGGATCCTGAGCTTCTACCCGGTGGAAGTACGCCAGACCATGCTGGGCGACCTGTCCAGCGCCCTCAAGGCCATCGTCTCGCAGCGCCTGCTGCGCACGGTCACGGGCGCCCGCACGCCAGCGGTGGAAATCATGCTCAACACCAAGCTGATCTCAGAGCTGATCGAGAAGGGTGACTTCTCCAGCATCAAGGAGGCGCTGGAAAAGGCCATGGCCGAAGGCTCGCAGAACTTCGAGCAAGACATCGCCCGCCTCATCACCGATGGCGTGGTCGACCGCAAGGAAGGCCTGGCCAACTCCGACTCCCCGACCAACCTCATGTGGCGGCTGCAGAACGACTTCCAGAAGCCGACCCAGGCCCAGGCGACGGAAGACCACCATGACGACGAACCGTCTTTCACCGAGATCACGCTCGACGTGAAGCACGGCTGACAGGCCCTCCTCCTTTTGCGCATGTCCCTGACCCTGCAACTGACCGAACAGCTCATCGCCCGCCCCTCCGTCACCCCCGACGACGCCGGCTGCCAGCAGCTCATCGCCGAACGCCTGCAGGCCCTGGGCTTTGCCTGCGAAACCCTGGCCAGCGGGCCCGATGATTTCCGCGTCAGCAACCTCTGGGCCCAGCGTACGGCGCAGGCCGGCGCGCCCCTGCTGGTCTTTGCCGGGCATACCGATGTGGTGCCCACCGGCCCCGTCGCGCAGTGGAGCCAGGATCCCTTCACGCCCACGCACCGCGCCGGCAAGCTCTATGGCCGTGGCGCGGCCGACATGAAGACCTCGATCGCGGCCTTTGTCGTGGCCGTGGAGGAGTTCATCGCCCAGCAGCCGCAGGCCCCGCTCAACATCGCCCTGCTGCTGACCAGCGACGAGGAAGGCCCGGCCGTGGACGGCACGGTCAAGGTCTGCGAGGCGCTCGAGGCCCGCGGCGTCAAGCTGGACTACTGCATCGTCGGTGAACCCACCTCCGTTCAGCGCACCGGAGACATGATCAAGAACGGCCGCCGCGGCACCATGAGCGGCAAGCTGACGGTCAAGGGCGTGCAGGGCCACATCGCCTACCCGCACCTGGCACGCAATCCCATCCACCTGTTCGCCCCGGCGCTGGCCGAGCTGACCGCCATCGAGTGGGACCGCGGCAACGACTTCTTTCCGCCCACCACCTGGCAGGTCAGCAACATCCACGGCGGCACGGGTGCCAGTAACGTGATCCCGGGTTCGATCGTGGTGGACTTCAATTTCCGCTTCTGCACCGAATCCACGCCCGAGAGCCTGCAGCAGCGCCTGACGGCCGTGCTGGACCGCCACGAGCTCGACTACGAACTGGCCTGGACCATCGGTGGCCTGCCCTTCCTGACCACGCCTGGCACCCTGGTCAACGCCGTGCGCGACGCCATCCGTGACGAGACCGGCCTCGAGACCGAGCTCTCCACCACCGGCGGCACCAGCGATGGCCGCTTCATCGCCCGGATCTGTCCGCAGGTCATCGAGCTCGGCCCCACGAACGCCACGATCCACAAGATCGACGAGCATATTCCCGTGGCCGACATCGAGCCGCTCAAGAACATCTACCGGCGCGTGCTGGAAAAGCTCGCGTCATGAGCGGGCAACCCGCCACCGAGCCGACCGTGATCTCCGTGATCGAGGCCGGCGCGCAGCAGCTGGAGGCCGCGCAGCTGGCCTATGGCCACGGCACCACCAACGCCTTCGACGAAGCCGCCTGGCTGGTGCTCTGGCGCCTGGGCCTGCCGCTGGACGACCTCGACGGCGTGGCCGAACGCGTCGTGACGCCCGAGGAGCAGGCGCAGATCGCCGAGCTCCTGCGACAACGCATCAGCACGCGCAAGCCCGCCGCCTACCTGACGCATGAAGCCTGGCTGCAGGGCGTGCCCTTCTACGTGGACGAACGTGCGATCGTGCCGCGCAGCTTCATCGCCGAGCTGCTGGCCGACGGCACCATCGACGCCTGGCTGGGCGAACACACCCGGCGCGTGCTGGACCTGTGCACCGGCAACGGCAGCCTGGCCGTACTGGCCGCGCTGGCCTGGCCTGAAGTGACGGTGGACGGTGCCGACCTCTCCGAGGACGCCCTGGCCGTGGCCCGCATCAACGTCGACAGGCACGATCTGCAGGCGCGCGTCACGCTGCTGCACTCGGATGGTCTGGCAGGTGTGCACGGCCCCTACGACCTCATCCTCTGCAACCCGCCCTACGTGAATGCGCAGAGCATGGCCGCGCTGCCCGCTGAATACAGGGCCGAGCCCGAACTCGCACTGGCCGGCGGCAGCGATGGCATGGACTTCATCCGCCGCCTGCTTCGTGACGCGCCGGAGCACATGTCGGAACACGCCGTGCTGGTGCTGGAGATCGGCAACGAGCGCGAATACTTTGAAGCCGCCTTCCCCCAACTGGAAGTCGCCTGGCTGGAAACGAGTGCTGGCACAGACCAGGTCCTGCTGGTCACCCGTGAAGCACTGCTGAAACTCCAATGATCATCCTGAAAAACATCACCTTGCGCCGCGGCGCCAAGGTGATTCTCGACGGCGCGTCCGCCACCATCAACCCTGGCGAAAAGGTCGGCCTCGTGGGCCGCAACGGCGCCGGCAAGTCCACCCTCTTCGCCCTGCTCAACGGCACACTGCACGAAGACGCAGGCGAGTGCCAGATCCCCGCGCAATGGCGTCTGGCCCAGGTGGCGCAGGACATGCCGGAGACCAGCGAATCGGCGACCGACTTCGTGATCGCCGGCGATACCCGCCTGGCCGCCGCCCAGGCCGAAGTCACTGCGGCCGAAGCCACGGAAGACGGCGAGCGCATGGCCCATGCGTATATGGAGCTGCACGACGCCGGTGCCCACGATGCGCCCGCCCGCGCCCAGGCCCTGATCCTGGGCCTGGGCTTCAAGACCACGGAACTGGACCAGCCGGTCAACAGCTTCTCGGGCGGCTGGCGCATGCGCCTGCAGCTCGCCCGTGCGCTGATGTGCCCGAGCGATCTGCTGCTGCTCGACGAACCCACCAACCACCTGGACCTCGATGCCCTGGTCTGGCTCGAAGCCTGGCTGCAACGTTACGCGGGCACCATGCTCGTGATCAGCCACGACCGCGAATTCCTCGACGCCGTGACCGGCGTGACCCTGCACATCGAGAAGGCCCAGCTCAAACGCTACGGCGGCAACTACAGCAAGTTCGAGGACATGCGTGCCGAGCAGCTGGAGCTGCAGCAGGCCTCCTATGCGCGGCAGCAGGAGAAGATCGCCCACCTGCAGAAGTTCATCGACCGCTTCAAGGCCAAGGCCAGCAAGGCCAAGCAGGCACAGAGCCGCGTCAAGGCGCTGGAGCGCATGGAGAAGATCGGCCCGGTGCTGGCCGAGGCCGACTTCACCTTCGAGTTCAAGGAGCCGGCCAACCTGCCCAACCCCATGCTCGCCCTGCAGGAGGTCAGCTGCGGCTACCCGCCACCCGAAGGCGCACCGGCAGGCACGCCACCCACGGTGATCGTGCGCAACGTCAGCAAGTCGGTGCTGGCCGGCCAGCGCATCGGCATCCTGGGTGCCAACGGCCAGGGCAAGTCCACGGTCGTGAAGACCATCGCGCGGGATCTCAAACCGCTGGGCGGAGAAATCATCGAAGGCAAGGGCCTGGCCATCGGCTACTTCGCCCAGCAGGAACTTGACGTGCTGCGTCCGCAGGACACGCCGCTGGAGCACATGATCCGCCTCGTCAAGGACACCACGGCCCGCGGCGCGCTCAGCGGCCAGGCCACGCGCGAGCAGGACCTGCGTACCTTTCTGGGCAGCTTCAACTTCACGGGCGACCAGGTCAAGCAGGCCGTGGGCACCATGAGCGGCGGCGAGAAGGCTCGCCTGGTGCTGTGCATGCTCGTCTGGCAGCGCCCCAACCTGCTGCTGATGGACGAGCCCACCAACCATCTGGACCTGGCCACACGCGAGGCGCTCTCGGTGGCGCTCAACGAATTCGAAGGCACGGTGATGCTGGTCAGCCATGACCGCGCCCTGCTGCGCTCGGTCTGTGACGAGTTCTGGCTGGTCTCACGCGGCGGCATCAGCCCCTTCGACGGTGACCTCGACGACTACCAGCGCTACCTGCTGGAGGAGGCCAAGCGCCAGCGCGAAGTGCTCAAGGAGGCGCAGGCTGCGGTGTCGGTTGCAGCCAGCGCCCCGCCACCCGCTCCGGTCGCGGCCCCCGTGAAGCGCGAGGACAACCGTACCCGCCAGATGCGCAAGGAACTGGAGAAGACCGAGGCCCGCCTGGGCGAGCTGCAGCAAGAGAGGGGCGCGCTCGAAGAGCAGCTCTCAGGCCTGTCCGACATGAAGCAAATCACCGAGCTCGGTCAGCGCCTGGGTGCGCTGCAGAACGAGCTCGATCAGCTCGAAGAGCGCTGGCTGGACCTCAGCAGCCAGCTCGGCGACTGAGCGTCGAGGGTCTCAGTCGGCGGCACGCGCGGGCGCCTGCTGCATCTGCTGCAGGGACTCGCCGACTTTCTGCTGGACCTGCTCCATGGTCTGCTTGCCCTGCTCGATTTCCTGCTTCTTGACGGCCCCGGCGGTGGCGGCCGTCGTGGCTGTCTCGGCACCGCAGGCCGAGAGCAAGACGGTGCTGACCAGGGTCAGAGCGACGACAGAAGAATTTTTCATGTGGCCTCCTCGCCCGGTTCAGGGCGATGCAAATTTTCCGGACGATGCAGCCTTCTCCCGACGGAAGGCCGACGATTTCATGTCATAATTGCCGCTTCGGGTTCTTAGCTCAGTTGGTAGAGCAGCGGACTCTTAATCCGTAGGTCGTAGGTTCGAATCCTACAGGACCCACCAGATCGAAAGGGGTCTGATCGCAAGATCAGACCCCTTTTTCTTTGGCCTGCCTCATGGCGTACAGACAAGAAAAAAGGCCTTGCATCTCTGCAAGGCCTTTTTATTGGCTCCTCGACCTGGGCTCGAACCAGGGACCTACGGATTAACAGTCCGGCGCTCTACCGACTGAGCTATCGAGGAATATTCGGTAAGTCAAATTGTACTTGGTAGGACGTGCAGGATTCGAACCTGCGACCAACGGATTAAAAGTCCGCTGCTCTACCAACTGAGCTAACGTCCCACTCAGCGGGACGCTATTGCGTGCCCCGACAAGCCTTAAATTATAGCGTGTTTTTTGCGTCAGTTTCAAGCCGCGTTGCGAGTGCATTCAGCACCCAGCCCGCGGCGCACAGACCAAAGGCCCCTGTCACCGAGACCAGGGAGCCGTAGCCGCTGCAGTTGAGGCTGCCATCGCCTTCGACAGCACAGGAGGCGTCTGGCCCCTGCACCGCCTCGCGGCTGTAGACACAGGCCACACCGATCTTGCGCCCTTCCCTCGGGGCGCCATGGTGCTTGCGCAGACGGTAGCGCAGCTGGGCCAGCAAGGGATCGTGCGTGACCTTGGCCAGGTCCTCGATGTTGACTTCATGCGCGAGGCGTTTGCCGCCAGCGGCACCCACGGTGATGAACAGGGCACCGCGATCTCGCGCCCAGGCTGCCATCGCGGTCTTGGCCTGCACCTGGTCGCAGGCGTCGATGACGGCATCGACCCCGGGCGGCAGCAAAGCGGGCCAGTTGCCGGGTTCGACGAACTCCTCGATGCATTGCACCTCGCAGCCCGGATGGATCAGACCGATGCGGTCGCGCAAGGCCAGTACCTTGGCCTGCCCGAGAGTGGTCTCGGTCGCCTGGATCTGGCGGTTGATATTGGACTCGGACACGTGATCGAGATCGAACAGCGTCAGGCGGGCCACACCACTGCGCGCCAGCGCCTCCACGGCCCAGGAGCCGACCCCGCCCACACCGACCACGGCCACGTGCGCCGCGCGGATGCGCTGTGCGCCGGCGACACCGTAGAGGCGGGCCAGACCGCCGAAACGGCGTTCGGCGCTGTCTGCCGCTGCCGTCATGGCCTCAACCCATGCGCTCGAGGCGCCACATCTGGTACTTGAAGCCCAGCACGGCGCCCGCCACGATGGCGGCAAATGCCACGACGCTGTTGAGACCGAGAGTGGACAGGCCGGTCAGGCCCTGGCCGATGGTGCAGCCCATGGCAGTCACGCCTCCCACGCCCATGAGCACCGCCCCTACGAGATGGTTGGCCACGTCTTCCGTGCTGCCAAAGCCTTCCCAGCGAAAGGTGCGGCCCCACAGCGCCATCAGCGCCGAACCCGTGATGACGCCAAATACCGAGACGATGCCCAGCGTCAGCACCTTGCTCTTGTCGCTGTAGAACATGAGCCAGTCCAGGGTGTAGGAGACCGGTGCCACGAAGCTCAGCGCCTCAGCCCGGCCGGAGTTGGTGGCCAGATAGACCTCTTCCAGGGTCTCCGGATGCTCCGCCAGGTGACCCAGATGGCCGCTGACCCACCACATGGCAACGATGATGCCACCGACGCCGAAACCGGCCAGCAGGTTGTCGGCGCGCAGGAACTGTTCGCCGCGCAAGGCCCAGACGATCAGCACAGCGCCGATCAGCAGCCCCAGCACCAGCAGCATCGTGGCAGGCGCAAGGCCCAGGGGAGCGGCCAGCACCTGGGGCAGGCTGGCCGTGCCTGCGAACTCGACGGCCACGCGATCCACCGTATCCACGCGAAGCACAGCGGTGATGCCCTTCATGGTGGCGAAACCCGCCCAGCCCATGACGAGCAGAACGACGAGGGATTTGAGGCTGCCACTGCCCACCCGCACCAGCGTCTTGCTGCCACAGCCCGAGGACAGCACCATGCCGAAACCGAAGAGCAGGCCACCGACGGCCGCCGACAGCCAAAGCCAGCGGTTGCCGCCATGCAGGGTCTTGGCCGGGTCGATCAAGCCGGTGTAGGCCAGCAGCGCAAAACCAGCCATGGCCACGCCGATGGCCAGGCCCCACTGGCGCATGCGCGTCCAGTCCCCCATGTTGACGATATCGCTGACCGCGCCCATGGTGCAGAAATGCGTGCGCTGCACGACGGCGCCGAATAGCAGGGAGAGCGCAAAGGAGGCACCCAACACCAGGGTGTTGAGTGCGGAGAGGTCGGTGGTTTGCATCCCCGGATTCTAAGGCCGGGGGCACGGGCCCGCAGGGCCCTACTTCAGGCGCGGCAGGCGTTGCCGGGCGGCGGCGGCGGCTTCGGACTGGGGATAGGCCTTGATCAGGTCTTCGAGGGTCTTGCGCGCGGCCTTGGTGTCCTTGAGCTCGACCTGGCAGTTGGCAATCGACAGCACGGCCTCGGGCGCGCGCAGGTGATCGGGCGCCTGTGTCAGCAGGTTGCGGAAGTTCTGGATGGCTTCCTTGTAGTCGCGTGTGGCGTACTGCGCATTGCCCAGCCAGAAATAGGACGAGGGCACGTAACCGCTGGACGGGTAGCGCTTGATGAACTCGGAAAAGACGTTCTGCGCCTGGGCGAAGTCGCCCTTGCGGAACACGCCCAGGGCCGCGTCGAAGTCGCGCCGCTCGGCCGGCTCGGCCATGAACTCGCGACCGTCGACGATGACCTTGGAGGGCTCGAACTTGCGCAGTCGTTCGTCCAGACCGGCGATCACGTCGGTCTGCTGGCGCTGCAGTTCGGCCACAGCGCGGGCCAGCTGCTCGTTCTGGCCCACCTGCCGGGCCAGCTCGGTGCGCAGGGTCTCGATCTGGGTCTGCAACTCCAGCAGGCTGCGACGCAGCTGCGTGTTCTCCTCCGCCAGGCGGGTGACCTGGACGGAGGAGCGTTGCTCCGACTCCTGCCGCATGCTCTCCACGCGCTGGCGCAGATCGAGGATGGCACGGCGGGCCTCGTCATCACTGAACAGGGCATGCGCTGCTGTGCTGCCCAGGGCACACAGCAGCAGCGCCGCCAGGCGCAGGTAGCTGCTCATCGCGATGCAGCGCATCATCAGCGGTAGCTGATCTCAGCGCGGCGGTTCTTGGACCATGCGGACTCGTCGCTGCCCGGCACGGCCGGCTTTTCCTTGCCGAAGCTCACGGCCTCGACCTGGCTGTCAGCCACACCCAGCAGGCCCAGCGCGCGGCGCACGGCCTCGGCACGGCGCTGGCCCAGGGCCAGGTTGTATTCACGACCACCGCGCTCGTCGGTATGGCCTTCAATCACGACCTTGCGGCTGCGGTCGGCGCGGATGTGGCGGGCATGGGCGTCGATCAGGGCCTGGAACTCGGGCTTGATCACGTAGCTGTCATAGTCGAAATAGACCAGGCGCGACACGTTGGCGATCGCCGCCTGGGCGGCCTTGCCGTCGTCCACCGGCGCGACCGTGGTCTGGGCCACCGTGCTGCTGGCGCCCCCGCTGCCGGCGCCGCCGCCCGTGGAGCGGTCATCCACCGGTGCATTGTCCAGGTTGACGGAAGAGCAGCCGGCCATCACCAGGGTGATGGCGCCCAGCAGCGCGAGTTTCTTGATCGACATGTCTTACTCCTGAGGAAGAGAGGGTGTGAAAGGAATCAGTTGGAAATCTTCTGGAACGGGCCCCAGTCGGGCTCGCGGATATCGCCGCCCTGCCCGGCCAGGCGGGCCTTGATCTTGCCGTCCAGCGTGGTGGTCATGAGGGCCTCGCGCTCCTGTTGCTTGGTCGCGTACAGCAGCAGACGGCTGTTGGGGGCAAAGCTGGGATTCTCATCGGCGGTGGTCTCGGTCAGCGCGGTGACGGCGCCGGTCGCGAGCTCCATCACGTGCAGCTTGAAGACGCCGCTGACCCGCGAAATATAAGCCAGCCAGCGTCCGTCGGCGCTCAGCGCCGGGGAAATGTTGTAAGTGCCGGTAAACGTCACGCGCTCGGGGTTGCCACCCGCGGACGGCATGCGGTAGATCTGCGGGCTGCCCCCACGGTCACTGACGAAGTAAAGGTGCTTGCCGTCGTACGAATAGGTGGGCTCGGTATCGATGCTGGACGACTGGGTCAGGCGACGCGGCTCGGCGCCGGGGGTGTTCACATCCAGCGTGTAGAGCTGGGACCCGCCATCGCGGCTCAGCGTCACGGCCAGGCTGCGACCGTCGGGCGACCAGGCCGGCGCGCTGTTGGAGCCGCGGAAGTTGGCCACGAGGCGGCGTTTGCCGCTGGCCACGTCGTGGATGTAGACCACGGGCTTGCGCGACTCGAAGGACACGTAGGCCAGCTGCCGGCCATCGGGCGACCAGCTGGGCGAAATGATGGGCTCGGGGCTGCTCAGGGCGGGCTGGGCGCCCTCACCGTCGGCATCGGCCACCCACAGGCTGTAGCGCTGATCGGCCTTGGTCACGTAGGCGATGCGGGTGGAGAAGATGCCCTTGTCGCCGGTCAGCTTCTCGTAGACGAAGTCGGCGATGCGGTGCGCGGCCAGCCGCAAGTCGGCCGCCGCAATCGCGTAGCTCTGCCCCCCCAGATCACGCCCCGCGACCACATCCCAGAGGCGGAAGCGCACGTCGTAGCGACCATCGGCCAGCCGGGTGATGCTGCCTGTGAGCAGCGAATCGGCACCGGCCTGCCGCCAAGGCACCAGGTCCGGGCGGGCGTTCTCATCGAGCTGCGCGCTGCGGGCCGACACGCTGCGGAACTGGCCACTGCGCTCCAGATCGGCCTGGACAATGGTGCTGATCTTCTGCGGCGCGGCGTCCTGCCCCCGGAAGGGCGCAAAGGCGATGGGCAGCTGGGTCAGCCCGACACCCGAGACCTCCACCCGGAACTGGGCCCAAGCCGGCTGGGCCAGCCCCAGGGCGAGAGCCAGCAGAAGGCCAAAGGTCTCAAGCAGACGGCGGAAAGGTGTCAGACGATGGATCATTTTTCCGGTTCAGACAGTACAGAGCGAAATATTTGCCGAAAGCGGCCTGGGCCTGCATGGTACACACAGCGAAGCCCATGGCCCCGTCCAATATCCCCAGGCGAAACAGGTAACCGCGGATGAAGGCGACGACCCCAGCCGCCACGGCACGGCTCATGCTGGTCCGCTGGCCGGCCTGGTGGCGCTGCTGCGCCCAGGCCTGGCTGTACTGCTCGAGCTTGCGCCAGTAGTGGCTGGGCGTGGGGTAGCTGTAATGGAGCAAAGACGTCTTGAGGCGACCGACAGCGCCACCTTGAACCAGGACACGCTCGTGCACCAGGTCATCGCTGAAGCGCGCCGCCTCGCGCCGGAACAGGCGCAGCACATGGTCTGGGGTCCAGCCGCAATGATGGATCCACTGGCCGCAGAACTGCGTCAGGCGAGGGATCTCCCAGGCACCAGTCTCCCCGCCGCCATGAACCACGGCCTGGATCTCTGCCTGCAACGCGGGCGTCACCCGCTCGTCGGCATCGATGGACAGCACCCAGGGGTGGCTGGCCAATGCCAGGGCTCGGTTCTTCTGCAGGCCGAAGCCGGGCCAGTCGGGCGTGATCTCCACACGTGCGCCCAGTCGCCGCGCGATCTCGACTGTGCCATCGGTGCTGCCCGAGTCGACCACCACGATCTCGTCGGCAAAGGCGACGGAACGCAAGCAAGCCTCGATGTTCGAGGCTTCGTTTTTGGTGATGAGGATGATGGAAAGACGGGACAAAAGTTGAAGCGATGCGTGAGACTGCGATGACGGTCGGGGCGCGTGGTCCAGCCGCCGTGGCTGAATCATACCTCTGCATCTGGCAGACCTGCCCGTCTGCGAGGGGAGCCCCTTCGATTCGGGTAGACTCGTCGCATCGCGGCCGGCCCTATTTGCGCCAGCCCCCATGACCGCCGATGCGTTCCGCATGAGCGCTCCGCCATGACACAGAACAGCCCTGCCATCGCCAGCAACCGCGCGCTCTATTTCCGACTGCTAGGCTATGTCCGGCCTTACTGGAAGCCGTTCGCACTGGCCGTGCTAGGCATGGTGTGCACCGCGGCGACGGAGCCTGTGTTTCCGGCGATCATGAAGTATCTGCTGGACAACGGCTTCAAGACCGGTGACAGCCGCTTGGTCTGGGCCATACCGCTGGGCATCCTCCTGCTGTTCCTGCTGCGCGGCGTGCTCTCATTCTGCACCAACTATCTGATGACCTGGATCTCGATCCGTCTGGTTCTGGACCTGCGCCGTCAGCTGTTCGACAAGATCCTCACCATGCCGACCCAGACCTTTCATGAACAGTCTGCCGGCAAGCTGATATCCCGCCTCATCTATGACACGGACAACGTCAATCAGGCCGCCACCAATGTCCTCGTGACGGCTGTACGCGAATCACTCACCGTTGTTGCGCTGCTGTGCTATCTGCTCTACCTCGACTGGAAGCTGACAGTCATCACGCTCACCATCGGTCCGCTCATCGCCTTCATCATCAAGCAGCTCAGCCGCCGCATCCGTGCCGCGAGCCGCTCCAGCTTCGAGGCCTTGCGGGCGATGTCGCACACGATCGAAGAAACCACCGACGCCAACAAGGTGATCAAGATCTTCGGCGGCCAGCAGCAGCAGCGTGAGCGTTTCTTCCAGGACACCGAGAGGTTCAGGCGCTCCATGATGCGCGAGGCGGTACCAGCCTCTGCGCTCACCCCGATCACCCACCTGGTGGCGGCCATGGCCGTCGCCGCCATCACCTATCTGGCGCTGAGCCAGACCACAGGGCAAGCCAGTGCTTCGGCGGGCGGCTTCGTGTCCTTCATAGCCGCCATGCTGCTGAT
>DNQP01000023.1:2316-2926 GCA_003500955.1 Curvibacter sp. | reverse complement strand
CAACGGCGCCAGCGGCATTGCCGTGGGTCTGGCCACCGAGATCCCCAGCCACAACCTCGGCGAGGTCGCCGCCGCCTGCGTGGCCCTGATCAAGACGCCCAAGCTCTCTGACGATGAGCTCTTGGAATTGCTGCCCGGCCCGGACTACCCCGGCGGCGGCCAGATCATCAGCCCCGCGGCCGACATCGCCGAGGCCTACAGAACAGGGAGAGGATCGCTGAAAGTTCGCGCGCGCTGGAAGATCGAGGAACTGGCACGTGGCCAGTGGCAGTTGGTCGTGACCGAGCTGCCGCCCGGTGTGAGCACGCAGAAGGTGCTGGAAGAAATCGAGGAGCTGACCAATCCCAAGGTCAAGGCCGGCAAGAAGGCCCTGACGCCCGAGCAGAACCAGCTCAAGGCCACGGTGCTGGCCGTGCTGGACGTGGTGCGCGACGAGTCCAGCAAGGACGCGCCCGTGCGCCTGGTGTGCGAGCCCAAGACCAGCCGCATCGAGCAGCAGGAGCTGATCACCACCTTGCTGGCCCACACCAGTCTGGAGACCTCGGCCTCGATCAACATGACCATGGTGGGGCTGGACGGCCGCCCGACGCAGAAGAACCTGCGCCAGATG
>DNQP01000023.1:551-2052 GCA_003500955.1 Curvibacter sp. | reverse complement strand
ATCAACCTCACCATGGTGGGGCTCGACGGCAAGCCCGTGCAGAAGTCGCTGCGTCAGATGCTGGAAGAGTGGATCGCCTTCCGCCAGACCACCATCCAGCGGCGCTCGCAGCACCGCCTGGACAAGGTGCTGGCCCGCATCCACATCCTCGAGGGCCGCCAGCTGGTGCTGCTCAACATCGACGAGGTCATCCGCATCATCCGCAACGCGGACGAGCCCAAGCCCGCGCTGATCACCCGCTTCAAGCTCACCGAGCGCCAGGCCGAGGACATCCTCGAAATCCGCCTGCGCCAGCTGGCGCGGCTCGAAGCAATCAAGATCGAGCAGGAGCTCAAGGAGCTGCGCGAGGAGCAGAAGAAGCTGGAAGAGATCCTCGGCAGCCCGGCCGCCTTGCGCAAACTCATGGTCAAGGAGATCGAGGCCGACGCCAAGACCTTTGGCGATGCCCGCCGCACCCTGATCCAGGCCGAGAAGAAGGCCGTGGCCGAGGTCAAGGTCGTGGACGAACCCGTGACCGTGGTGGTCTCGCAGAAGGGCTGGGTGCGCGCACGCCAGGGCCATGGCCATGATGCGGCCAGCTTCGCCTTCAAGGCGGGTGACGGCCTCTACGGTACTTTCGAATGCCGCACGGTCGACACCCTGCTGGCTTTCGGCAGCAAGGGCCGGGTCTACTCCGTGCCCGTGGCCAGCCTGCCCGGCGCACGTGGCGACGGCCAGCCGCTGACCACGATGATCGAGCTCGAAGCCGGCACCCAGCTCGTGCACTACTTTGCCGGTGCGGCCAGCGCCTGGCTGCTGCTGTCCACCTCGGGCGGGTACGGCTTCCTGGCCCAGGTCGAGAACATGGTGTCGCGCCAGAAGGCCGGCAAGTCCTACATCAACTGCGGCGAGAGCGACACGGTCTGCCGCCCTTCGGCGGCCAATGTGCCGCTGCCCGCGGGCGCGCAGGCTTGCGCGCTTTACACCCCGGCCACGCATGTGGCCTGCGCTTCGAGCGGCGGCCGTATCCTGACCTTCGAGATCGGCGAACTCAAGCCCATGCCCAACGGCGGGCGCGGTCTGATGCTGATCGACCTCGACCCCAAGGACACGCTGGCCGGTGCTGCGGCCTACACGCGCAGCGTGAAGATCGAGGGCCTGGGTCGTGGCGGCAAGGAACGCGACGAGACGCTGGAGATCCGCAGCCTCAACAACGCGCGTGCCGCGCGCGGGCGCAAGGGCAAGGCAGCCGACCTGGGCTTCAAGCCTACGGGCGTGATCCGCGTCGAGTAAATCGCCGAACCGCCTGGGGCAGAATCGGGTGCCATGCATACCGATGTACTGATCGCCGGCGGCGGTATCGGCGGATTGGCCGCCGCTCTGGCCTGCGCGCGGGCCGGTTGCCGCGTCCGTCTCTATGAGCGCTCTGACCTCTTTGCCGAGGTGGGGGCGGGCATCCAGATGGGCCCCAACGTCATGCGTGTGCTCCAGGGCTGGGAGCTCGACTCGGCGTTGCGGCAGG
>DNQP01000023.1:0-248 GCA_003500955.1 Curvibacter sp. | reverse complement strand
TCTCGGCGTTGCGGCAGGTGGCCGCTTTCCCCGAGCGCCTGCAGGTGCGCCACGCCCTCAGCGGTGCCGAACTGGGCGTGCTGCCACTGGGCCAGACCATGGTGCAGCGCTATGGTGCACCCTATGCCACGATCCACCGCGCTGACCTGCAGCAACTGCTGCTGCAGGCCCTGCAGCAGCGTGAGGCCGTCTGGCTGCACACCGGCAAGACGGTGCATCGCTATGTCGAGACCCATGGCGCCGTCGGC
>DNQP01000233.1 GCA_003500955.1 Curvibacter sp. | reverse complement strand
ACACCTTCTACATCATCGGCACCGTCGCCGGTCCGCATCCCTATCCCATGATGGTGCGTGACTTCCAGAGCGTGATCGGCAAGGAATGCCTGGTGCAGATGCCCGAAATGCTGGCACGCGCCGGCTGCAAGACGCCGCAGCCTGACGCCGTGCTCGCCTGCGTGGGTGGCGGCAGCAATGCCATGGGCATCTTCCACCCCTACATTGAGCACGAGCAGACGCGCCTGATCGGCGTCGAAGCCGCCGGTGAGGGCATGGACAGCGGCAAGCACTCGGCCTCGCTGCAACGCGGAAGCCCGGGCGTGCTGCACGGCAACCGCACCTATGTGCTGCAGAACGCCGATGGCCAGGTGACCGAGACGCACAGCATCAGCGCCGGACTGGACTATCCGGGCGTCGGTCCTGAGCATGCTTTCCTCAAGGACATCGGTCGCGCCGAGTACGTGGGCATCACGGACCAGGAGGCATTGACCGCCTTCCACTACCTGTGTCGCACAGAGGGCATCATCCCGGCCCTCGAATCGAGCCATGCCATTGCCTACGCCATGAAGCTGGCCAAGACGATGCGGGCCGACCAGTCCATCCTGGTCAATCTCTCGGGCCGGGGCGACAAGGACATCGGCACGGTGGCCGATCTCAGCCAGGCGGATTTCTACTGCCGCCCTTCCTGCCGCGGCCAGTCGGTCAAAGGCGGTGTCGAACAGAAAGTCGAGCTGAAGAAATGAGCCGCATCAACGCCACCTTCACCGCGCTGGGGGCGCAAAAGCGCAAGGCCCTGATCCCCTTCGTCACGGCCGGCTACCCCTACCCTGACATCACGCCCGAGCTCATGCACGGCATGGTGGCTGCGGGGGCCGACGTGATCGAGCTCGGCGTGCCCTTCTCCGACCCCAGCGCCGACGGCCCGGTCATCCAGGCCGCCGGCGACAAGGCCCTGGCTGCCGGCATCGGCCTGCGCCAGGTCATCGAGATGGTGCGTGCCTTCCGGGAGAAGAACGACAGCACACCGGTCGTGCTGATGGGCTACGCTAACCCCATCGAACGCTACGACCAGCTGCATGCCGCTTCGGGAGCGTACGCTTTTGCGCGGGACGCGGCCGCGGCCGGCGTGGATGGCGTGCTCGTGGTGGACTATCCACCCGAAGAGTGCGAGGAATTCGCCGCCTCACTCAAAAAACATGGCCTGGACCTGATCTTCCTGCTGGCCCCCACGAGCACGGACGAGCGCATGGCCCAGGTGGCCCGCATCGCCAGCGGCTATGTCTATTACGTCTCGCTCAAGGGTGTGACGGGCGCCGGCACCCTGGATACGGGCGCCGTGGAAGCCATGCTGCCGCGCATCCGCCAGCACGTGAAGGTGCCGGTCGGCGTCGGTTTCGGCATACGGGATGCGGCCAGTGCCCAGGCTGTCAGCCGTGTGGCTGATGCCGTGGTCATCGGCAGCCGCATCATCCAGATCATCGACCCGCTGCCCCGGGCACAAGTTGTACCCGCCGCCTCGGATTTCCTACGGGAGATCCGCCAGGCTTTGGACGCATAATCCCGGTCTTGCGTTGCACTGCCACCGTAATCTGACCCTCATTTAAGGACGTCACCATGAGTTGGCTCGAAAAACTTCTGCCCCCCAAGATCCAGCCCACCGACCCGGCGGACCGCCGCAGCGTGCCTGAGGGCCTGTGGATCAAGTGCCCGAGCTGTGAATCGGTGCTCTACAAGACC
Organism: Curvibacter sp.; assembly: GCA_003500955.1. Taxonomy (GTDB): domain Bacteria; phylum Pseudomonadota; class Gammaproteobacteria; order Burkholderiales; family Burkholderiaceae_C; genus Hylemonella. The sequence goes on along the minus strand of DNQP01000233.1, from coordinate 2,256 downwards.
GATCTGGAACAGAACCAGAGCGTCTGCCCGACCTGCAGCCACCACCACCGCATCGACGCGCGCACCCGCCTCAACCTCTTCCTAGACAACGAGGGCCGCTACGAGATCGGTCAGGAAGTGCTGCCGGTGGACGCGCTCAAGTTCAAGGACAGCCGCAAATACCCCGAGCGCCTGAAGGAAGCCCTGGAAGCCACGGGTGAGACCGACGCGCTCATCGTCCAGGGCGGTGCCGTGCACGGCATCGGTGTCGTGGCGGCCGCCTTCGAGTTCGGCTTCATGGGCGGCTCCATGGGCTCGGTGGTCGGCGAGCGTTTTGTGCGCGGCGTCGAAGCCGCCATCGAACAGAAGGTTCCCTTTGTTTGCTTCACCGCCACCGGTGGCGCGCGCATGCAGGAAGGCCTGCTGTCCCTGATGCAGATGGCCAAGACCAACGCGGCCCTGACGCGCCTGGCCAAGAAGAAGCTGCCCTACATCAGCGTGCTGACCGACCCGACCATGGGCGGCGTGAGCGCCGGTTTCGCCTTCGTCGGCGATGTGGTGGTGGCCGAGCCCAAGGCCCTGATCGGCTTTGCCGGTCCGCGCGTGATCGAGAACACTGTGCGCGTGAAGCTGCCCGAGGGCTTCCAGCGCGCCGAGTTCCTGCAGGAAAAAGGCGCCGTGGACTTCATCTGCGACCGCCGCGAGCTGCGCAAGACCATTGCCAGCACCCTGGCGATGCTGCAGCGCCAGCCGGCCGATGCGGTGATCTGATCAATCTCTCGTGACCCGCAAAAACCGGCCCTCGGGCCGGTTTTTCATTCAGAGCAGGGCCCAGCCCTGCAACTCTCCCAGCACGATCAAAGCCACCTGCAGCAGCACCAGCAACACCAGGGGCGACAGATCGATGCCGCCGACCAGGGGCACAAAGCGGCGGATGGGAGCGAGCACCGGCTGCACCAGGCGTTCGATGACCTCGGACAGCACGGTGCGCGACTGCACCCAGGACAGCACGGCATACACGATGATCAGACCCGTCAGGCCCGAGATCACGATCTTCACGACCCCGAAAACGGCCAGGATCAGCACCGAGACATAGCTGTAGCCGAAACCGAGCAGGGCCCAGAGCAGGGAAAACTGCGCCAGCACGATCAGATAGGCCGCCAGCAGGCTGCTCATGTCCCAGCGCCCGGCGGACGGCACAACACGCCGCAAGGGCAAGACAATCCAGTCGGTCAGGGCGAAGACAAAGCGCCCCAGCGGGTTGCCCGAACGTGCCGACATGGGAATGCGCTGGTGCTGCATGTACAGGCGCAGCAGGCTGGCACCCGCCAGCACGCCGGCGGTCACTTCGAGCAGCAGAGAGACGATCTGGAACAGCATGAATGGTCCGGGCGGGTGGTGGTGAGGCTGCGGGGATGATAGCGTCATTAAAATAGCGGGTTTGGGCCGCGCCTGCTGCCCGGCCTTACCAACACCCCACCTCATGTCCGAACAACACACCCCCGCCCCGGCCCAGGATGAAAACCAGCTGATCGCCGAACGCCGCGACAAGCTCAAGACCATCCGCCAGCAGCAGGCCGCCGGCCAGGGCCCAGCCTTCCCCAACGACTTCAAGCCAGCCGACCGCGCCGCCGATCTTTTCGCCGCCCACGCCGGCCAGACCGCCGAAGGCCTGCTGGAGCAGGCGGCACGCGCCAGCGTGGCCGGCCGCATGATGCTCAAGCGCGTCATGGGCAAGGCCAGCTTCGCCACCCTGCAGGACAGCACGGGGCGCATCCAGCTCTACGTCACGCGCGATGCCATCGGCGAAGAGGCTTATGCGGCCTTCAAGCACTGGGACCTGGGCGACATCCTGGCCGCCGAGGGGACGGTCTTCAAGACCAAGACCGGCGAGCTCTCCATCCAGGTCAGCAGCGTACGCCTGCTCACCAAGAGCCTGCGTCCCATGCCCGACAAGTTCCACGGCGTGGCCGACCAGGAGGTCAAGTACCGCCAGCGCTATGTGGACCTGATGACCGACGAGGAGGCGCGCAAGCGTTTCGTCGCGCGCAGCAAGGCCGTGAGCTCGATCCGTGACTACATGGTGACGCACCACTTCCTCGAAGTGGAAACGCCCATGCTGCACCCCATCCCGGGCGGCGCCAATGCCAAGCCCTTCGTGACGCACCACAACGCGCTGGATCAGGAAATGTTCCTGCGTATCGCGCCCGAGCTGTACCTGAAGCGCCTGATCGTCGGCGGCTTCGAGCGCGTGTTCGAGATCAACCGCAACTTCCG
>DNQP01000306.1:435-3079 GCA_003500955.1 Curvibacter sp. | reverse complement strand
AGCAGCAGGAGCGCTGCTACGAGGGAATAGCTCAGGTATTGCTTCATCAGTCGAACATCCTACGGAACCAGCTGCGTGGGGTGGGCGTCTCCTGTGCCGGCGCATCCTGAGCGCCGGGCAGCGGCCGGTCGGACGGATCGCAGACGTAAGCGCCGGCGGGTGCCGACCCCTTGATGAAGGGCAGGAGCGCGGAGGTCTGACAGGCATCCTCCGGGCTGGCACCGGCCGGTGGATCGATCGCCACGAACTCGATGTCCTCCGGCACGACAGGCTGCAGGGGTTCGGGCTGCAGGCCCTTCATCATCTCGCCCCAGACCGTCAGCGCGCCATTGCTGCCGGTCAGCCCGGTCGACTTGTTGTCATCGCGGCCCAACCAGACCACCGCCACATGGTTGCCGGTGTAGCCGGCGAACCAGCTGTCGCGCAAGTCGTCCGTGGTCCCAGTCTTGCCGGCCACGCGCGCATCGGCCGGCACCCAGTTGCTCAGCCCCTGCCCGGTGCCGTCGCTGACCACGCCCTGCAGCGCTGTGGTCAGCAGATAGACCGGCGCCGCGGCGGCGACCGCTTCCACATTGAGCGGATAGCGCTGCAAAGGCTGGCCGTCGGCGGTGACGATGTCGCGGATGGCGCGCAGCGGGGTGCGGAAACCGCCATCGGCAAAGGTCTGGTACATCTGCGTCACCTCGAGCGGCGACAACTCATACGCGCCCAACAGCGACGAGGGAAAGGCTGGCGGACGCTGCTCGATGCCGAAACGCGGCAGCTTGTCCAGGATACGGTCGACGCCCAGGTCGATGCCCAGGCGCGCGGTCGACACATTGAGCGAGCGTGCGAGCGCTGTGCGCAAGGGCACCTGGCCGTTGAACCTGTTGTCGTAGTTCTTGGGCTTCCAGTCCGGGGAGCCGCGCTGGCGCCAGACCAGCTCGCTGTCGTCCAGCGGCGTGACCAGGGTGTACTTCGCGGGTTGCTCGAGCGCCGTGAGGAAGACGATGGGTTTGGCCAGCGAGCCGATCTGGCGCTTGGCGTCGAGCGCACGGTTGTAGCCGGCATAGCGCGCCTGGCGCCCACCCACGATGGCCTGCACCTCCCCGTTCTGGGTGCTGCTGACGACCACCGAGCCCTCCAAGGTGTTGAGCGGCAGCTTGCGGGCCTTCTCGATCTGGTCCAGCCGCTGCGACAGGGCCTGCTCCGCCGCGCGCTGGATACGCGGATCGAGCGTGGTGAAGATGCGCAGGCCTTCGCTGCGCAGATCCTCCTCGCGGTAATCGCGCTGGAGCTGGCGGTGCACGTACTGCAGGAAGGCGGGGTAAGGCGAGGTGCCGGTGGGTGCGCGCGCCACCACCCCGAGCGGCTTCTGTCGCGCGAGCGCGAACTGCTCCTGGGTGATGGCCTCCAGCTTGACCATCTCCTGCAGCACGATGTTGCGCCGTTGCAGGGCCTGCTCCGGTTTACGGCGCGGGTCGTAGATGGCCGGGCCCTTGATCATGCCCACCAGGGTGGCGATCTCGTGCAGCTCGAGCCGGTCCAGCGGGCGATCGAAATAGAAATGGCTGGCCAGGCCCACGCCGTGGATGGCACGGTTGGCGTCCTGGCCCAGATAGATCTCGTTCAGATAGGTCTCGAGGATTTCGTCCTTGCTGTAGTGCAGCTCCAGCAGCATGGCCATCAGGACCTCGTTGGCCTTGCGCGTGAGCGTGCGTTCCGACGTCAGGAAGAAGTTCTTCACCAGCTGCTGGGTCAGCGTGCTGCCGCCCTCGATGCGCTGGCCGCTCAGGGTCTTGTACAGCGCCCGCGCGATGCCACGCGGATCGATGCCCCAGTGCGTGTAGAACTTACGGTCCTCAATCGCGATCAGCGCATCGATCAGGGTCTGCGGCACCTGCGCCAGGCGCAGCAGATCGCGATCCTCGTTGTGGCCGGGGTAGATGCCACCGATCTGCGGCGGCTCCAGACGCAGCAGCGGGATGTCCTTGTCTGTCGTGCCACGCTCCTGGATCAGCGCGACAACACCGTTGGCAAACTCGACGCGCAGGCGCTGCGTCGGCTGCAGGCCGTCCCAGAACGCGAATTCGCGGCTCGTGAACTCGACGCCGTTGAGCGTGTAGCGGTACGTCGCGTCCTCGTCGGGCCGCGGGTTCTCCCGGTAGCCGACGGAGCGCAGTTCCTCGACCAGCTGCGCGGGTGTGAGCTTCAGCCCCGGATAGACCTCCAGTGCGCGACCGTAGACGCGGGCGGGTACCGCGAACTTGCGCCCATCGAAGGCTTCGCGGATGGTGACGTCGAGGTAGTAGAGATAGCCGCTCAGACCCAGCCCGAGCAGCAGGACGAGGACACGGAAGACCCGGTGGCGAAAAATCGGCAGGACCCGGGTCTTCAGAAACGGAACGAAGGAGGAACGCAACCAGCTCCAGAGCAGGCGAAGAAAATTCATGGCTATCGTGACGGTGCGGTACGTTTCATTGTAGAGGTGGGGCCTGACCCCCTTGTACCGAGCCGTTACAGGTGACCGGTCAGGTGACGAGGCGGGTCCTGAAAGACAAAGGCCTCACCCGAGGGTGAGGCCTTGGCGATGCATCGCTCTTGCGTTTACTTGCGCGCCGGCGGCACGTCGGTGCAAGAGCCATGCGCCACTTCCGCCGCCATG
>DNQP01000306.1:0-129 GCA_003500955.1 Curvibacter sp. | reverse complement strand
CATGCGCCACTTCCGCCGCCATGCCAATGCTTTCGCCCAGCGTGGGATGCGGGTGAATGGTCTTGCCGATGTCCACGGCGTCGGCCCCCATCTCGATGGCCAGGGCGATCTCGCCGATCATGTCGCCCG
>DNQP01000096.1:7442-23585 GCA_003500955.1 Curvibacter sp. | reverse complement strand
CGGCGGCCGCGCCTGCCATCCCGATCTGAACGGCGACGCCCAGCCCGTGGCGCCGAGCGCGATTGCCATCACCAGCGACATGGTGCACACGCCCAAGGGCAAGGTGGCCTATGTGGTGCCGCGCGCCCTGCGCGACGACGAGCTGCCGGGCATCGTGGCCGGCTTCAAGCAGGCCGCCGAAAACGCCAAGGCCGCGGGCTTTGACGGCGTGGAAGTGCATGGTGCCAACGGCTATCTGCTCGACGAATTCCTGCGCGACGGTTCGAACCAGCGCAGCGGCCCCTACGGCGGCCCGCGCGAGAACCGCGCACGCCTGCTGTTCGAGGTGCTCGAAGCGACCTGCGCCGTCTGGGGCAGCGAGCGCGTGGGCCTGCGCCTGTCGCCGCTCAACAGCTTCAACAGCATGAGCGACAGCGACCCCGTGGGCCTGACCACCTGGCTGGCCGGCGAGCTGAACCGCTACAACCTGGCCTACCTGCACCTGATGCGCGGCGACTTCAAGGGCCTGCAGAAGGGCGACGTGATGACGCCGGCGCGCGCCGCCTACAAGGGTGTGCTGATCGGCAACATGGGCTACAGCGGCGCCGAGGCGGCCCAGGCCGTGGCCAGCGGGCAGCTCGACGCCGTGGCCTTCGGCGTGCCCTTCCTGGCCAACCCGGACCTGCCCGAGCGCCTGCGCCAGGGCGCGCCACTGAACAAGGCCAACCCGGCCACCTTCTACACCGAAGGCCCGGTCGGCTACACGGACTACCCGCGCTGGCAGGGCGAGGCGCAGACGGCCTGAAGGCCGCTGGCCCGGCGCCTTTGATCTGCGTCAACGAGGCTGCGCCCGGCGCTTGAGAAGTCGGGCGGTGACTCCTATATTTTCTGCAGGGCCGCGCAAGGGGTGCGGCCGGCGAGAAGCTTGGAGGACACCATGAACGCTCTGATCTCACGTGGCAGCCTGTTCGACGATTTCTTCCGCGACGTGGCGCCGGGCTTTTACGTCAAGCCATTGCACGGCGATCCCCTGCCCAGCCCGGGTTCGATCAAGATGGACGTGAAGGAGAACGGCGGTGCCTACACGGTCTCGGCCGAGATTCCGGGCGTGCGCAAGGAAGACATCCACGTCACCATCGAAGGCGGCATGGTGATGGTGCGCGCCGAGGTCAAGCAGGAGGACCAGCAGACCGAGGACGACAAGGTGCTGCGCAGCGAGCGCTATTACGGCGCGGTCTCACGCGGCATCCAGCTGCCGCAGGATGTGGACCCCGGCCAGGCCAAGGCGAAGTACGACAACGGCGTGCTCACGCTGACGCTGCCCAAGACGCAGGGCGTGGGCGGGCAGAAGCTGCGCATCGAGTGAGGCAGTCTGACCATAAAAAAGGACAGGGATCGTCACCCCTGTCCTTGTTCTTTGTGCGGGCGCGTGATCAGAGCTGTTCCAGGGTGCTGCGCACGATCTGCTTCCAGACCGAAGGTGCCTGGCCCGGGCGCAGGCGCACGAGGTAGACCTCGTCGTTGGCCTGCTTGATGCGGGCCACGGCTTCGGGCACGGGCAGGTCCAGCAGGGCGGCCAGTACCAGCGGGTTCACGCCGCCATGGGCCACGATGGCCACGCTACCGGTCTTGTGCTTGCCCGTGATGTCGCGCACCGCGCTCTTCACGCGGTCGGCCTGGCTCTGCAGCGACTCGCCACCGTCCAGCGCGTCGTCGAGCATGCTGCCACGCTTGCCGAATTCGGCAAACAGTGCGGCACTGCGCTCGTCCTCGAAGATGCCCTCGAACTTGCCGAAGGAACGTTCGTTCAGGGCCGGCAGGGGCGTGACGGGCGTGCTGCCCGCGAAGGCGGCGGCGGTTTCCTGCGCGCGCTTCAGGCCGCTGCTGTAGATGTGCGTGAACTTCACACCGGCCAGGCGCTGGGCCAGCTCGGTGGCTTGACGGCGGCCGGTCTCGTTGAGCACATTGTCGGTGGCGCCTTGCAGGCGCTTCTCGAGGTTCCAGGCCGTCTGGCCGTGGCGCACGAGGTAGAGGTCCAGGACGGTCTCGTCCTGCTGGGCCTGGGTCAGGCCGGGCAGGAGGGCCAGGGCGCTGGCCGCGCTGAAGGCAGTGAGGAGTTGGCGGCGTTGCATGGTTCGCTCCTTTTCAGCGGGCGTTGAGGAAGTCCGGCACGTGCAGCAGGATGAACTCGTTGTCATCGTTGCGGCCCAGCTGGCGGCCCGAGGAGTAGGGCAGGTTGTTGTCGTTGGCGACGACGATGTGTTCGGCGTCCACCACGTCCACGTCCTCGATGGTCACGAAGGGGAAGGTGAACTTGCCGTTCTCGCCGCCGACCTTGGCCACGCCCTTGGGGTCCTGGATGTCGAGCAGGTCCACATAGCCGATCTTGCGCATGAAGCCGTCGGCGTCCACGTCCTTGAGGCTGACCTTGTAGACGCGCTTGAACCTGGCGGGCACGTTCTGGCAGTTGGGGCGGGCCGTGCCGTTGCAGGCGGTGCGCTCCAGGCCCTCGCCGTTGTCGCGCTCGATGATCAGGCCGGTGTCGGCATCGATCATGTTGAAGTCGCCGATGTTGTTGCCCTTGAGCTCCAGCGCGTACTTCCACGAGCGGCCGGTCCACTCACCCTTGGCGACGTTGAACTCCAGCACGCGCAGGTACTCGCGACCATCCTTGTTCTCCCACTGCTTGCTGCCCTCATCCCAGAGCGGGCCCTCGAGCAGAGGGTAGAGGAACTGACCGTCCTTGGAGGCAGCCATGCCCTCGTAGCCGCGCGAGCGGCGCACCGGCGTGCTGAAGGCGCCGGGCACCGCCGGCGTCGTGACGCTGTAGTGATCGGGCGAGCGCGCCAGCTTGCCGTCGACATAGGTGTCGTACACGGCCAGCACCTTGCCCTGGCGGTCGGTCTTGATCAGGTAGGGGCCGAGCTCGTCACCGAACCAGACATGCTGGCCGATGAACTGCATGGACTCGACATCGAAGTCCGCGCCCGTGAGGTAGCGCTTCTTCGTGCCTTCGTTGACGATGAGGAAGGGCACCTTGTGGTCGGGATCGTGCAGGAAGACGGTCTTGAGCCGTTGCACCTTGCCGCTCTTCCAGTCGGGCTGGACCTGGTGAAACATGAGCATGGCGTCGGCCGAATTGGCCTTGCTGCCGAAGCCGTTGTCGGTCAGCACCCAGTAGCTGCCGTCCGGCATGGCCTTGATGCCCGAGAAGCCCTGCAGGGGCTGGCCCTGGAAGGGCAGGCTGATGCCCGTGGGCTTGGGGGCGTCCTTCGCCGACAAGTAGGAGCTGCCGGCGATCACGCCCAGGCGGTCCTCCCGGCGGCCGTTGGGCGTGGTGTACTTGCCCGAGGTCTGCAGGCTGGCCGGCGCGTCCTTGGGCGCGGCGATGTAGGTCTGCGCGGGCAGCAGCGCGTGGCCAGCGAGCGTGGCGGGGAAGGCGTTTTGCGCCTGGGCGGGCAGGGCGGCGCCGAGCAGCAGCAGGGACAGCAGGGGGGTGATGCGCATGGTGACAGGCTTGCGGTGGTTGGAAAGCCCGCATGCTAGGCAGCGCAGATGACAGTCGCGTGACTGTCGGGTGTCACATCATGGCGTAGCGCTTCTTGGTCTGTACCGCGTTGGCAATGTAGCCGCGGGTCTCGGCATAGGGCAGCTTGCTGCGCAGCGCGCTGTACACATCGTCGGGGCGCATGGTGTTGACGGCATCCAGCGCCTCGTCCTGGCGTGCCCGGCCGTTCTTGCTGCTGAAAGCGCGGTAGACGTTGCTCGGCCCCGTGTTGTAGGCCGCGATGGCGCAGTACTCGCGCGAAAGCGGGTCGCGGATCTCGCGCAGCGGGCTGTCGAACAGCAGCACGCCCAGGTAGGCGGTGCCGAACTCGATGTTGTTCGCCGGCGTGAAGAGAAACTCCTTGGTCGGGATCACGTCCTCGCCACGCGCCTTGCGGTAGGCCTCGCGCCCGCCGCTGGTGGGCACGAGCTGCATCAGGCCGTAGGCCGGGGCGCTGGACACCGCGTAGGGATTGAAGGCGCTCTCGATGCGGATGATGGTGTAGATCAGGCTGCGGCTCACGCCGGTCTTCTCGGCGTTCTCACGCACCAGGCTGGCGTACTGCAGCGCGCGCTTGTCGATGTAGGTGTTGATCATCGCCATCTGCACGGCGTACACGGTGCGGGGCTTGCCGTTGGCGTCGATGCTGCGCTGCTGCAGACGGTTGTCCACCAGCCAGGCAGCGTAGCGTTCCACGTCCTCGCGCGTCTTGATGACGGCGTTGTTCTGGTCCACCACGAGCTCCTGCAGATAGGGCTGGCCGGTGAGCTCCACTTCCTTGTCCGAGAACAGGTCCACGGCGCCCGGGTCGCCCGGTGTGAGCAGGGCCACCACGGTGGCCTTGCGCAGCTTGTCCTTGACGGCCTCGTCTTCCAGGTGTTCGATCAGGATGGTGCCGGCGTCGTAGTCCACCACCACGCGGTTCCTGTAGTGCTCGCTGTACTTCACGTAGCGCGTGCGGCTGGGCAGGGTGCCCGACTCGCGCTGGCCCCATTCCTGGCTGCTCTCCTTCTGCAGATTGCCCATGAGCTTGTCGTACTCGTTCTTGATGCGGCGCAGGTCGGCCAGGGCGAGCTGGGGGTTGTAGGTGTAGGCATTGACCCGGCTCTGCGCCATGTTCTTGACGGCCGCCTCGGGGTTTCTGGACAGCGCCACATTGATCATCTGCTGGGTGCTGCAGGCGCTCAGGGTCAGGGCGCCGGTGGCGCCGAGCAGCAGGCGTCGGTTCAGGCTCATGGGTGCAGCTCCTCCTGAGGCCCGGTCTGCAGCGCCGGGCGTCTGGCCGATGTTAACGAATGGGATGGGCGGTGGCCCAGTCGCGCGCAAGTTGCAGCACCTGGCCCAGGGCATCCGGCGCGTCGCAGGCCACCACGCGCCGCTGTGGCATGCTGCGCAGCCAGGTGATCTGGCGCTTGGCCAGCTGGCGCGTGGCGGCGATGCCGCGCTCGCGCAATTCGCTCAAGGGAAAGACGTCGTCCAGGGCCTCCCAGGCCTGGCGGTAGCCGACGCAGCGCATGGACGGCAGGTCTGCGTGCAGGTCGCCGCGCGCGCGCAGGCGCTGCACCTCGTCGAGCAGGCCGGCGGTGAGCATGGCCTCGAAACGCTGCGCGATGCGTGCATGCAGCCAGGCGCGTTCTGCGGGCTCCAGCGAGATCAGCGTGGTGGCGCGCGCTGCGGCCGAGGGCAGTGCGTCGTCGCTGCGCGTGTGGAAGGACGAGAGGGGCCGGCCCGTGAGGCGGAAGACTTCGAGCGCGCGCTGGATGCGCTGGCTGTCGCCTGGCGGCAGGCGTGCGGCCGTGACCGGGTCCACGCGCTGCAGCTCGGCGTGCAGTGCGGGCCAGCCTTCGGTCTGGGCCTGGGCGTCGAGCGCGGCGCGCACCGCGGCGTCCGCGGGTGGCATGTCGTCGATGCCGTCGAACAGGGCCTTGAAATAGAGCATCGTGCCGCCGACCAGCAGCGGGTGCCTGCCGCGGGCGTGGATGGCATGGACAAGCTGCGTGGCGTCGCGCACGAACTCGGCCGCGCTGTAGGCCTGCAGCGGGTCGCGGATGTCGATCAGGTGGTGGGGCACGGCAGCCAGCTCCTGCGCGCTGGGCTTGGCCGTGCCCACGTCCATGCCGCGGTAGACCAGGGCCGAGTCCACGCTGATGATCTCCACCGGCAGCACGCTGGCGATGGCCAGCGCGGCCGCCGTCTTGCCGCTGGCCGTGGGGCCGGCGATCGCCAGGCAGGGCGGGAACTCAGTGCTCGGGGTTGCCATGTTTCTGCACCACGGTCCAGGCGGCCAGCACGATCAGCACGCTCCAGAACCACACACCGTACAGCAGCGGGCGCGCCGTGCCGTCCATGATCACACCCAGCACGCTGCCCATGAGAAAGGACACCAGGGCCATGCCGAAGCCATTGAGTGCCGAGGCTGCGCCTGCGGATTGCGGGAAGGGCCCGACGGCACCGCTCTGGCTGCAGGGCTGGTGCACGCCATGCGCCAGCATGAAAAGGTAGAAGGGGCCCATGATGGTCCAGCCGTTGTGCCAGCCCAGCAGGCCGAAGACGCCCATGAGCGTGCCGCCCGTGAGTGTGAAGCGCGCCGCCAGCGCCACCGTACGCTGCAGGCCGTAGCGCGGCAGCAGCCAGCGGCAGAGCACGGTGCCCGCGAGGTAGGTGAAGGACACCGAGGCCATGATCAGGCCGTAGCCCCAGCGCGAGACGCCCAGCAGGTCGATGAAGACGAAGGGCGAGGTGGCCAGCACCGTGAACAGCCCGCCGTAGGAGCCGGCCGACAGCGCCGACCAGGCCCAGAAGGTGCGATGGCTGAGGATGCGGCGCCAGGTGGCCAGCAGCGTGGCGGGTTGCAGGGCCAGGGGGTTCTTCTGCGGCACGGTCTCCTCGAAGCGCCAGACGATGAGCGCCAGCGTGGCCGCGCCGAAGACGGCGAGCACGAGCAGGGCCGCGCGCCAGCCGGCCACATCGGTCAGCAGGCCACCCAGCGGCCCGCTGAGCGCGGCGATCACGCCCAGGCCCGTGAGGCCCTTGGACATCACGCGCGCACCCTCGACCGGGCGGTAGAGATCCCGCACGATCGCGCGTGCGCACATCACCGCCGCGCCCATGGCCGCGCCCTGCAGCGTGCGTGCGGCGATCAGCCAGGCCATGCTCGGTGCCAGTGTGCTGGCCACCGAGGCCACGACGTAAATGCTCAGCCCCCAGAGCAGCACGGGCCGGCGGCCCCAGCGGTCCGAAATCGGGCCGCAGACCAGCTGCGCCACACCGAAGGCCAGCAGCAGGGCCGTGAGGGTGAGCTGGGCCTGGGGCAGCGTGGCGCCGAAGCCCGCGGTCAGCGCGGGCAGGGCGGGGAGATAAAGATCGGTGGTGATCGGCTGCAGTCCCAGCAGCAGGGCCAGAAAGAGCACGGTCAGGGCCGGGGACATGGGGGAAGCGGGAACCGGAGCGGACATTCGGCTGAGGGTAGCAGATTGCTTAACGAACTCGTCTGAGCACATTGAAGTATCAGCTGCGGGGGTAGGATTGCGAAAATTTGACGCCTTCACATATGAAGAGACATAAACCTAACGTCATTCCGCTAAAGGGGCGCGTAGCACTCGCAATGGGGGTATTTTTCCTTTTTGTCTTTGTGCTGGCCGAAGTGGCTACCGGATACACCTACCTGCCGACTAAAAGAGGTGGCCTACTTCTCTCAGGGATTCCTACGTTGTTGATCGCCTTTTCGGCCATTGCTTTGATTGTGGCGTCATTACTGACCATCGTGGACCATTACGATAGGCGTCCCAACGAAGCAAGCTATAAAAGAGCAAGATCAGGTTGCTTTAAAACGGCACTTTTCTTGTTCCTTTCGGCTCCTGTAGTTGAGTTGTCTGAAAGATTTCTACGTGCAGCCGGTTACGACATATTTCCGCAATTCAGGGGATTGGCTGATACGTACACTTTCTATTCACCTCATTTGCGAGAGTACGTCACCTATTTGTCTCCAATCTTGGACCATGAGATTCAGATCGGCGCGGTGTCAATCACGATGATGCTGATTTTTTTCGGGTTCGAGAGGTTTTGGAAGCATAGAGGCGGGCGTTTGGTTTTGCTGATCGGGTTCGTTGGTCTCTTCGGCCTGTCTATGGTGTGGGTGGCGAATGCCACTGAGAATTTCTTGACAGGTGAAGTGACTTCTGGAGGCCGCTCGTTTAAAAAAGTGGTGTACGCAAAGCATGAGCCAGCAAAGTTCAATGCCGTTCTGCTGACTCATTTCACACTTGGCGGATTCATGCTGATTGCCAGCGGATTCGCAGTTGTTGGCGTTCTAACAAATCGAATCAAGCCTGAGCAACCTGGGAGGGATCAGACGGCTAAAAAGGGGCCTAACGCAGCCCGAACAACTCGTTGAGCGCCACGCGGTACTGCGGCTGCCCCACCGAATTCGTGTTGTGGTGCGAGCCGCCTTCGACCAGCACAAAGGCCTTGCGGCCGGTGGCGGCTTCGTAGAGCTTGCGGCCGAGTTCGGGCGGGATCAGGCGGTCTTCGCTGCCGTGCACCACGAGCAGGGGGGCGCCGATGCGGTCCACGCGCTTGACAGCTTCGAAGCGCTGGGTGATCAGCGGGCCCACGGGCAGCCAGCCCCATTTGAAGCTGCTCACTACGTCGGGGATGGAGGTGAAGGTGCCCTCGACCAGGGTGCCGCGCTCGTCTTCCACCTGGGCTGCCAGGTCGATGGCGATGGCCCCGCCCAGCGAGTGGCCGAAGATGTAGCGCGGGCGCTGGGGGTGGCGCTGCGCCAGCCAGGCCCAGGCGGCGCGCGCGTCCTCGTAGGCCATGGCCTCCGAGGGCAGTTCCTGCGAGGTCTTGCCGAAACCGCGGTAGTCGATGGCCAGCACCGAGAAACCCAGCTCCTGCATGCGCCGCGCGCGGAAGGCCGAGCCCACGACGTTGAAGCGCGCGCCGTGCAGGTAGAGCAGCACGGGGGCGTCGGGCCGGCGCGCGAAATCAGGGTGCTCCAGCCAGAGGCCGTGCAGCTTGACGGGCTGGCCGGTTTCCTGCGAGCTGAAGGGTATCCAGACATCCTGCATGCCTTCGGCGGCCTGCTCGCCGCGCCACCAGCTGCGGTCCGAGGGCTGGAAGATCCAGCCGCGCTGCTTTTCGTCGAGGGTGGCGCAGCCGGTGACCAGGGCAAAGGCGGTGAGCAGGGCCAGGAGGAGCAGGAACCAGCGTTTCATCGCGACCTATGATGCGCCTGCAGCCCGAAAAGTTCAGGCCGTCTGCAGCATGACCCCACAAGCTAGCCGATTCCGGAGACCCCCATGTCCGACAGCGTCTTCACCCGCATCATCCGCCGCGAGATCCCGGCGGTCATCGTCCATGAGGATGCGCAGGTCATCGCCTTCATGGATGCGGGCCAGGTCAACCCGGGCCATGTGCTGGTGGCCACGAAGCGCCAGGTCGAGACGGTGATGGAGCTGGAGGAGGCCGAGGCCGCCCATCTGTTTGCGATTGCCACGCGCGTGGCCAAGGCGGTGCAAGCGGCTTTCGCGCCCGAGGGCATGACGCTTTTACAAACCAATAGGCCTGCAGGTTGGCAGACCGTGCCCCATGTCCACATCCACGTGCTGCCGCGCTACGCAGGGGACGGCGCCGAGCTGGTCTGGCCCCGCAAGGAGCCGGGGCTGGAGGCCTTGCGCGCTTACGCGGCGCGGATCCGTCTTTGAGCCCGTGTTCGGTGCTTCGGCGTTGCCGGCGCAGGCCAGATTCGCCGGTGCGGCTACGATTCGACCATGACATCTGACGACTTGGCGCCACGCCTCATTCGCGGATTGCTGGCTGGTCTGCCTGGCATTCTGATCCTGCCTTGGGTGCTCACGCCGCCACCGGGCGTACCCGTGCTCGCCTTGCTGATCAATCCCCTGCTGTTGCTGCTGCTTGCCGCCCTGGCGGGGGCCTGGGCAGCGCCGCGGGTGGGGCTGCGCTCGCCCTGGGTTCTGGGTGGTCGGCTTGAACTCGCGGGGCTGGGGCGCTATGTCCTGGGTGGGCTGGGCCTGGGGGCGGGTGTCGCGCTGCTGGATCACTGGCTGGCTTTCGCGTGGCGGCCCGTGGGCTTTGCCACCCTGCTGGAGAGCGCCGATCCCGGGCGGCTCTTGCTCGGCGTGCTCTATGGTGGACTGACCGAAGAGATCCTCATGCGTTGGGGCCTGCTCTCCCTGCTGCTGCTGGGCTCGTCCCGTTTTCTGCCAGCACGCGCGGCGGCTTGGTGGGCAGCCTTGGTGGCAGCGCTGGTGTTCGCCGTTTCCCACCTGCCGGCGGTGGCGATCGAGGCGGGCGGGCTGACGGCCGGGTTGCTGCTGCGCACCTTGTGCTGGAACCTCCTGCTGGGACTGGCCTTCGCCGTGGCCGCGCTACGCCAGGGGCTGGAGGCGGCGATGCTCATGCACGGCAGCTTCCACCTCGGTGTCGGACTGCTTGCGGGCGTGGCGCTGCGGGTGCAACCGTTGATGGCCTGAGCTGTTGCGTCGGGCTGTCTCCGACGGAGTGGCCGGGGCAGCACAGCAGCTTCAGATCACCCCCTGCGCCAGCATCGCGTCGGCGACCTTGACGAAGCCGGCGATGTTGGCGCCGTCCACATAGCTGACGCTGCCGTCGGCACGCTTGCCGTGGCGCACGCAGGCGGCGTGGATGTTGCGCATGATGCCGTGCAGGCGGGTGTCCACCTCGTCGCGGGTCCACATCAGGCGGCTGGCGTTCTGGCTCATCTCCAGGCCTGAGGTGGCCACACCCCCGGCGTTGCTGGCCTTGCCCGGGGCGTAGAGCACGCGGGCCTCTTCGAACACGCGCACCGCTTCCAGCGTGGAAGGCATGTTGGCACCCTCGGCCACGCACTTGATGCCGTGCTTCACCAGCGTACGGGCATCGTCGCCGTTGAGTTCGTTCTGCGTGGCGCAGGGCAGGGCCACGTCCACCGGTACATGCCAGGGGGTGGCACCGGCATGGAACTTGGCCCCCACCCGCTGCGCATAGTCGCTGACGCGGCCGTAGTGGTGGTTCTTCACGTCCATGAGCACGGTGAGCTTTTCGGGGGTGAAGCCCGCTTCGTCGACCACGGTGCCGCTGGAGTCGGAGACGGTGACGACCTTGGCGTCCAGGCTCATGGCCTTCTCGATGGCGTACTGCGCCACATTGCCCGAGCCCGAGACACTGACGCGCAGCCCTTCGAAGCTCATGCCCTTCTGCTTGAGCATTTCCTCGGCGAAGTAGACCGTGCCGTAACCCGTGGCCTCCGGGCGGATCAGCGAGCCGCCGAAGCTCAGCCCCTTGCCAGTGAAGACCGACGCAGCGCTGTTGCTGAGCTTCTTCATCATGCCGGCCATGTAGCCGACCTCGCGCCCGCCGACGCCGATGTCACCGGCGGGCACGTCGGTGTCGGCGCCGATGTGGCGGAACAGCTCGCTCACGAAGGCCTGGCAGAAACGCATGACCTCCCCTTGGCTCTTGCCCTTGGGGTCGAAGTCCGAGCCGCCCTTGCCGCCGCCCATGGGCAGGGTGGTCAGCGCGTTCTTGAAGGTCTGCTCGAAGGCCAGGAACTTGAGGATGGACAGGTTGACCGAGGGGTGGAAGCGGATGCCACCCTTGTAGGGGCCGATGGCCAGGCTGTGCTGGATGCGGTAGCCGCGGTTGACCTGCACCTGGCCCCTGTCGTCCACCCAGGACACGCGGAACATGATGATGCGCTCGGGCTCCACCAGCCGTTCCAGCAGGCCCTGCTCGGCGTACTTGGGGTGCTGTTCGATGTAGGGCCAGAGGCTGTCCATCACCTCGGTGACGGCTTGCAGGTATTCGGCTTGGCCGGGGTTGTGCTGGCTGACGCGTTCGAGAAAGGCTGAGAGGGAGGCGTGTTTCATGGAGATGCTCTTCGTCTGTGCATGAAGGGTGGCAATGCGGAGGGGGCCAGACCGGTACGGGGAGGGCCCCGGAACAGCGGCTGGCGGCTCTTCCGGGGCAGATCAGCGTCCGCGCAGGAACAGCGCGTCCAGATCCTTGAGCGTGACCTGCCGCCAGGTCGGGCGGCCGTGGTTGCATTGGTCGGAGCGCTCGGTGCGCTCCATGTCGCGCAGCAGCGCATTCATCTCTTCGAGCGTCAGCTTGCGGTTGGCGCGCACGGCACCGTGGCAGGCCATGGTGCCCAGCAGCTCGTTGCGCGCGCGTTCGATCACCGTGCTGCCCTCGTGCTGGCCCAGCTCGGCCAGCACGCTGCGCGCCAGCTCCACCGCATCGCCCTGGGCCAGCGTCGCCGGCACGGCGCGTACGGCCAGGGTCTTGGGGGAAAGCGGGCTGATCTCCAGGCCCAGCGTGGCCAGGGTATCGATGTGCGCCTCGGCGGTGGCAACCTCCTGTGGCGTGGCGGCGAAGCTCGCGGGGATCAGCAGGGGCTGGCTCGTGATCTGGTTGATATCCAGCTGGTTCTTGAGTCGCTCGTAGACGATGCGCTCGTGCGCGGCGTGCATGTCGACGACGATCAGCCCCTGGGCGTTCTCGGCCAGGATGTAGACGCCCTGCAGTTGCGCCAGGGCGCGGCCCAGGGGCCAGGTCTCGCTGTCGGGCTCGGCAGTCACCGCCGTCGAGGCTGAAGCGGTCGTGGCCCACACCGGCGCCGCGACAGGTTCAGGGCTGAGGGCAGGACCCGGTTGCCACAGCGCCCCCAGATCACGCACTTCGTAGCCGCGTGCAGGTGTCTCGTTCGCTCTGAAATTGATAGCGGGTTGGGTCCAGGCAGCAGACGCCGGCTGGGCCAGGGGCTGAGCGATCTGGCTCAGGCTGGCGGCGACGGGCTGGGCCATGCCTTCGGCCACGGCCTGGGCGCGCGGTGCGGCCAGCGCGTTTTCCACCGCATGGCGCACGGCCTGGTGCACCTCGCGGCTGTCGCGGAAGCGCACCTCGATCTTGGTCGGGTGCACGTTGACGTCCACGCGCGCCGGGTCGATCTCGATGTAGAGCGCATAGACCGGCTGCCTGTGGCCGTGCAGCACGTCTTCGTAGGCGCTGCGCGCGGCGTGCGTGAGCACCTTGTCGCGCACATAGCGGCCGTTGACGTAGCAGAACTGGTGGTCGGCGCGGCTGCGTGCGGCGTCCGGGATGCCGGCGCGGCCCCAGACCCGTACGCCATGGAAGGCGCCGGGCGCGGCCGCTGTGCTGAAGTCCACCGCCACGGATTCGTGGATGAAGTCCTCACCCAGCACATCGGCCAGGCGCTGTTGCAGGGCTTCGGGTCCGCTGCACGCGCGCCACTGCTCGACCAGCTTGCCTTCGTGCCAGATGGCAAAGCCCACATCGGGGCGGGCCAGGGCGTGGCGACGAACCGATTCGATGCAGTGGGCCAGCTCGGTGGCGTCGGTCTTGAGGAATTTGCGGCGCGCCGGGGTGCTGAAGAACAGCTCCTTGACCTCGACCGTGGTGCCGGTGCTGCGCGCCACGGGCCGGATCTCGCCCGTGCGGCCATCGAGCAGGAAGGCGCTGGACTGCTCGGTCGTGCGCGAATGGATGGCTATGTCCGCGATCGAATTGATGGCGGCCAGCGCCTCACCGCGAAAGCCCATGGTGCCCACGGCTTCGAGCTCCTGCAGGCTGGCGATCTTGCTCGTCGCGTGGCGCTTGAGGGCGATGGGCAATTCCTCGCGCGGGATGCCGCCGCCGTTGTCCTCCACCGAGATCAGGCGCACGCCGCCGGCCAGCAGGCGCACGGTGATCTGCGTGGCGCCGGCGTCCAGTGCGTTGTCCACCAGTTCACGCACCACCGAGGCCGGGCGTTCCACGACTTCGCCCGCGGCGATCTGGCTGATCAGCTCGTCGGGCAGTTCGCGGATCGGGCGACGCGGGGCAGGGGCGAGGACGGCGTTCACGCGGACATTGTAGGTGGAGGGCCTGTTCACCCTGTACGCATTTGAGAAATCAGTGTGCACAGGCCCTAGAAGTTCAGCTGCACCCGGATGTCGAAGCGCTCACGCCCCGGCAGCAGCGAGACCTGCAGGGTCTCGGCGCGTGCGGGCCCGAGGAAGGCATGGGTGAAGAAGCTGCCCATGAAGTGGCCCAGGCCCAGGCCGACCAGCACGTCCGAAGGGTAGTGCTGGTTGGCTTCCACCCGTGCCCAGGCCGTGGCCCCGGCCAGCACATCCAGTCCCAGCTGGGCGCGTTCCACGTTCTGCGCCGACCAGCCCATGCGCTGCAGGTTGTAGACGCTCATGGTGTTGTAGAGCGAGACACGCGTGGCGTGGTCCGAGGGCATGCTGGTCTCGCCTGCGCCGTTGGGGCGCATGCGCGAGGTGCCGTCCTTGAGGTCGCCTGTGAGCTTGCTCGTGACCAGGCGCGCACCGCCTTGCGTCAGCACCACCCGGCCTTTGGCCGCGAACCAGCCCTCGGCCGGTTCATCCTCCCAGGGGACCAGTGCCGTCACGACCCAGAGGCTCTGGGACAAGCTGCGGAAATCGTCGCTGCGTTCGTCAGCGCGCTGCTGGGAGCCGAAGACCGGCGTGTGTTCGGCCATGCGGGTCTGCAGCTTGCGGTCGGCGTCGCCGACCTGCAGGGCCACGGCGCCGAGCAGCGGGGCCCAGGTGCGCGGTGAGTTGGCCGCTGCGTAGGCGGCGCGGCCCATCCGGTCCCAGAGCCCGTCCTCGGCCCGGGCGGGCAGCAGTGCCGGCAGGGCGGTCAGCGCCAGTACGGACGTCGCGATTGGATTGCGCATGGGCGTCAGTGTAGGCGTGCCCTTGCACCTTTCCAAGTGGCCGGGAGTCAACACAATCGCCGATATGGGCTCTGGGACGCAGGGGGCTGTTGACGACACGGTGGCCGACCATCCGATGAAGAGGACCTGTCTGGAGTGCACCGACGTGCGGGTGCACTTCATCAAGAGAGCGTGCCCCTTGCATAAAAGTCCCCACGCCACCTGCGGGTGGCGTTTTTCATGGGCAGGGATAATCACGCCCCATGGAACTCATCACCTTTCTGATCGACTTCATCCTCAACGTGGATGAGCACCTCGAGACCTTTGTGCAGAACTACGGCACCTGGGTCTATGCCCTGCTTTTCCTGATCGTCTTCGTCGAGACCGGGGTGGTGGTCATGCCCTTTCTGCCCGGCGACTCGCTGCTCTTCGTGGTGGGGGCGATGACCGGCGCGGGCCTGATGAGCTATCCGGTGGCGGTGACGGTGCTGCTGGCCGCGGCCATCCTGGGCGACCAGTGCAACTACAGCATCGGGCGCTATGTCGGCCCCAAGGTTTTCCAGTGGGAAGACTCGCGCTTCTTCAACAAGCGCGCCTTCGAGCGCGCTCACAACTTCTACGAAACCTACGGCGGCATCACCATCATCATCGCCCGCTTCATGCCCTTCCTGCGCACCTTCGTGCCTTTCGTGGCGGGCGTGGCCGAGATGAGCCGTGTGAAGTTCACGCTCTACAACATCATCGGCGCCTTCATCTGGGTGCTGGGCATCTGCACGGCGGGCTATTTCCTGGGGAGCCTGCCCTGGGTCAAGGCCAATCTGGACAAGATCATCTGGGGCCTGATCCTGGTGCCCGGCCTGATCGTGCTTTTCGGCGCCTGGAAGGCCCGGCGCGCGGCGCTGCGCCAGGCAGCGGCCGAGTAGGCGCTTGCGCCCTGCGGGGTGGATGAATCACCAGCTTGCCGGGGGCAGCCGGCTGCGTGCATCATAGGACCGGGTTGATGCCCGGTGTCCGTCGCACGGAGCCGGGGTCGGCTCCAGGGATGTGTTCCAGCCGGCCGCGACGATGCCGGCGCACTGAGCGCAGGAAGGTGCAGACATGCCACGCAAGAAAGCCGCAGAGAGTCCGCCCGCCCCGGCCCGCGAGACCGCCAGCATGAAGGCGGTGCCCGAGGCCGATGAGGTGCTGGTGGGGCAGGTGCTCAAACGCCCCGGCGGCTACTACTGGAGCCTGTCCGACGGCGGCCGCGAGTTCGGCCCCTACGACAGCTTCGAGGAAGCCCAGGCCGATATGGAGGCCGCGGCCGACCTGGATGCGCCCGAACCCGGCGAGAGCCTGCAGGAGGCCGAAAGCGAGCTGGGCATCTCCGACTGGATCGATCCCGAGACCGGCGAACCAGCTGAAGGCATGTCACGCCCCCATCTCGACAGCGATTGAGCGGCCGTCCAGCTGCTCACCACGCGGTGAACAGGCCCCAGGGCGAGCGCGTCAGCGCCACCGAGACGATGAAGCCGTAGCAGGCCAGGGCGCCGAGGTAGCACAGCGCCCGAATCTCATGCTGGCGCGCATACCTGAAGGCGCACAGGCCCAGCACGATGTACAGCGGCAGCACGGCCAGCTTCATCTGCACCCAGGGCGTCACGAGCGGGTTGAGCCGCAACTCCCAGAGCAGGCGCAGCGCCGTGATCAGCAGCCCGGTGTCGATGATCACGCTCAGGCGCCGCAGCACCAGGTGCTGCGACCAGCGTTGGCGCGCCAGCAGGCCCGCCCCGCGCGCGGCGAACAGCGCGCCGCTGGTGAGCGCCAGGCCCATGTGCAGGTGGTGCAGGGTGCGGTAGTGGATGACCCAGTCCATGGGGCAGGCTTTCCGGCGGGAGAGATTCAGACGCTGCGGCTGCGTGCCAGCGGCGGG
>DNQP01000096.1:0-7131 GCA_003500955.1 Curvibacter sp. | reverse complement strand
GCTGCGTGCCAGCGGCGGGTTCTTGGCGAAATAGCCCTGGATGCCGCGCATCAGCGCATCGGCCAGCTGCTCCTGGTAGCGCTCGCTGTTGAGCTTGGCTTCTTCCTCGGGGTTGCTGATGAAGGCGGCCTCGACCAGCACGCTGGGGATATCCGGCGCCTTGAGCACGGCAAAGCCGGCCTGCTCGACGCGCGGCTTGTGCAGCTTGCCCACGCGGCCGATCTCCTGCAGCATCGTGCTGCCCAGCTGCAGACTGTCGCGGATCTGCGCGCTGGTGCTCATGTCCAGCAGGGCGCGCTGGACCTGGGCTTCCTCGGACTTGACGTTGATACCGCCGATCAGGTCGGACTTGTTCTCCTTGGCCGCCATCCAGCGCGCGGCGCTGCTCGATGCCCCGCCATGGCTGAGCGCGAACACGCTGGCGCCCTGCGGGCGCGGGGTGTAGAAGGCGTCGGCGTGGATGCTGACGAAGAGATCGGCCTGCACCTGGCGCGCCTTCTGCACGCGCATGTGCAGGGGGACGAAGTAGTCACCGTCGCGCGTGAGGTAGGCGCGCAAGGTGTGGCCGTTGACGCTGCTGGCGTTGATGCGATCGCGCAGGCGGCGCGCCAGGCGCAGCACCACGTCCTTCTCGCGCGTCCCGTTGCGACCGATGGCGCCCGGGTCCTCGCCACCGTGGCCTGGATCGAGCGCGATGATGATCAGGCGGTCGGTCTGGTTGCCGCTGCGTGCGGGCAGGGCAGGCGCCGGAGTGGTCGGCTTGTCGGCGTGGCGTGCGATCAGGTCGCCCAGCGGGTCGACATCGACGGCCGGCGGCGTCGGCGCGGCGGGGGGCGGCGTCTGCGGGCCCAGGCGCTGGGCGATCAGCTGGGCCAGCGGGTCGGGCGGGGTGGTGGGGTAGAGGTCGAAGACCAGGCGGTGCTGGTAGGGCTCGATGGGCTTGAGCGTGAAGACCTGGGGCTTGATGGGCTGCTTGAGGTCGATCACCAGACGCACCACACCGGGCGCGTACTGGCCCACGCGGATGCCCGCGATGTTGGGATCGTCGGGCAGCACCTTGGCCACGAGCTCACGCAAGGCGGGGTTGAGCTCGATGCCCTCGATGTCCACGGCCAGGCGCGGTGGCTGGCTGATGAAGCTCTGCTTCGCCTTCAGCGCGGTGTCCGATTCGAGCGTGACGCGGGAATAGTCCTCGGCCGGCCAGACCCGCACGGCCACGATGGCGGCGCCACGGGCGATCTGGGCGCGGCCCAGCAGCAGCACCAGGCTGCCGGTCTGCAGCAGATCGCGGCGCTTGATCATGGCCGCAGCTCCTTCAGTCCCTGCAACAGCGCGACACCGGTGGCGGTGCCGGCCTCCAGCGTGGCCAGGCGGCTCTCGTCGGCGCGGGCCTCCAGCGTGAGCGACAGGTCGGCCGGGGGCAGCAGGCCGGCGGCCTTCTCGGGCCATTCGGCCAGCTTGAGGCCGGGGCTGGCGAAGAGGTCGCGCAAGCCCGCGTCTTCCCATTCGCGCGGGTCGTTGAAGCGGTAGAAGTCGAAATGCCAGATGGCCAGGCCCGGCACGTCGTGCGGTTCGACCACGGCGTAGGTGGGGCTCTTGATGCGGCCCTGCACGCCCAGGGCCCGCAGCAGATGGCGCACGAAAGTGGTCTTGCCAGCGCCGAGGTTGCCATGCAATTCGATGCAGGCATTGCGCAGGGCCGGCTGCCGGGACAGCGCATCGGCCAGGGCCTGCGTGGCGGATTCGTCGCCCAGGACGCGGGTTTCTACAATGGTTGCGTGGCGTTCAGCAGCAGTCAATTCGTTTCCCAAGTACGGGCCTGGGCCCGTCAGCTGGGATTTTCCCAAATCGGCGTCTCGGGTGTCGATTTGTCCTCGGCAGAAGAGGGATTGAGGGACTGGTTGTCGCGTGGTTTCCACGGTGAGATGGCTTATATGGCCGCCCACGGCATGAAACGCGCCCGTCCGGCCGAACTGGTGCCCGGCACGGTGAGCGTGATCACCGCGCGCATGGACTACCTGCCGCAGGTCACGCCCGAGGGCTGGCAGGCCATCGAGTTCGAGCGCCTGCAGCGCCCGCGCGAGGGCGTGGTCTCGCTCTATGCCCGCGGGCGGGATTACCACAAGGTGCTGCGCGCACGCCTGCAGCAGCTGGCCGACCGCATGGCGGCGGAGATCGGCCCCTTCGGGCACCGCGTCTTCACCGACTCGGCCCCGGTGCTCGAAGCCGAGCTGGCCACGCGCAGCGGCCAGGGCTGGCGCGGCAAGCACACCCTGGTGCTCAACCGCGAGGCCGGCTCCATGTTCTTCCTCGGCGAGATCTATGTGGACTTCGCCCTGCCGCACAGCGAGCCCGTGAGCAGCCATTGCGGCAGCTGCAGCGCCTGCATCGAGGTCTGCCCCACCCAGGCCATCCTGGGCCCGGGCCGGCTAGACGCGCGCCGCTGCATCTCCTACCTGACCATCGAGCACCCGGGGGCGATACCTCTGGAACTGCGCCCGCTCATGGGCAACCGCATCTATGGCTGCGACGACTGCCAGCTTGTCTGCCCCTGGAACAAATACGCGCAGCGCAACCCGCTGCCCGACTTCACGCCGCGCGCGGCCCTGGTCGGTGGCGACCTGCTCGCCCTGCTGGCCTGGAGCGAGGCGGAGTTCCTGCAGCGCATGGAAGGCAGCGCGATCCGGCGCATCGGTCATGAGCGCTGGCAGCGCAACATCGCGGTCGCGCTGGGAAATGCCTTGCGCCTTGCAGATGACCCTGCGATAGTCGGGGCACTGCAGGGCTTGCAGCAACAGGGGAGTGCGCTGGTACGCGAGCATGCGGCCTGGGCTCTCGAGCAGCGCCCCGCATCCCGAAGCCACGGAGCCGGACCATGAGCATCCAGTACACCTACGTTGCCCCGCATCTGCCCGAGAACAAGATGCGCCTGTACCCCACCAAGGTGATCAACATCATCGGCGGGCCGGGCAGCGACAAGTCGCTCTTCACCGGCGCCATCCTGCTCTATCTGCACCTGCACCACAAGACCGTGGAGCTGATTCCCGATTACGCCAAGTCCCTGGTCTGGCAGAAGGACTACGACGCCCTGCGCAACCAGTACCGCATCGCCCAGCAGCAGTTCCAGATGCTCAGCCTGCTCGATGGCCAGGTGCAGTACCTGGTGACCGAATCCTCGCTGCCGCAGGTGCTGTACTACAACGAGTTCTACCCCGAGAACATCTGCGACGTGGGCAAGACGCGCAAGCAGATTGTCGAGTGGTACCGCCAGTTCAACAATGTCAACATCCTGGTCGAGCGCGGCGAGGAGCGCAAGTACATCCACACCGGCCGCTTCCAGGACGAGGAGCAGGCCAAGGAGGTGGACCGCGGCATGCGCGCCCTGCTGCGCCGCGAGGGCTTGCCCTTCACGCCGCTCAAGCCCGAGGTCGAGGCCATCCACGGCTTCATGGCTGAGCTGCTCAAGGCCTGATCACCGTCTGAATATTTTTGTTACAGCGGCCCTGCGCTGCACTGTTATGGTGTGACCTTTCCCCATGGAGGTCCTACCAAGATGACAGGTCGTTCGAAGTTTCTATCCCGCAGCGTGCTGGCCCTGGCCGCCGCACTGTCCCTGAGCGCTCTGCCCGCGGCTGCGCAGTACAGCGGCTATGGCAGCCAGACCAGCGCCTCGTTCTCGCTGGGTTCGGGTGAGCAGTTCGGCAAGGACTACACCGTGCTCAGTGGCCGTTACGGACGCTTCTTCGTCGAGCAGTTCGAGGCCAGCATCGGCCTGGAACTCTGGCGCGGCAACAGCCCCAGCATCTACAAGATCATTCCCGAGCTGCGTTACGTGTCGGCCACGGGTCAGACCTTCAAGCCCTATGCGGCGGTCTTCCTGTCGCGCACCATCTACAGCAACGACGTCGCCAGCCACAACAGCTATGGTGTGCGCGGCGGCATGTATTACGCGCTGGACCGCAGCGCCTACATCGGCGCGGGCCTGGTCCACGAGCGCCAGGAGTCCTGCGACCGTGCGGTCATGACGAACTGCAACGAGACGCGTCCGGAAGTCACCCTGCACTTCCGCTTCTGATGCCTGGCGGCGCCTGCGGGCGCCGCCCTCAGCGCAGCACACCCAAGGCGAACGACAGGCTGGCCACGCCCAGCAGGGTGGACAGCGTCACCAGCCCGGCCACATAGGCCCCGTCGTAGCCCATGCGCGTGGCGAGCACATAGCAGCTCGACGCCGTGGGCAGGGCCGAGAAGGCCAGCAGGATGGTGGTCTGCACCGAACTCAAGCCCAAGACCTGCGACAGGCCCAGCGCCAGCAGCGGCAGCAGCAGGTGCTTGATGCTCAGCACGGCCACCGCCAGGGTCTTGGCCTGGCCCAGGCTCGCAAAGCGCAGCCCTGCGCCCGCAGCCATCAGGCCCAAGGCGATGGAGGCGGCGCCGATGCGGTTGAGTGTGGGATCAGCCCAGGAGGGCACCTTGAAGCCCAGCACATTGGCGATCAGGCCCGAGGCGGTGGCGACGATCAGCGGGTTGCGCAGCAGCTCGCGGCCCACGCTGCGCTGGGCGTGACGGGCCATGGGCCACACCGCGCCCACATTGAACAGCGGCACACAGAAGCCGATCAGCACCGCCAGCAGCAGCAGGCCCTGGGCGCCGGCCAGACGCTCGGCCAGGGCCAGGCCGATGAAGGAGTTGAAGCGGAAGGCGACTTGCGCACTGGCCGCGTGCAGGCGCGTGTCGATGCGCCGCCCGATGAAGGGCAGGTGGGGCAGGGCATAGGCCAGAGCGATGCCGATCAGGCCCATGCCCACACCGGCCGCGATCAGGCTGGAGGCGCCGGCCAGGTCCAGCGTGCTGCGCACGATGCTGTGGAACAGCAGCACCGGGAAGAGGAAGTAGTAGACCAGCACCTCGACCTGGTCCCAGACCGGCCGGTTGAGCGCGGTGTAGCGGCAGACCAGATACCCGCACAGGATCAGGGAAAAATCGGGGAAGAGCAGTTGCGCATAGTTCACCCGGGGAGAATACCAGCCTGCCGTCGCGTGCCGGGCCCAGCCTGCCTGTCGGCGCACAGCGGTCGTGCCGCGTTGTAGCCCTATGCGAATTTCCTTGCTCTTGTCCCTGTTGCTGGCCGGTGTGCTGGTCGCCTTGCCGGCACGTGCCGTGGTGCTCGAAGGTCAGCGCTTCGAGGAGCGTGTGCGCGTGGCGCAGCACGAGCTGCAGCTCAATGGCCTGGGCGTGCGCGCGGCCTGGATCTTCAAGGCCTTTGTCGCGGCCCTCTACCTGCCCGAGAAGACGCGCGAGGCGCAGCAGGTGCTGGACCATGACGCCCCGCGCCGCCTGCAGCTGCGCATGCTCATGGACGTGGGGCCGGGCGAGATCAAGAAGGCCCTGGTGCGCGGCATGCAAAAGAATGCCAGCGAGGCCGAGTGGGCCGCGCTGCAGGCGCGCGCCGAGGCCTTCTCGCGCACCATCGACAGCATCGGCACCGCGCGCGAAGGCGACACCATCAACCTCGACTACCTGCCAGGCCAGGGCTTGATGCTGGCCGTCAACGAGGTGCCGCGCGGCCAGGCCATAGCCGGTGCGGATTTCTACCAGGCGCTGCTGGGGATATTTGTCGGTCCCCACCCCGTGGATACCCGACTAAAAAGGGGATTGCTGGGGCAATAGAATCGGTCTCACTGTCAACTTTCTGGAGACCGAGACCATGCAGAGACGTGCCCTTTTTGCCCTCAGCCTGCTGGCTGCCGCTGGCACCGCCTTCGCACAAGGCTATCCCAACAAGCCCATCAAGCTCCAGGTGCCCTTCGCACCGGGCGGCACCACCGACATCATCGCGCGCGTGATCGCCGAGCCCCTGGGCAAGGCTCTGGGTCAGCCTGTGGTGGTCGAGAACAAGGCCGGCGGTGGTGGCGTGGTCGGTGCCAACGAGACGGCCAAGTCCGCCGCGGACGGCTACACCCTGGGCATGGCCACGGTCTCGACCACGGCCGCCAACCCTGCGATCAACCCCAAGATCCCCTACAACGCACAGACCGATTTCACGGCCATCATCAACATCGCGGCCACGCCCAACGTGATTGCCGTGCACCCGAGCTTCCCCGCCAAGGACCACAAGGCCTTCCTGGCCGAGCTCAAGAAGTCGCCGGGCAAGTACTCCTATGCCTCCTCAGGCACGGGCGGCATCGGCCACCTGCAGACCGAGCTGTACAAGAACCAGACCGGCACCTTCATGACCCACATCCCCTACCGTGGTGCGGGTCCGGCCCTCAACGACACTGTGGCCGGCCAGGTGCCGATCATCTTCGACAACCTGCCCTCGGCCCTGCCTTTCATCCAGAGCGGCCGCCTGAACGCCATCGTGGTGGCCGCGCCGCAGCGCCTGGCCGTGCTGCCCAATGTGCCCACCTTCAAGGAAGTGGGCCTGGAGCCTGTGAACCGCATGGCCTACTACGGCATCCTCGGCCCCAAGGGCCTGCCCAAGGAGGTCGTGGACAAGGTCAACGCCGCGGTGCGTGAAGTGCTCAAGGACCCGGCCGTGCGCAAGCGCATCGAGGACACCGGCTCCATCGTGATCGGCAACACGCCGACCGAGTTCGCCGCCCAGATGAAGGCCGAGTACGAGGTCTACAAGAAGGTGGTCGACACCGCCGGCCTCAAGCTCGATTGATGCCGCGGCCCAGGGCATGGACGATGCCGAGATCGACGCCTTCGTCGATGCCCTGTGGCTAGAGGAAGGCCTGTCGCGCAACACGCTGACGGCCTACCGCCGCGACCTCACGCTCTACGCCCGCTGGCTGCAAGGCCGCGGGCGTACGCTTTTGCAGAGCACGGAGGCAGAGCTCAACGCCTATTTCGCGGCGCGCCACGCGGCCACCCGCGCCACCACCGCCAACCGCCGGCTCACGGTCTTCAAGCGCTTCTTCCGCTGGGCCTTGCGCGAGCGCCGCATCGACGCCGATCCCACGCTGCGCCTGCAAGCCGCCAGGCAGCCGCTGCGCGTGCCCAAGACGCTGACCGAGGCCCAGGTCGAGGCCCTGCTGGCCGCGCCGGGCGAGGACACGCCGCTGGCCGTGCGGGACCGCACCATGATCGAGCTCATGTACGCCAGCGGCCTGCGCGTGAGCGAGCTGG
>DNQP01000076.1:4372-4782 GCA_003500955.1 Curvibacter sp. | reverse complement strand
CGCGGCTCATGCTCTCCACGCCGCCGGCGATCATCAGGCTGGCCTCGCCGGCCTTGATCGCGCGCGCCGCGCTGCCCAGTGCATCCAGCCCCGAACCACAAAGGCGGTTCACTGTGGAAGCCGCCACCTCGGGCGGCAGGCCGGCCAGCAAGGCCGACATGCGGCCCACGTTGCGGTTGTCCTCGCCAGCCTGGTTGACGCAGCCGTAGATCACATCGCTCAGGGCGGCCCAGTCGACTTTGGGGTTGCGCGCCATCAGCGCAGCGATGGGAATGGCGCCGAGGTCGTCGGTGCGCACACTCGAGAGCACGCCGCCGTAGCGGCCGAAGGGAGTGCGGATGGCGTCGCAGATGTAAGCCTGGTTCATGATGAGTCTCTCCTGAAACCGTTCGCACTGAGCTTGTCGAAGT
>DNQP01000076.1:3272-4011 GCA_003500955.1 Curvibacter sp. | reverse complement strand
GGCTTCGACAGGCTCAGCCCGAACGAATAGGTGGAGCGTCCTTATCTGGCGATCGGCAGGCCGATCATCTTCTCCAGTTCGGCCTGCGTGAGGCCGTCGACCAGATCAACGAGCTTGAGCCCTTGCGGTGTGCAATCCAACGTGCAGACGTCGGTGTAGACGCGCTTGACGCAGGCAATGCCGGTGAGCGGATAGGTGCAAGCCTGCACGATCTTGCTCTCGCCCTGCTTGGTCAGCAGGTCCATCATGACCCAGGTCTGCTTGGCGCCCACGGCCAAGTCCATGGCACCGCCCACGGCGGGAATCGCGTCCTTCTCGCCGGTGTGCCAGTTGGCCAGGTCGCCCGTGGCGCTGACCTGGAAGGCCCCGAGCACGCAGATGTCCAGATGCCCGCCGCGCATCATCGCGAAGCTGTCGGTGTGGTGGAAGTAGGAACCGCCGGGCAGCAGCGTGACGGGCTGCTTGCCTGCATTGATGAGGTCATAGTCCTCCTCACCTGCGGCCGGTGCCGGGCCCATGCCCAGCAGGCCGTTTTCGCTGTGCAGCAGCACCTCGCGCGTCTTGGGAATGTGGTTGGCCACCAGCGTGGGCTGGCCAATGCCGAGGTTGACCACCGCGCCCTCGGGAATGTCCTGAGCCACGCGTGCGGCCAGCTGGTCTTTGCTACGTTTTTGATAGCTCATGATCATGCCGCCTTCTTGAAACCGCCAGCCTGGGTGGCCTGGCGTTCGATCTTCAC
>DNQP01000076.1:0-2941 GCA_003500955.1 Curvibacter sp. | reverse complement strand
ATCTTGCTCACATAGATGGCCGGCGTCACCACGGCCTCGGGGTCGAGTTCGCCGAGCTCCACGATCTCGTGCACGCTGGCAATCGTCTGCTTGCAGGCCATGGCCATGCTGGGGCCGAAGTTGCGCGCGGTCTTGCGATAGGTCAGGTTGCCCCAGCGGTCGCCACGCTCGGCCTTGACCAGGGCCACGTCGCCGTGGATGGGGGTTTCCAGCACATAGCCCTTGCCATCGATCACGCGCGTCTCCTTGCCCTTGGCCAGCTCGGTGCCGTAGCCCGTGGGCGTGAAGAAGCCGCCGATGCCCGCGCCCGCAGCGCGGATACGCTCCGACAGATTGCCCTGGGGCACCAGCTCCAGCTCGAGCTTGCCACTGCGGTAGAGGCCGTCGAAGACGTGGCTGTCGGCCTGGCGCGGGAAGCTGCAGATGATCTTGCGCACGCGGCCTGTGGCCAGCAGCGCGGCCAGGCCCGTGTCGCCGTTGCCGGCGTTGTTATTGACCACCGTGAGGTCCTTCGCGCCCTGCTCAATGAGGCCGTCGATCAGCTCCAGCGGGATGCCCGCCGTGCCGAAGCCGCCGATCATGACGGTGGACCCGTCCTTCACGCCGGCCAGCGCCTCGGCCACCGAGGCCGCGATCTTGTTGATCATGGAGTTGCTCCTGTCTTGAATCTCCAAATGTTCGTATATAGAACATTTGTTCGTATAATGAATTCTAGAACAAAGCGCTGAAGCATATCCATGCCGCCCGTCACTCCCGCGACCACCCCCCAGCCTGGCGACAGCTATGTGCAGTCTTTCGCGCGCGGACTGGAGGTGATCCGCTCCTTCAGCACGGCCGCACCCCAGCAGACGCTGAGCGAAGTGGCCGCGCGCACCGGCCTCACGCGTGCCGGCGCGCGCCGTATCCTGCTCACGCTGCAGACGCTCGGTTATGTGGACAGCGACGGCAAGCACTTCCGCCTGACGGCACGCATCCTGGACCTGGGCTTTGCCTATCTGTCGTCCCTGCCGATCTGGAACCTGGCCGAGCCCGTGATGGAGGCCCTGGTCGACGAGGTCAAGGAATCGAGCTCGGCCGCGGTGCTCGAGGGCACGGACATCGTCTACGTGCTGCGCGTGCCCACCCACAAGATCATGAGCATCGGCCTGGGCGTGGGCTCGCGCCTGCCGGCCTACTGCACCAGCATGGGCCGCGTGCTGCTGGCCGGGCTGGACGACGAGGAAGTGCTGCGGCGCCTCAAGGCCGCACGCCCCAAGGCCCTGACCAAACACACGGTGACGGACATCGACACGCTGCTGGCCAAGGTGCAGCAGGTGCGCCGCCAGGGCTGGAGCCTGGTGAACCAGGAGCTGGAGGAGGGGCTGATCTCGCTGGCTGCGCCCATCACGGACCGCAGCGGTCGCGTGATCGCGGCGCTCAACCTCAGCGGCCAGGCCAACCGCACCAACACCAAGGTGGCGCAGGAGACGCTGCTGCCCGCGCTGCAGCGCGCGGCGCGCACCATCTCTCAGCGGCTGGGATAATTCGCAGCATGATGTTCCAGCCCTCCCAGGCCGATGTGCGCCGCTTCTTCTGCGGTGTCTACGCCAAGTCCCGTGCCGGCCAGCCTCTGGAAGCCATCGAGCTGCTGGCCAGCCAGTGGATCGATGAACACCCCGAGTACCACGCCGAATTCGCCGACGTGGATGCCGCGCTGGCCAACATGACCCAGGCCGAGGCTGGGCGCGAGAACCCGTTCCTGCACCTGTCCATGCACCTGTCGATCAGCGAGCAGTGCAGCATCGACCAGCCGCGCGGCATACGCCAGGCCGTGGAGCTGCTGGCGGCCAAGCGCAATGACCTGCACGCCGCCCATCACGAGGTCATGGACTGCCTGGGCCGCATGGTCTGGGAAAGCCAGCGCGCGGGCCGCCCACCCGATGGCGCGGCCTATATCGATTGCGTGCAGCAGCGCGCCACCCAAGACTGACAACCCGCCTGCGGGTTGCGTCGCAGGCTAACTTTGCGTCGCAAAGTTAAGCGCAGCGGCCGAAGACAAAACAAAAAGCCGCTCGGTGAGCGGCTTTTTGCTGGTGCGCGGAAAACTCAGCGGAACTTGCTCTGCGGCACGGTCTTGAGCTCACCCGGCAGGCTGCTGATGTAGCCCGCGAGTTCCTTGAGCTCGGCATTGCTGAACTGCTTGGCGATGCCGCCCATGATGCCGTTGGAACGGCCCCAGTTGGCTTGGCCTTCGGTCTTGTAGGACTTGAGGGCGACAAACAGGTAGTCAGCCGGCTGGCCGCCCACCTTGGGGTAGCTGGGGTCCACGGGCTTGTTGAAGTTGTCGCCGTGGCAGGCGATGCACCCGCCCTTGTTCAGCAGCTCGGCCACCTTGGCCGAGGGCGCCGGGGCAGCCTTGACAGAAGCGGGGGCGCCGGTCTTGCCATGGGCTTCGTAGAAGGCGGACACGTCAACGATGTCCTGCTCGCTCAGGCTCTCGGCGATGGCGCGCATGGAGGGGTGCTTGCGCTCGCCCTTCTGGTAGGCCGTCAGGGCGGAGGCGATGTACTTGGCGTTCTGGCCCGAGATCATGGGCACGCGATACACCTCGGGAAAGCTGGCCTGGTAGCCCGGGATGCCGTGGCAGCCGATGCACATGGCCACCTTGGTCTCGCCGGCCTTGGCGTCACCCTTGAGCTCCTGGGCGTGGGCGGAAAACACCGTCGCAGAAGCGACAAGCAGCGAGGAGAACGTCAGCGACAGATTCTTCATTTTGCGAGGACAATCAGCCTGTGGTTGAATAAATCAGCCTCACATTATATCGACCGGTTTTCCCCGGCCTCCCAGCCGCCTGCGCCCATGAAATTCCAAGGTACTTCGAACTACGTCGCCACCCAGGACCTGATGCTGTCGGTCAACGCCGCCATCACCCTCAAGCGCCCCCTGCTGGTCAAGGGCGAGC
>DNQP01000298.1:668-8424 GCA_003500955.1 Curvibacter sp. | reverse complement strand
GGGCCTCAAAAATAGATTTGGAGCGCGCATAGGCCATTTTGTGAAGGTCTGGCCATCGTGTGGTTCCATACGACCGCTTGACCTCATCGTCCTCGACTCCCTCGTCATCGACGGCAGGAACCGCGCCCAGGCCGATCAGGCCTCCGCGCCGCTGCATGTGCTTATCGAAAATCGGCATGCGGCCGCGCTCGCCAGGCCGCACCAGGCACAAGCTGAGGATCGAAGGGGTTGATCGATCCTTCACACCTTCGTCAGGCGTGTAGATCGAATCCATGAACATCTGGATCCGCCCACCGAAAATCCGGCACTCATGAAGGATCTCGGGGGAGGTCGCAACGAACGGCCTGCTGCTCATAGCCCTGCCCTCCTGCGCGCAAAAAAATCAGCTTGAGCTTGTGACCCCCTCCAGGCAGCGGACGCTGCTCGAAATGCTCTCCTGTGGAGCATCTGCTTGCTCGCCGGTGCCCTTCCTTGAGGGTTTTTGATCGTGACGGGATAGCCCACGCCCCCCCAAGTACCCGCTTTCGCGGGTCCAGGGGTTGAAGACAGGGAAGACAAGGGAGCCAAGGCAGGTCCATGGTCAGTGCCGCCGCCAGGACCAGCAGCCGGGTCCTGCACGCCCCCGCCAGCACCTGCTTCCGCAGGGCTGGGGGGGTGTGGAATACCAGTCTCGGCAAATTTTGCATACCTATGACTGCACTTTTTGCATGCTGCTTCCTCGCAAGGCCCCTGTTCATGCGGGTTTCCAGAGGTCTGGTCGGATTTCAGCGGGTTTTTCATCTCCATTGGTGCGGCCTCCTTTGGGGCCTCGTTTTCCGGCTCGTTTACCTGGGGTTTTGGGTCGTTTTTTGCGTCCTTTTGCTCGCCTGGCCAGATCAGCGGGACGGTGATTTCAATGGGCGGTGGCAGCTCATCCTTGCGTCGCTTGCCAGCGGCCCGCAGAGCCTGCCTGTCGGCGGTCCAGCGTGCAGCGGCGACAACGATGTCCTGATGTACTCGCGTCAGTGCCACGTCCTCTCTCTTTTCTTTCTTGGACCTCTGCCGCTCGCGCTGGATGACACCGAGGGAAACAAGTTCGGCGATAGCCAGGCGGGCCGCTCGTTCTTTGTATAGGTCGTCGGAAAGCTTGCGCGTGGCCAGGCGCACGGGAGCGCAAGGTCGATCCGGCTGCACCTTCGCAGCGATGTGCTCAAGCAGGACGCGGCATCGCCTCGTCTTGAGGCGCTCTGCGCCAGGGCCTGTCCAGATGGCGCCCATGCGCAAGAAGTTTTTGAGAGTCAGCATCGCTGCCGGCTCGCAGGATCTGATGGCGGAAGCCTTGCGCCAGGGTCTGATATGGGGCTACACTTCGTTTGCCGTCGAGTGTGTGTAGCACTCATCTACCTGGCCGCGGTGGGCCGACGCAAGTCAGTTCACCGCGCGCCGCCCTCCTTCCACTTCCCCATTGCCTTGTCGATCGCCTGCTTCGCCAGGTCGAGTGACTCGTCGCGCAGGTCCATCTGCTTTTCGAAGTCGCCCATGAGGGCTACGAGCTCCTCGCGCAGCTTTCGTTGAGCCGACAGGATCAGGCCTACGCGCAGCAGCCGGTGCAGCAGGACGCATAGATCCTCGCTGCACTCGAGCGCCAGGTCGTCGTCCACGTCGGGGTCGAGGACCACATCGGCTACCTTGTCGACAACTTGCTTGAACCGGTCGCGCGAGCCCTCGAGGTACTGGTCGAGCATGTCATCGTGCTCGGCCATAGCGAAGAGCACGAGCTCGATGAGGCTCTGCGCGGCCTCGCGGGCGGGAGAGAGGTATACGTGCATCATGCTGCGGCCCCCGCGCGCTCTTTCGGCTTGCGCTTGGGGAGCCTAGCCGCAGTCCTTTTGTCGTCTCCGACGAAGGCGAGGCCAGGAGACGGAGACAGGCCTGCAACTTGGTCCTGCCAGATCAGGATGTCGATCCCTCGGAATCGCAGCTTATCCTTTCCCGCTGGCGTGTAGGCCAGGATCCAGCTAGGCCGAGGGATCGAGGGGCTCTGCTTGCCTGTCTCCCTTACCTGCTCTGCGACGCCGGTAACGGCGCGGGGGCTCATAAGCACCAGCTCCGCGACGAAATCGGCGGGGTAGTACCGATGCGGGACGATCGGGGCCGACAGGTCGATCCGGTCGGCGATTTTGATTCGGTTACGGGTTGCGGTGGTTGTGGCCACGACAGCTCCTTGAAAGGTTAAGCACGATGGAAGACGACTTTTTTGTCGTCGCGTGGCTTCTTCCTTCCAAGGCCGTCCTGATGTCACCCTGGCTCAGCCAGGCGGCGCTGCTGCGCCGGCTCCCGCGTGGTAATTGACTCGTTTCAGCGCCCTGGGCCAGGGCATCCCTCACCAAGTGCGACTCTC
The DNA here is from genome assembly GCA_003500955.1 of Curvibacter sp. Taxonomy (GTDB): domain Bacteria; phylum Pseudomonadota; class Gammaproteobacteria; order Burkholderiales; family Burkholderiaceae_C; genus Hylemonella. The sequence goes on along the minus strand of DNQP01000298.1, from coordinate 6,044 downwards.
GATGAGTTGGCTGTCGTTTTCAAAGACATGAATAGATTAGCAAGGGTTAACGTATCGATCAAGTCCTTGCAGGTGTTCGAGCGCCCTGCTCGATGAGACTGAGGCGAATAACCGATATCGCTTTTGAATCGATCACCCTTGATGAGTGAATAAGCGATATCGGTTTGCCGTTCGTCGGATGGTGTTGAGCTTGTTGCAGCGGTATTCGATGAGCTGATGTGGCCCGGGACAATTCCGGGCCTACGCCCTAAACACCGATAAGCCGAGATAAGCAATCCCGGGACAATTTCGGGACACTCCGGATCAAAAACAATAAAAAAGCCCGACTGGTTAGGTCGGGCTTTTAGGGCCAGAAATCAACGTAAGTCATTGATTTCAATGGTTGGCGGAGACGGAGGGATTCGAACCCTCGATGAGGCTCTACACCCCATACTCCCTTAGCAGGGGAGCACCTTCGGCCACTCGGTCACGTCTCCAAAAGGTCAGCGGGATTATCGCATGAATCCCGCGGCTGTCAGGCTGAAATTCAGGCCGACGGCTGGTCCAGGTCGAAGGCCTTGTGCAGGGCGCGCACGGCCAGTTCCATGTACTTCTCGTCGATCACGACCGAGGTCTTGATCTCGCTGGTGGAGATCATCTGGATGTTGATGCCTTCCTCGCTGAGCGCGCGGAACATCTTGCTGGCGATGCCCACGTGGCTGCGCATGCCGATGCCGACGATGGAGACCTTGCAGATCTTGGTGTCGCCGATGACTTCCTTGGCGCCCAGGGCCGGCATGACCTTGTCCTTGAGCAGGTCGACGGCGCGGGCGTAGTCGTTGCGGTTGACGGTGAAGCTGAAGTCGGTCTTGCCATCCTTGCTGATGTTCTGGATGATCATGTCGACTTCGATGTTGGCCTCGGCCACGGCACCCAGGATCTGGTAGGCGATGCCGGGCTTGTCGGGCACACCGACCATGGAAATCTTGGCCTCGTCGCGGTTGAACGCGATGCCGGAAACAATGGCTTGTTCCATCTTTTCATCTTCCTCAAAAGTGATCAACGTGCCGGACTTGGCTTCTTCGTTGAGATCGATGTCCCAGGGCGTGAAGCTGGAGAGCACGCGCAGCGGCACCTTGTATTTGCCGGCGAATTCGACCGAGCGGATCTGCAGCACCTTGGAGCCCATGGAGGCCATTTCGAGCATTTCCTCGAAACTCACGGTATGCAGGCGACGTGCCTCGGGCACGACGCGCGGGTCGGTGGTGTAGACGCCATCGACATCGGTGTAGATCAAACACTCGTCGGCCTTCATCGCAGCCGCCACGGCCACGGCCGAGGTGTCGGAGCCGCCACGACCCAGGGTCGTGATGTGGCCTTCGCCGTCGATGCCCTGGAAGCCGGTCACGATGACCACCTTGCCGGCCGCGAGATCGGCACGGATGCGCTGGTCGTCGATGGACTCGATGCGGGCCTTGGTGTAGGCGCTGTTGGTGACGATGGGGACCTGCCAGCCCGCGTAGCTGACCGATTCCATGCCTTCGGCCTGCAGGGCGATGGCCAGCAGCGCGCTGGAGGCCTGCTCGCCGGTGGCGGCCAGCATGTCGAGCTCGCGGTTGGTGGCGTCGCTGGACTTGGGGGGCGCCAGTTCCTTGGCCAGACCGAGCAGGCGGTTGGTCTCGCCGCTCATGGCCGAGGGCACCACCACCATCTGGTGGCCGGCGCGGGCCCACTTGGCGACGCGCTTGGCGACGTTGCGGATGCGCTCGGTCGAGCCCATGGACGTGCCGCCGTACTTGTGAACGATCAGTGCCATTGAAAAATATCGGGTGGTTGGCCGTCGCAGCCTGCGCCGCGGCAACCGGTGTCTACAGGAGGAGCGTCAGGCCCGAACCTGGGGCACCAGGCGGGCAAAGCCTAGGGATTGTACCAAGCCAGCACCGGCCCCTGCCGCTCGACGTGGCCCGCGCCGACCTTGAGACGGATGCCGTGGCCGCGTGTGCTGCAGGCGGCGATCTGGTCCAGCAACTCCTCCATCTGCGCGGTGCTCGCCGCTGCGCCGTGGGCGCTGCGCAGCCAGTGCCGCAGCGCATTGGCCTGACGTTCCCGCGCCAGCTCGCGCAGGCGATCGATCTGCGGCGGCTGCCCCACCTGCGCGAGATCCTGCGCCGCGAGCTCGTCGAGCAGGCCTTGGGCCTGGGCTGCGTGCGCGGCGCTGCGGCCAAAGGTGTCGCGAAACTGCGGGAAGGTCGCCTCCAGCGCCGGCAGCAGTCGGGCCCGGATACGGTTGCGTGTGTACTGCTCGTCGGCGTTCGAGGGATCCTCGATCCAGGTGGCACCCCGTGCGCGCAGATCCTCGCGCAGCGCAAGACCACTCACCTCCAGCAAGGGGCGGTAGTAGCAGATACCGTCCCGCTCCCACTGCGCCGGCATGGCGCTCAGGCCCGGCAGGCCGGCGCCGCGGCTCAGCGCCAGCAGCAGGGTCTCAACCTGGTCGTCGGCGTGCTGGGCCAGGGCGATATGGCGGATCGGCGGGTGTGCAGCTACGGCCGCCTGGCGCAAGGCCGCGTAGCGTGCGCTGCGTGCGGCATCCTCGGGACTCTGGCCGGGCCCAGGGCGGGCGTCGACGCGCAAGACCTGCAAGGGCACACCGAGCCGGGCGCAGGTCGCGCGGCAATGCTGCTCGAAACCGTCGGCTGCGGCCTGCAGGCCGTGATGGATGTGGATGGCGCTGATCTGGCCGGGCCACTTCTCTGCGCAGGCCAACAGCAGGGCGGTGGAATCGGCGCCGCCGCTGTAGGCCACGGCCAGGGGCAGTCCGGGCCGGAACGCGTCCATGGCCTGCGCGAGACTGCGCGTCATGGGCACACCCGCGCGGAGGACCTGGACTTCCTATTTGCCGCTGGCCTTGGTGTCGGTGTAACGGCCATAGCTCTGCAGGCGCTCGTAGCGGCGGTCCAGCAGTTCCTTGACCTTGAGGTCGGCCACCTGACGGTAGGCGTCGACCAGGGCACGCTTGAGGAAGGCCGCCATCTGCTTGGGATCGCGGTGCGCGCCGCCCACGGGCTCATTGACGATCTTGTCGACCAGGCCCAGGGCCTTGAGGCGATGCGCCGTGATGCCCAGGGCCTCGGCCGCATCCTGCGCGCGCTCGGCGGTCTTCCAGAGGATGGAGGCGCAGCCCTCAGGACTGATCACCGAGTAGACCGAGTACTGCAGCATCAGCACCTGGTCGGCCACCGAGATGGCCAGCGCGCCACCCGAGCCGCCTTCGCCGATGATGGTGGTGATGATGGGTACCTCCAGCTGCGCCATCTCGAAGATGTTGCGGCCGATGGCTTCGGACTGGCCACGCTCTTCGGCGTCGATGCCGGGATAGGCACCGGGCGTGTCGACGAAAGTAAACACGGGCAGGCCGAACTTCTCGGCCGTCTTCATCAGGCGCAGGGCCTTGCGGTAGCCCTCGGGCTTGCTCATGCCGAAGTTGCGCAGGCCGCGCTCCTTGGTGTCGCGACCCTTCTGCTGGCCCAGCACCATGCAGGGCGTACCGTTGAAACGGGCCAGACCGCCGACGATGCTCAAGTCGTCCGCGAAATGGCGGTCACCGTGCATCTCGACGAAGTCGGTGAAGAGCTCGTTGATGTAGTCCAGCGTGTAGGGCCGCTCCGGATGCCGCGCGATCTTGGTGATCTGCCAGGGGTTCAGGTCGCTGTAGACGTCCTTGGTCAGCTGCAGGCTCTTCTTGCTCAGCTGGTCGATCTCTTCGCTGATGTCGACCGCGGATTCGGTCTGAACGTAACGCAGTTCCTCGATCTTGGCTTCGAGCTCGGCAATCGGCTGCTCGAAGTCGAGAAAAGTCTTCTTGGCCATCTGTGACCTCCTTGTAGATTTCTGGCCAGCCCAAGGACAGGACTGGCAGGGCTGTACGGCGCCTCAGTATTCGACCGGCAGCGGATCCAGCGAGCGCCAAATATACCAAGTTGCGACGCTGCAGAACGGTGCCCAGGCGGCAGCCACTTCGCGCGCATCGCTGCGGCTGACCGACTCGCCAGAGAAGTAATTGTGGCTGATGCCGTTGATCAGCCCGATGTCGTCCAGGGGCAGCACATTGGGCCGCATCAGGTGGAAGATCAGGAACATCTCGGCCGTCCAGCGGCCGATGCCGCGGATGCCGGTGAGTTCGGCGATGATGGCCTCGTCGTCCATGCCTTTCCAGGCCGCGACGCGGATGGCACCGCTGTCGAAATGCAGGGCCAGGTCCACCAGGTACTCGACCTTGCGCGCGCTCAGGCCCGCGGCGCGCATGTCGTCGACCTTGAGCTTGAGCACATGGGCCGCCGTCATGCGCTTGGGCAAGGCCGCAAAGCGGTCCCAGACCGACTGCGCGGCCTTGACCGAGATCTGCTGGCCCACGATGCTGCGCGCCAGCGTGGTGAAGGCATCCCCCCGGGTCCGCAGGCAGGCGTCGCCGTGCTGCGGAATGATGCGCTTCATCACCCGGTCCTTCTTCATCAGGTGCTTGCAGGCCTCGTCCCAGTAATCGGGGGTGGCGAGCTGGGTCACAGATGCCGGGCTCACTGTGCGACTTCCCAAGTGGTGCCGGCGGCCGAGTCCTTGAGGACGATGCCCTGGGCCAGCAGGTCCTTGCGGATGCGGTCGGCCTCGGCGAAGTTCTTCGCAGCCTTGGCCGCGGCACGCCGTTCGATCTGGACCTGGATGGCGGCCTCGTCCAGAGCCGAGCCGGCCTGGAGAAAGCTCGACGGATCCTCCTGGAGCAGGCCCAGGCAGCCCCCCAGCGCCTTGAGCAGGCCGGCGAGCTGGCGCGAGCCGGTCTTGTTGACCTCGGTCGCCAGCTCGAAGAGCACGGCCACGGCCTCGGGGGTACCGAAGTCCTCGTCCATCGCGGCCTTGAAGCGCGCGGCGTGGGCATCGAGCCAGTCGATCTGCACCTCGACCGGCGGCACGGCCTGCAGCGCCGTGTACAGACGCTTGAGCGCGTTGCGCGCGTCGTCCAGATGCGCATCGCTGTAGTTCAAGGGGCTGCGGTAGTGCGCGCGCAGGATGAAGAAGCGCACGGTCTGCGCGTCGTACTTCTGCAGGATCTCGCGGATGGTGAAGAAGTTGCCCAGGGACTTGGACATCTTCTCGTTGTCCACGCGCACGAAGCCGTTGTGCATCCAGTAGCGCGCCAGAGCCTTGCCGGTGGCGCCTTCGCTCTGGGCGATCTCGTTCTCGTGGTGCGGGAAGGCGAGGTCTACTCCTCCCGCATGGAGGTCCAGATGTTGACCAAATGCAGCCCGCGTCATGGCCGAGCACCTGCGTGGCCATCAACCGGTGAGTTAGGCTACAGTCACGGGAACGACGTCGCGTCGATGGCGTGGAAACTCCACGCCATCG
>DNQP01000298.1:0-518 GCA_003500955.1 Curvibacter sp. | reverse complement strand
GATCTCGTTCTCGTGGTGCGGGAACTGCAGATCGGCGCCGCCGCCGTGGATGTCGAAGCTTTCACCCAGCATCTCGCAGCTCATGGCCGAGCATTCGATGTGCCAGCCCGGACGGCCCGGGCCGTAGGCGCCGTCCCACTTGGCCTCGTCGGGCTCGCTGGGCTTGGCCGATTTCCACAGCACGAAGTCCAGCGGGTCGTCCTTGCCGTCGAGCACGGCCACGCGCTCACCGGCGCGCAGCTCGTCCAGCGACTTGCCCGAGAGCTTGCCGTAGCCGGGAAACTTGCGCACGGCGTAGTTCACGTCGCCGCTGGGCGAGCGGTAGGCCAGACCCTTGCGCTCCAGGCGTTCGATCAGGGCCAGCATCTGCGGCACGTACTCGGTGGCACGCGGCTCGTGATCGGGCCGGGCTATGCCCAGGGCGTCGGCGTCCTGATGCAGGGCGGCGATCATGCGTTCGGTCAGGGCACGGATGGTCTCGCCGTTGTCCAGCGCGCGCTTGATGATCTTGTCGTCGA
>DNQP01000141.1:2723-3905 GCA_003500955.1 Curvibacter sp. | reverse complement strand
ATGCCGGCGTTGTTCACCAGCACGTGCAGCGCGCCGTGCTCCTTGACGATGGCGTCGATGGCCGCCTCACAGCCCGCGGCATCGTTGACATTGAGCGTGATGCCCTTGCAGCCCGCATGGGCCGCCAGGGCTGCGCTGATCTTCGCTGCCCCATCGTCACTGGTCGCCGTGCCGATGACCTTGAGGCCGCGCTGTGCCAGCTCATGGGCAATGGCCGCGCCGATGCCACGCGAGGCGCCGGTGACCAGGGCCACCTGGCCTTCGAATTTCACTTCGCTCATGCGAGTTGTCCTTTCACTTCCGCCAGCGTGGCCGGATCAAACAGCGGCAGACCCGTGAGGTCGGCGTCGATGCGCTTGACCATGCCGGCCAGCACCTTGCCCGGGCCGCATTCCACGATATGGGCGATGCCATGGGCCTTGATGGCCCGCACGCACTCAACCCAGCGCACCGGGCCGAAGGCCTGGCGGTACAGGGCATCGCGGATACGGTCGGCGTCGACCTCCACGGCCACATCGATGTTATTGATCAGGGTGATGCTGGGCGCGCTGAACTCCACCTCTTCCAGCCGCTCGCGCAGCTTCTCGGCCGCCGGCTTCATGAGACTGGAATGGAAAGGCGCCGAGACCGGCAGCGGCAGTGCGCGCTTGGCGCCGTTGGCCTTGAGCACCTCGCAGGCCTTCTCGACCGCGGCCTTGGAGCCGGCGATCACGGTCTGCGCCGGGTCGTTGAAATTCACAGCCTCGACCACCTCGCTGGACCCGGTACCGAAGGCCTGCGCCGCCTCGGCACAGCCCGCGATCACCTTGGCAGCATCCATGCCCAGAATCGCGGCCATGGCACCCGTGCCCACGGGCACGGCTTCCTGCATGGCTTGGGCACGGAAGCGCACCAGGGGTACAGCCTGGCTCAGTGTCAGCACGCCAGCCGCCACCATGGCCGAGTACTCTCCCAGGGAGTGGCCGGCCACGGCCTGCGGTGCCACGCCGGTTTCTGCCATCCAGACGCGGTAGGCGGCCACACCAGCCACCAGCATCACGGGCTGGGTGTTGGTGGTCAGCGCCAGGGCTTCCTTGGGGCCGTCCTTGATCAGTTGCGCCACGTTCTCGCCCAGCGCCTCGGAGGCCTCGTGCAGCACCTCGCGCACCTCGGGGTGCTCGCCCCAGGCATCGAGCATGCCGA
>DNQP01000141.1:2282-2422 GCA_003500955.1 Curvibacter sp. | reverse complement strand
CCCCAGGCATCGAGCATGCCGACCGACTGCGAGCCCTGGCCAGGGAATACAAAAGCAAACGGTTTCATGGTCTTCTAAGAATATAGGTGGGCTACGCTCACATCGTCAGCAGCACGGCACCCCAGGTGAAGCCGCCGCCC
>DNQP01000141.1:0-1895 GCA_003500955.1 Curvibacter sp. | reverse complement strand
CCAGCGGAATCGAGGCGGCCGAGGTATTGCCATGTTGGTCCACGGTGACGATGACCTTGTCCATGGGCAGCTTCAGTTTCTTGGCCGTGCCCGTCATGATGCGGATATTGGCCTGGTGCGGGATCAGCCAGTCGATGTCCGTATCCTGCTTGCCGGCCTTGGCCAGCACGGCCCGGGCGGCCTCTTCCAGCACACCCACGGCAAGCTTGAAGACGGCCTGGCCGTCCATCTTAAGGAGGGGGTCGCCCAGCACCTGGCCACCCGACACGTGACCCGGGGTGCACAGGATGTCCACGTGCTTGCCATCGGCGTGCAGATCGTTGGCCAGGATGCCCGGCGTCTCCGACGCCTCCAGCACCACGGCACCCGCACCGTCGCCGAACAGCACGCAGGTCGTGCGGTCCTTGAAATCGATGATGCGCGAGAACACTTCCGCGCCCACCACCAGGGCCTTGCTGGCCGCGCCGGTCTGGATCATGGCGTCGGCCACGCTCAGGGCGTAGACAAAGCCGCTGCAGACCGCCTGCACGTCAAACGCGGCACAACCGTTGGCCCCGATCTTGTTCTGCAGGATGGCGGCCACCGAGGGGAAGACCATGTCGGGCGTGGAGGTCGCCACGATGATCAGGTCCAGCTCGCTGGCCTGGACGCCGGCGGCCTCCAGGGCGCGGCGCGCGGCCTCGGTCCCCAGATCGCTGCTGGTCACGCCAGCTTCGGCGAAATGACGCGCCCGGATACCGGTGCGCTCCACAATCCATTCATCGGAAGTTTCAATGCCATCGCGGGCCAGCTGGGCTGCCAGATCGGCGTTGCTCAGGCGCTTGGGCGGCAAGTAGCTGCCGGTACCGGTGATGCGGGAATAGCGTCTCATGTATTGATAGTTAGAAGAGGATCCGGCACCGGTCTGTCGGCCCGGTCCGGCTACTCCGAGGCGGCCACGCCAGCCAGCAACGGAGCGGCATGCGCGATCCGGGCCTGGACCCGGTCAAGCAGCTGGTTCCGGGCTGCATCATACGCGCGGTTCAGGGCCTGCTCAAAAGCCAGCTCATCCGCCGAACCATGGCTTTTGAAAACCAGTCCGCGCAAGCCCAGCAGGGCGGCGCCATTGTAGCGCCGGTGATCCACGCGCTTTTTGAACGCCAATAGAACAGGAAGAGCGAAGATGGCGGCAATTTTGGTCAAGATGTTGCGCGAAAACTCCTCCTTGAGGAACCCGCCGATCATCGACGCCAGACCCTCGCTGGTCTTCAGGGCCACATTGCCGACGAAACCGTCGCAGACCACGATATCGGTCGTGCCTTTGAAGATATCGTTACCCTCGACATTGCCATAGAAATTCAAATCGCCGGAGTTGGCTGCAGATCGCAGCAATTCGCCGGCCTTCTTGATGACTTCATTGCCTTTGATGACCTCCTCACCGATGTTGAGCAGACCCACGCTGGGGTTGGCCTCGTCCCTCAACACCGAGACCAGGGCCGAGCCCATGACCGCAAACTGCAGCAGGTGCTCGGCCGTGCAATCCACGTTCGCTCCCAGATCCAGCACCGTGGTGGCGCCGCCCGTGGCATTGGGCAACTGGGTGGCGATGGCGGGGCGATCGATCCCCTCCAGAGTCTTGAGCACATAGCGGGCAATGGCCATCAGCGCGCCGGTGTTGCCCGCCGAGACGGCGGCCTGGGCCACGCCGGCCTTGACCTGCTCGATCGCCACGCGCATGGAGGAATCTTTTTTCTTGCGCAGGGCGACCTCGATCGGGTCGTCCATCCCCACCACCTCGGTGGCGGCAACCACCTTGGCCCGGGCATGGCTGAAACCCGCCATGGATTCAGCCAGACCGACCAGCAACAGCTGGGCCTCGGGGTGATGCTCAAGAAAATTGCGGCACGCCGCCAGCG
>DNQP01000272.1:2647-17329 GCA_003500955.1 Curvibacter sp. | reverse complement strand
ATGGCTGTTTCCACACAGCCTCGGCTGGCTGCAGTCACTTGATTTCGGAGCGTCAATGACTGCTGCCATCGACACCAGTCACTGAGCAGCTCGCTGACTGGGTGGCCGCTATCGGGGCCCATGAATTAGCGTTGTTGAACCTTCGCTCCTTGCTAAAGCAGATATTGAATCAGCGCCTACCAGCCCGTTTCGGAGTTGCCGGGACCGTGCTGTGCGGTGCTGCTGTTGCCAACCTCAGTTGCTGTCCCTGCCACTGCACACCATAGCCTAGCCGCTTTGCCATGGCGTAGACGGCCGCGTGGCCGTGCTGGCATACCAGTTGCCGTACGTCGGGCATCTGACCCAAGGCCGTAGCTAGCAGGGTCGTGCCCACGCCCCGACCATGCAGGGCGGCGGCCACTGTGAGGGCAAGTTCCCAACTGCCAAGCCGGCGTGTGGGGGTGAGCTGAAGCACGGCGACCAAGCCTAGGTCTCCCGGAAGCCAAGCCCCCCAGCATCGTTGCCGCTCCCAGGCCAAGCGAGCCACCCAGCGCAGCAGGGCCTCGTCGCTGAGCGTGGCGCCGAAGCGAGAGTACCGGTGCTCGGCCGGGAGGGCCAGCAGGTGCAGGCCCAGCGCACCACGGTGCACGGGCAGCAGCGGCGAGATCTCAAGCCTCGATGGCCACATAAGTCAGCGGGGCCGAGGCGCAGAGCCGGCGTTCGCCGCTACTCGACGACTCAGCCCACATATCTACCTGCACACGGATGGAGCGCCGGCCGGTGCCGATAACGCGGGCCGTGACCTCGACCACATCCCCCACCCTCGCCGAGGCGACGAAGTCCAGCTGTTCGGTGCCCGCCATCACCACGGGTCGACGCACCTGGCGCGTGGCGGCCACGAAACCGGCCTTGGCCATCCAGGCCATGGCGGGACCGCCGTGCAGCACGCCGCGGTGGTTCACATGGCCAGGGAAGACGATCTCAGCCACGGTGGCGCAGGCCATGGCCGTGTTTTCGGCACCGGCCTCATGCCTGGCCTGCGCCACCTCGGCTGCCTCAGCTGCATCGGCGGGCGCCTCGTCAGCCTGGCGCACCATCACGAACTCACCCGAGAGGCAGTGGGTACGTGCACCGCTGAGCAGGTCTTCGGCGATCAGGCGGGTGTCTACGGTGACGGACCGGCGGCCCCGCTGCAACACCTCGGCGCGGCACTCCACCAGATGGCCCGCGGGCGCTGGCGCGGCAAAGTCCAGCCTGCTCACCGCGGCCGTGACCACGGAACCACGCAGCACCTTGCTGCCCACGATGAAGGCCATGCGGTCGAGCATGGACAGGGCCGCACCGCCGAACAGGGTGCCGTGGTGGTTGGATTGATCGGGCCAGACCATGTCGACCACGACCAGGGACATGTTGGGGGTGTCCGCGGGCGCGGACGTTTCGGGCTCAACGAGTACAGACAAGGTGCTTCCTCCGGTTAAGAAGGCGGGAGCACGGCAAAACCAGGCGCAACGCACGCGGACACGGCCACACGCGCTGACCCGAAGACGCAGGCGCGCGGAAGACGAAGGCAGGACGAAGCACCACCGATCTTGCTCGAGGACACCCCGCCCCATGCACAATCACATCGCCCCGTGGCAGGTCTCCTGGCTCTCGGGTCGTCGTCCGCTGCGGCCTTCCCGGCATATAGCCAGTGGTTGTCAGGCAGCGGACTCACCGATCACAGTTGCGGGGGCAGCCACAGCTTGGATGGAGTGTCCATCCCTCTGTCGTTCCCTTTTCATTCCTGCTGTTGGGCAGGAAACCGCGAGGCGAGTTCAGTATACGTCCTAGGCTGCGACGGTGGCGCGCAGCTGACGCGCCGCGCCCACCATATGCGTCAGCGCCGGCAACACCTCGGACCACTGCCGGGTCTTGAGGCCACAGTCCGGGTTCACCCAGAGGCGTTCGGCCGGAATGCGCTCGGCGGCCTTGCGCATCAGCTGCACCATGTGTTCCTGCGTCGGGATGTTGGGTGAGTGGATGTCGTAGACGCCGGGGCCGATCTCGTTCGGGTACTTGAAGTGGTCGAAGGCATCTAGCAGCTCCATGTCCGAACGTGAGGTCTCGATGGTGATGACATCGGCATCCATGTCGGCGATCGAGGCAATGATGTCGTTGAACTCCGAATAGCACATATGGGTGTGGATCTGCGTCTCGTCACGCACGCCGTTGGCCGTGATGCGGAAGGACTCCACCGCCCAGTCCAGATAGACCTTCCATTGAGAACGACGCAGCGGCAGGCCTTCGCGCAGCGCGGCCTCGTCGATCTGGATCACTTGCACGCCGGCCCGCTCCAGGTCCAGCACCTCCTCGCGGATAGCCAGCGCCAGCTGTTTGCAGGACAGCGCACGCGGCTGGTCGTCACGCACAAAGGACCAGTTGAGGATGGTCACCGGGCCCGTGAGCATGCCTTTCATGGGCTTGGCCGTGAGCGATTGCGCGTAGCGTATCCACTCCACCGTCATCGCCTTGGGGCGGCTGATGTCACCGAAGAGGATGGGCGGCTTCACGCAACGCGAACCATAGGACTGCACCCAGCCGAACTGGCTGAAGGCATAGCCCTCAAGCTGCTCACCAAAGTACTCCACCATGTCGTTGCGCTCGGCCTCGCCGTGCACCAGCACGTCCAGGCCCAGGGCCTCCTGCTCGCGCACGCTGCGTTCAATCTCCTTTTTCATCGCAGCCTGGTAGCCGGCCTCGTCCAGGCGGCCGGCCTTGAACTCGCTGCGTGCATGGCGGATCTCGGCCGTCTGCGGGAAGGAGCCGATGGTGGTGGTCGGGTAGACGGGCAGTTGCAGCAGGGCGGCCTGCTTGGGTGCGCGCTGGGCATAGTTGTGTTCACGCTGGCCCAGGCTGTCGCTGATCGTGGCCACGGCGGCCTGCACAGCCGGGTTGTGCACACGCGGTGAAGTGCGCCGTGCAACCAGCGCGGCCTGGTTGGTGGTAAGCGCGTCTTGCACCGCAGCGCGCCCCTCACGCAGGGCGGTGCCCAGCACTTGCAGTTCATCGAGTTTCTGCAGCGCAAAGGCCAGCCAGGATTTCACCTCGGCATCGAGCTTCTGTTCATTGTCCAGGTCTACCGGTACATGCAGCAGCGAACACGTGGGGGCGATCCACAGGCGGTCACCCAGGCGTGCGCTGAGCGGCTCCAGCCAGTCGAGCACCGCGTTCAGATCGGTCTTCCAGATATTGCGGCCGCTGATCACCCCCAGCGACAGCACCTTGTGCGCCGGCAACAGATTCAGCACGGGCAGCACGTCGTCACGGCCCTGGACCGCATCGATGTGCAAGCCGGCCACGGGCAGGTTGGCAGCCAGATAGCCATTCTCCAGCAGGGGACCGAAGTAGGTCGCCAACAGCAGCTGGACCTTGCAGCTCTTGAGCTGGTGGTAGGCCGTGTTGTAGGCGTGTTGCCAGTCAGCATCGAGCTCGGTCACGAGCAGGGGCTCGTCGATCTGCACCCAGGTCACGCCCTGCGCGGCCAGGGTCTCCAGCAGTTGGGCATAGACGTCGAGCAGGCGAGGCAGCAGGGCCAGCTTGTCGGAATCATCCTTGGCTTTTCCGATGGCGAGGTAAGTGACGGGCCCGACGATGACCGGCTTGACCTTCACACCCTGGGCCTTGGCTTCGGCCAGCTGTGCCAGCAGGCGCGAGGCATCGAGCTTGAATTCGGTCGCGGCCGTGAACTCCGGCACGATGTAGTGGTAGTTGGTGTCGAACCACTTGGTCATCTCGCCCGCGGCCACACCACCGCAGCAGGCACTGTGCTCGTCGGTCCCGACGGCAGAACGGCCCCGTGCGATGCGGAAGTAGTTGTCCAGGGCTTCGCCGTGGAAACCCCGCACGCGCTCGGGCAGATTGCCCAGCGTAAAGCTCATGTCCAGCACCTGGTCGTAGAAAGAGAAGTCGCCCACGGGCACCAGGTCCAGCCCGGCCTGCTGCTGCCAGTGGCGCTGGCGCAGCTGGGCGCCCGTGGCCTGCAGGGTTGCGCGCGAGGACTCGCCTTTCCAATAGGACTCCAGGGCGAATTTGAGTTCACGCTTGGCGCCGATACGGGGGAAGCCTAGGTTGTGGATCAGGGCCATGTTGTTGTTGCCTATCGTGTGTGTGATGTCGAAGCTCGGCATCCTAGGCAAGCAGACCCACTACGTAAAATGGTCTTATTTCAATCATCCATGAGATTGGCTCATATATGCTGGAACGCATCCATCTGGCCATCGTGCAGGAAGTCGCCAAACAGGGTTCGTTGACGGCCGCCGCCGACACCCTGTGCCTGACCCAGTCAGCCCTGAGCCATTCAGTGAAAAAGCTGGAGTCGCTGCTGGGCACGGCCATCTGGCTGCGCGAAGGGCGCCAGCTCATCCCCACTCAGGCGGGTGAGTACCTGCTGGCGGTGGCGAACCGTGTGCTGCCGCAATTGGACCAGGCCGAAGAACGCCTGCGGCAATACGCCGAGGGTGAACGCGGCACGCTGCGCATCGGCATGGAATGCCACCCCTGCTACCAGTGGCTGCTCAAGCTCGTGGCCCCCTACCTCGCGCGTTGGCCCGATGTGGACGTGGACGTGAAGCAGAAATTCCAGTTCGGCGGCATCGGCGCGCTCTTCGGTTTTGAGATCGACCTGCTGGTCACGCCCGACCCCTTGTTCAAACCCGGCCTGCGTTTCGAGCCCGTGTTCGACTACGAACAGGTGCTCGTCGTCCCGCGCAGCCACACGCTGGCCGGGGCGACCCATGTGCTGCCAAAACAGCTGGCGCAGGAGATCCTCATCACCTACCCCGTGGCACCCGAGCGGCTGGACGTGTTCAACCAGTTCCTTACGCCCGCAGGCATCGCGCCGCGCCAGCACCGAACCATCGAGACCACCGACATCCTGCTGCAGATGGTGGCCAGCGGCCGTGGTGTCACGGCACTGCCGCGCTGGCTAATCGAGGAGTACGCCGAACGCATGGACATCGTGCCCGTGCGCCTGGGCCGGCACGGCCTCAAGAAACAGATTTTCCTGGGCCTGCGTGAATCGGATGGCGATGTGGATTACCTGCAGGCCTTTGTGGAGCTGGCGAGGGGCTGAGGCTAGGGCCTGGAAATTCCTGAATCTCTGGTATTCCAAAGGTAATAACAAGGCTGGGAAACCCGTCGGCACATGGTGTCCACTCTGCGCTTTCCACGCTACCGTCCGCACCTGGCCGGATCAGTGTCTACCCGGGGCGTGCCACAAGCTGACTCTGACCAGCCGTTCTAGCCCGCTTGTAAACCAAGATCGTAGTCCGCCGGCGGTTCTCGGCGCATCCTACGTGCCCCTCAACTCGATGGGAGACCATCATGGAAACAGTAGGTAACACCACACATCGCGAGCCGTGGAACAAGGGCAAGATCGTAGGGCAGAAGGCGCCGTTCAAGCCCAAGGACATCTGGGCACTCCGCGTCCGCCTTCAGATGGAAGGACGCATACGAGAACTTGCGCTCCTCAATCTGGGCATCGACAGCAAGTTACGTGGATGCGATCTCGTCGCGCTCAAAGTCCGGGACGTCTGCCATGGCGACCAGGTGGCAACCCGCGCCATCGTCATGCAGCACAAAACTCAGCGTCCGGTTCAGTTCGAGATCACCGCAACCACTCGAGATACCCTGCAGGCGTGGATCAAGTACGCTGGGCTGAAACCGGACAATTTCCTGTTTCCCAGCCGACTTCACGAGTCGCCCCATCTCGGAACCCGGCAGTACGCGCGGATTCTCGGGCACTGGGTTGACGAACTAGGGCTTGACCGTGCCGACTATGGAACGCATTCGATGCGCAGGACCAAGGCGACGCTGATCTACCGGCGAACCAAGAACCTTCGCGCCGTGCAGTTGCTTCTCGGGCACGCCAAGCTGGAGTCGACGGTGCGGTACCTAGGCATTGAAGTTGACGACGCCCTCGAAATCTCTGAGCAAACGGAGATCTGAGGGGTGGGTGGTGTCCACCCGGACAAACAGGCCGGGTTGGGCATCCTGCTTTTCAGCTATGGATCTCCACGCAGAGATGGCGTTAGCGACCAAGTAGCAGCCGCTCAGCATTAGTTACCGACCGGCGGCTATCGCTGCAATGCAGTCGTTGACTTGAGTCCGCTGGTGATAGTTGTACCCAATCCATTGCTGGATTCGCCGCAGCTGGAGCCGTCTCGTTACTTCTGACGGCGCTTTCTGACGATTTGTCTAAGCTGCTGAATTGTGCCGCTGGTCAAGGAGCGACGCTTCGTGAGGAACTTTATGGCTGAAGTCTCAAGCGCTAAAGAAACCCCCTCTTCGTTGGCGGGAAATTCCGTCAGTAGATAGGCCTGGGTGGGGGTGGCCTCCAGTAAGACCAGCAATCCCAATGATCCGTTTCTGTCTTCGACGTGCACGATACAGGCGCGCCGAATGCGTTTGATATGACCGTCCCGAAGGTACAACCTGCTGTCAATGGCACGACTGTCGTCCTGCATCGCATTTATTGCCAAGCTCCAACCGTCTTGGTGGCTCGCAGTCATGAGCGTTATCGAGACTTCGGGGATTGAGACGAGTTTCGACAACGGCTCCTGCAGGAAGTCCGGAGCAGTATCAATAGCCTGGATCTGTTGAGGCAGTTCCAGTGCCAACGGGCGGACGGGGCGTCGTGTGCCTGTTGGCTCGCTTATGGCCCACGTGTCTACAACCGAACTCCGACGGTGATTAGCTGCAGGCGCAGGAATGCGCTCGATCAGGGTGCTTCTCTTGAAGACACTTTTGGCCTCAAGGTCAGGGAATTTGACGCCCTGCCACACATACCAACTACTCGGTGAGAAGTGTTTTGACGGATCCTGATGTACTACAGAGGGCGAACGCGTGATGCCGGCGAACTGTGATGCGGGTGGTGGCGTCTGGATCCCCTGCGGCTGCCGACGCGACCTTTCGAACGGGGACACACGCATCATGTCGTATGCAAGGGTGCGGAACGGGAACTGATGCGAGCATGATTGGATGCTATGGACCAGGAATGATCGATCTGCTTGATCTCCGAGGGACAGCCATTCGCCGACCGCGACCAGTGTCGTTTCACCAACAAACGGGAAGCGCGTGCGCGGGTAGGCCTTGGCGTTGCGAGTAGTGCCCTCAAGCAAAGACAGGCCGATTTCAGAGGCGGCCGCCCAGGCGTGTCTATCCAGATGGAGTCGTCCAATGTCCGCGGCTGAATAGCCAGAAATCCCCTTTGCCAGTTTCAGGTGCAGACGCCCACTGTCTGAGCGAAAGTGGGCATCGCTGTATAGCCGCTTTCGATTCAGTGGCGGTGTGAAGAGCGTGGCGAGTAGGCTGCTGGATGAACCAAAGTAGAACCTAATTAATTCGGCACATGGGATGACAAGCTGATGATCCTCTTTAAGCTTTACCACCAGACAATATGAATGCGTGTGACGCATGTGCCATGGGTGCTCTGAGGCCGGTAGAAGGAATCCTTGGCCATTGACGTCGATGCCGGCCTTTGCCATCCGGCAGGATCTTCGGTTGATGTTCAGACTCTGGAAGGTGGTTGCCGGGGTTACCTCCCGTTGCAACAGGAAACCATCCTGCCAGATGTCCCCCAACCGGAAATTGGGCAGCAACCCCACAGGTGCCCAAATCTGGCGCTGCTTCAAGACGGAACGATTGCAGTGAAACCTGTCGAAGGTGTCCTTGTTGACTCTCGAGATGGCCAAGCACATGGCTGGCTGTTTGTGGCCTTCGCGTCTGTCCGGAAAAGCCACATCTCCGAACCAGTCGATTCGCCACGGCATGCCATCCTGGGGAAAGAAGGACAGTCTGGGTGCATAGCCAGAGGCAAATTGCATGGCGATGAATTGAATTTTCTCGCTAACTATTAAACTTTCTCATTTACTTCTAATTCTTGGCAGCCAGGCTGGCCGCGTGGGCCTGCTGGTCGGCGTGGTAGCTTGAACGCACCATGGCGCCCACGGCGGCGTGCGTGAAGCCCATCTTGTAGGCTTCTTCTTCGAACATCTTGAAGGTGTCGGGGTGCACGTAGCGCTTGACGGGCAGGTGCGAGTTCGAGGGCGCGAGGTACTGGCCGATCGTCAGCATCTCGATGTTGTGGGCGCGCATGTCGCGCATGACCTCGAGGATCTCCTCGTCGGTCTCGCCCAGGCCGACCATCAGGCCGCTCTTGGTCGGCACATCGGGGAACAGGGCCTTGAACTTCTTCAGCAGGTTCAGCGAGAACTGGTAGTCGCTGCCCGGGCGGGCCTGCTTGTACAGGCGCGGCACGGTTTCCATGTTGTGGTTCATCACATCCGGCGGCGCGGCCTTGAGGATGTCCAGGGCGCGGTCGTCGCGACCGCGGAAGTCAGGCACCAGCACCTCGATCTGGGTCTGGGGCGAGAGTTCGCGCGTCTTGCGGATGCAATCGACGAAGTGGCCGGCACCGCCGTCACGCAGGTCGTCGCGGTCCACGCTGGTGATCACCACGTACTTGAGCCGGAGCGCGGCGATGGTCTTGGCAAGATTCTCGGGCTCGTTGACGTCCAGCGGGTCGGGACGGCCATGGCCCACATCGCAGAAGGGGCAGCGGCGCGTGCACTTGTCGCCCATGATCATGAAGGTGGCCGTGCCCTTGCCGAAGCATTCGCCGATGTTGGGGCAGCTGGCTTCCTCGCACACGGTGTGCAGCTTGTGCTCGCGCAGGATGTCCTTGATCTCGTAGAAGCGGGTGCTGGGCGAGCCGGCCTTGACGCGGATCCAGTCGGGCTTCTTGAGCACCTCGCCCGCTTCCACCTTGACCGGGATGCGCGAGAGCTTGGCGGCCGCCTTCTGCTTGGCGCTGGGATCGTAGGTTTCGACGCTTTGCGCGTCGCGCACGGTGGTGGGGCTGCTCATGGCGGGGCCTTCAGGGCTGGAGGTGGTTCTGGAGCTTGTGGCTCAACACATGGGCCACGTCGGCCCAATCGGCGGAGACTCCGATTGTAGAAAGGTCCACGCTTTGCAGCCCGGCATAGCCGCAGGGGTTGATCCGCAAGTAGGGTTCCAGGTCCATGGCCACGTTCAGCGCCACGCCGTGGTAAGTGCAGTTGCGGCTGACCTTGATGCCCAGGGCCGCAATCTTGCCCAGGCCGGTGAAATCGGGTTCGCTCGGTACCGCGCCCTTCTGCGGGCGCTGGGGCAGGGGCGTGTGGCTGCCCGGATCGTCCAGGCGCACATAGATGCCCGGGGCACCAGCCACGCGGTGACCCGTGACGCCGTAGTGGTCCAGGGTGCGGATCACGGCCTCCTCGATGCGGTAGACGTATTCCTTGACGAAATAGCCCGCGCGCCGGAGATCGATCAGCGGGTAGGCCACGACCTGACCCGGGCCGTGGTAGGTGACCTGGCCCCCGCGGTTGGTCTGCACCACGGGAATGTCACCGGGCATCAGCAGGTGATCGGCCTGGCCGGCCAGGCCCTGGGTATAGACGGGCGGGTGTACGCAGACCCACAGCGCATCCGGTGTCTCGGCGGTGCGCGCGGCCGTGTAGTCCTGCATGGCCTGGTAGGTGGGCAGGTAGTCCACCTGCCCGAGCAGGCGCACATCCATCAGAGCACGACCTTGACCATGGGGTGGGTGGACAGGGTACGGTAGAGCTCGTCGAGCTGTTCGCGGCTGGTGGCGTTGATGGTGATGGTCACCCCCAGGTAGTTGCCGCCCTTGCTCTCGCGCAGCTCGATGGTGGCCGCATCGAAGCCGGGGTCGAACTGGCGTGCCACCAGGGTGACGGCGTGCACAAAGCCCTCGGCCTTGGCACCCATGACCTTGATGGGGAAGCGGCAGGGGTACTCTATCAGCGAGTCAGCGCGCGAGGGGTTGGACGGTGCGCTCGGGGGCTGGTTCATAGCGTGGGGCGGCGCAGACGCGCCTGCAGTTTGGCGGCCTGGTAGCCCGCGTAAAGCAGATCGTAGACGGATCCGGGCTGGCCGTCACCGACGGGCTGGCCGTCGATGCGCGTGACAGGCAAGATTTCCTTGGTGGCCGAGCTCAGCAGCACCTCGTCGGCCGTCAGGACTTCGATACGGGAGATGCGGCGCAGCTCGAAGGGGATGCTCTGGAGGGCGCAGATTTCCTCGAGCAGGCCATAGCGTATGCCTTCGAGCACCAGATGATCGCGCGGCGGGCCCAGCAGCACGCCGTTCTTCACGATCCAGACATTGCTGGAGGCCCCTTCGCTGAGCAGGCCGTTGCGGAACAGTAGGGTCTCGGCAGCACCCGCGTCCACGCTGATCTGGCGCGCGAACACGGCGCCCAGCAGGCTGGTGCTCTTGATATGGGCCTTTTCCCAGCGGAAGTCGTCGGCCGTCACGCAGGCCACGCCTTCGCGGCGCTGCTGTTCGCTGGCCGGTTTCATGACATTGGTCATGGCGAAAACCGTGGGCGTGAGGCCGGGCAGCATGGCGTGATCGCGCAGGGCCACGCCACGTGTGACCTGCAGATAGACCATCTGCTCGACTTTTTCCGGATCGCCGCCGGTGCTGCGCGCGTAGGCATCCACCAGCCGTTCTGCGATGGCGTACCACTGCGCGCGGGTGTGCGGGTTGGGGATGCGCAGCTCGGCCAGGCTGCGTTCCAGCCGGGCCATGTGCTGCTCGAAGCGGAACAGGCAGCGGCCATAGACCGGTAGCACCTCGTAGACGCCGTCGCCGAAGATGAAACCGCGGTCCATGACACTGACCTTGGCCTCGGGCAGGACCGTGTAGTCCCCGTTCAGATAACAGGGCAGCGGGGGCAGGTTGACGTCGGGCATGGGCTCAGACGAGGAACACGATGGCCGCGACGGCCAGCCAGCCCAGCACGAAATTGACCCCTACCAGCCGGGCGATCGTCTTGGCGCGGCCCGCGGCGGCGGGCCAGTCGGCGGCGGCCACCGCCTGTTGCAGGCGTCGGTAGGGTGAGAAGTAGAGATGGCCGAAGATCAGAAACATCAACAAGCCGATGCCGCTCATCAGATGCCAGCCCAGCGGCGCCGCTTGGGCGTCGGCGTGACCGAACATGTACACGCCGCTGAGCAACAGCACGCCGATGGCGGCCCAGACCGCCGCGAAGAAACGGCGCAGCACGGTGACCAGCAGCTTCAGGCGCTGCGGCGGTGCCTCGACGGCCGGCAGGCTGGGGCGCAGGGCCAGCAGCATGAAGCTCATGCCGCCTAGCCAGACGATGGCGGCGACCAGGTGAAAAAACTTGAAGAAGGTGTACATGGATACAGTGTCGGGCCGCAAGGACGACGGCCCTGGGGAGGAGGCAGCTTGTCCCGGGGCAGGGGTCGGGTTTGTACCGGGAACCCGTCGATTTAAATCTATAATCAGCGGCTTTGCAAAAGTTTAAGGCAGACGCCGGGGCCGCACGACATGACGCATGAAATGCCCTCCCGGCCGCAATCGGCTTTTGCAGATGACGAAGATGAGGCGGCGCAAGCCGAATTCAAGCTACTGAGTGCAGAAGAGGCGCGCCAGTGGCGTGAGCAGCATCCGGCCCTGTCTCCCTGGCGCATCGTGGCCTGGCAGGCGGTGGCGGGAAGCCTGGCGGCGGGATTGACCTGGCTGGTGAGCGGCCGGGACGCACTGGCCGGCTCCGTGTTGTACGGGGCGCTGGCGGTGGTGCTGCCTGCAAGTGTGTTGGCGCGGGCGATGTCCCGGCGGTCCGGAGCGGCAGGTGCGGCTTTGGCAGGATTTTTTGTGTGGGAACTGGTCAAGATAGTTTTGACCGTGGCGATGCTAGTGGCGGCGCCCAAAGTGGTTCCCGGGCTGAGCTGGCCGGCTATGCTGGCGGGCTTTGTGGTGGCGATGAAGGTGTACTGGGTGGCCATGTGGCTGCATCCGGCGCGCCGCAGGTCGCCAGCCAAGAATTTGAATTGAAGTACTGGTGATTTATGTCTTCTGAAGCACAGGGCCCGACGGCCGGCGAATACATCGTCCACCACCTGCAGCACCTGCAGAAGGATTTCTCCTTCAACAGCGTGAAGCAGACCAGCATCGTGGACTTCAGCGTTTTCAACCTGGACTCCGTCTTCTTCTCGGTCGTGCTGGGCATCATCGGCTGCTTCGTGTTCTGGATGGCGGCGCGCAAGGCCACCGCAGGCGTGCCGGGCCGGTTCCAGGCTGCGGTCGAGATCCTGGTGGAAATGGTCGAGAACCAGGCCAAGGGCGTGATCCACAATGCGCAGAGCCGCAAGGTCATCGCGCCGCTGGCCCTCACCGTGTTTGTCTGGATCTTCCTGATGAACTTCATGGACATGCTGCCGGTCGACGCCATCCCCATGCTGTGGCACAACGTCGGCCCGGCCATGGGCTTCAAGGACTACATGCGGGTCGTGCCCACGGCCGACCTGTCCACCACCCTGGGCCTGTCGTGCTCGGTGCTGCTGGTCTGCCTGTTCTACAACATCAAGATCAAGGGCCTGGGCGGCTGGGCGCATGAGCTGATCGCTGCGCCCTTCGGCGACCACTGGGCCCTGTACCCGATCAACTTCCTGATGCAGGTCATCGAGTACGTCGCCAAGACGGTCTCGCACGGCATGCGACTGTTCGGCAACATGTTTGCCGGCGAACTCGTGTTCATGCTGATCGCCCTGATGGGTGGCGGCTGGGCCCTGTCGGCCACCGGTGTGGGCCTGGCCATCGGCCACGTCATTGCCGGAACCGTCTGGACACTGTTCCACATCCTGGTGATCACGCTGCAGGCCTTCATCTTCATGATGCTGACGCTGATCTACACCGGCCAGGCGCACGACGCGCACTGAACCCCTTACCGTTTTCTTTTCACTTTTCCACTTAACCTTTAGGAGCTTCTCATGGAAAACATTCTCGGCCTCGTCGCTCTGGCTTGCGGTCTGATCGTTGGTCTCGGCGCCATCGGTGCCTCGATCGGTATCGCTCTGATGGGCGGCAAGTTCCTGGAGTCTTCCGCTCGCCAGCCCGAGCTGATGAACGAACTGCAGACCAAGATGTTCATTCTGGCCGGCCTGATCGACGCCGCCTTCCTGATCGGTGTGGCCATCGCCCTGCTGTTCGCCTTCGCCAACCCCTTCGTGCTGGCCTGATCGCCCGAACCTTCACGCGAGAGAAGGGATCGAGCCGTGAACATTAATGCAACGCTGATCCTGCAGGCCATCGTCTTTCTGATCCTGGTGTGGTTCACGATGAAATTCATCTGGCCCCCGATCACCAAGGCGCTGGACGAGCGGGCGCAGAAAATCGCCGACGGCCTGGCTGCCGCCGACAAGGCCAAGACCGAGCTCGCCGCCGCCAACAAGCGCGTCGAGGCCGAGCTGGCCACGTCGCGCAACGAGACGGCCAGCAGGCTGGCCGATGCGGAGCGTCGTGCCCAAGCCATCATTGAAGAGGCCAAGGCGCGCGCCACCGAAGAAGGCAACAAGATCATCGCCGCTGCCAAAGCCGAGGCCGAGCAGCAGACCGTCAAGGCCCGTGAGGCCCTGCGCGAGCAGGTGGCCGCATTGGCTGTCAAGGGCGCCGAGCAGATCCTGCGTAAGGAAGTCAATGCCGGTGTCCACGCTGATCTGCTGAGCCGTCTGAAGACCGAGCTGTAAGGGTGAACCATGGCTGAACTTGCCACCATAGCCCGCCCCTACGCCGAGGCGCTGTTCCAGTCCACCAAGGCGGACCTGAACGGCGCCCTGGTCTGGGTGGAAGAGCTGTCTGCGATCGCCGCCGACGCTGGTCTGCTGCAGTTTGCCAGCAACCCGCGCGTGACGTCGAACCAGGTGTACGACCTCATCGCCGGTATTGCCAAGACCGCCCTGCCGACCCAGGCCCAGAACTTCCTGCGCACCGTGATCGACAACGGCCGCCTGGACGCCCTGCCCGAGATCGCTGCGCAGTTTCGTGCGCTCAAGAACGCTCAGGGCGGTTCGTCCGACGCGCTGGTCTACAGCGCTTTTCCGATCGACGACGCGGCCCTGGGTGGCGTGTCGGCCGCCCTGGAAAAGCGTTTCGGCCGCAAGCTCAACGTCAAGGTCGAGCTCGACGCCGAACTGATCGGCGGCATCCGCGTGGTGGTGGGTGACGAGGTGCTCGACACCTCCGTCAAGGCCCGTCTGGAACAAATGAAAGTGGCTCTGACGGCCTGAGGCTCACGCCCGGTCGTTCCGCCCAACCTAGAAAGAAGGAAAGAGTCATGCAGCTCAATCCCGCAGAGATTTCTGAACTGATCAAGAGCCGGATCCAAGGCCTGTCCGCCAGCGCCGACATCCGCAACCAGGGCACCGTGGTCTCCGTGACCGACGGTATCGTCCGCATCCACGGCCTGTCCGAAGTGATGCAGGGCGAAATGCTCGAGTTCCCGGCCGGCAAGGACGGTCAGCCCACCTACGGTCTGGCCCTGAACCTCGAGCGCGACTCCGTCGGCGCCGTGATTCTGGGCGAGTACGAGCACATTTCCGAAGGCGACACCGTGAAGTGCACGGGCCGCATTCTGGAAGTGCCCGTCGGCCCCGAATTGGTCGGCCGCGTCGTGAACGCGCTGGGCCAGCCCATCGACGGCAAGGGTCCGATCAACGCCAAGATGACCGACGTGATCGAGAAGGTCGCTCCGGGTGTGATCGCCCGCCAGTCCGTGGACCAGCCCATGCAGTCGGGCCTGAAGTCCATCGACGCCATGGTGCCCGTGGGCCGTGGCCAGCGCGAGCTGATCAT
>DNQP01000272.1:1831-2305 GCA_003500955.1 Curvibacter sp. | reverse complement strand
CGGCAAGACCGCCGTGGCCATCGACGCCATCATCAACCAGAAGGGTCAGAACATGACCTGCGTTTACGTCGCCATCGGCCAGAAGGCCTCGAGCGTCAAGAACGTGGTGCGTGCTCTGGAGCAGGCCGGCGCGATGGAATACACCATCGTTGTGGCGGCCACCGCTTCTGAATCGGCTGCCATGCAGTACGTGTCGGCCTACTCCGGCTGCACCATGGGCGAGTACTTCCGCGACCGTGGCCAGGACGCCCTGATCGTCTATGACGATCTGTCCAAGCAGGCCGTGGCTTACCGCCAGGTGTCGCTGCTGCTGCGCCGCCCGCCGGGCCGCGAAGCCTACCCCGGCGACGTGTTCTATCTGCACAGCCGTCTGCTGGAGCGTGCCGCTCGCGTGAACGCCGACTACGTCGAAGCCTTCACCAAGGGCGCCGTCAAGGGCAAGACCGGTTCGCTGACCGCGCTGCCGATCATCGA
>DNQP01000272.1:0-1475 GCA_003500955.1 Curvibacter sp. | reverse complement strand
CCGACCAACGTGATCTCGATCACCGACGGCCAGATCTTCCTCGAAACCAGCCTGTTCAACGCCGGTATCCGCCCCGCCATCAACGCCGGTATCTCGGTGTCGCGCGTCGGTGGTGCCGCCCAGACCAAGCTGATCAAGAGCCTGTCCGGTGGTATCCGTACCGACCTGGCCCAGTACCGTGAACTGGCGGCCTTCGCGCAGTTCGCTTCTGATCTGGACGCGGCGACCAAGAAGCAGCTGGACCGCGGCGCCCGCGTGACCGAACTGCTCAAGCAGGCCCAGTACAGCCCGCAGTCCATCAGCCTGATGGCCGCTTCGCTGTTCTCCGTGAACAAGGGTTTCATGGACGACATCGAGGTCAAGAAGGTGTTGTCCTTCGAGCACGGCCTGCACGCCTACCTCAAGGACAAGCATGCCGCGCTGCTGGCCAAGCTGGAAGCCGCCAAGGCCATGGACAAGGATGCCGAAGCCGAACTGACCGCTGCCATCGGCGCGTTCAAGAAGACCTTCGCCTGATTCCCGACCTGACGACGCAAGGAGCCACTCATGGCAGCAGGTAAGGAAATACGCGGCAAGATCAAATCGGTGGAAAACACCAAGAAGATCACCAAGGCCATGGAAATGGTGGCCGCATCCAAGATGCGCAAGGCGCAGCAGCGGATGCAGGCCGCCCGTCCCTACAGCGAGAAGGTGCGCAACATCGCCGCCAACCTCGGCCGGGCCAACCCGGAGTACGTGCACGCCTTCATGCAGACGAACGACGCGAAGAGCGCCGGCATGATCGTGGTGACGACGGACAAGGGCCTGTGCGGTGGTCTCAACACCAACGTGCTGCGTGGCGTGACCAACAAGCTGCGCGAGCTGCAGGCGGCGGGCATCAGCACGCAGGCTGTGGCCATCGGCAACAAGGGTCTGGGCTTCCTCAACCGCATCGGCGCCACGGTGGTTTCGCAGTCGGTCCAGCTCGGCGACACGCCGCATCTGGACAAGCTGATCGGCCCCGTCAAGGTGCTGCTGGACGCCTACACGCGCGGTGAGGTGAATGCGGTGTACCTGTGCTACACCAAGTTCATCAACACCATGCGCCAGGAGCCCGTGGTCGAGCAGCTGCTGCCCCTGTCGGCCGCCAAGATGCAGGACGAGGCGCAAGCCAGCGGCCCGCAGCACGACTGGGACTACATCTACGAACCCGACGCGCAGTCTGTCATCGACGAACTGCTGGTGCGCTACGTGGAAGCACTGGTCTACCAGGCCGTGGCCGAGAACATGGCCTCGGAACAGTCCGCCCGCATGGTCGCCATGAAGGCCGCCACCGACAACGCGGGGAGCGTGATCGCCGAACTCAAGCTGGTCTACAACAAGACCCGCCAGGCCGGCATCACCAAGGAACTGTCGGAAATCGTCAGCGGTGCCGCTGCGGTCTAAGGCGTCAAGTATTCAAGCTATCGGAGATACGAAATGAGTATCGGAAATAT
>DNQP01000117.1:15520-18161 GCA_003500955.1 Curvibacter sp. | reverse complement strand
CCCGCCTCGGCTTGGAACCGGATCGACTCGACCCGGTCCTTGAGGGCCTGATTCATGGCCGCAAATCCCGCCCGTGTCCCCGT
The DNA here is from genome assembly GCA_003500955.1 of Curvibacter sp. Taxonomy (GTDB): domain Bacteria; phylum Pseudomonadota; class Gammaproteobacteria; order Burkholderiales; family Burkholderiaceae_C; genus Hylemonella. The sequence continues at coordinate 18,078 of DNQP01000117.1, read as the reverse complement.
GTCGAGGCCGGATCGAGCCAGGCTCACGAGCAGACCGGAGAACCGCTCCCCGTGGACCAGACGGGTCTGCCCCGCGCCGGTCGGGGTCAGCAGAAAATAGTGCTCACCGTCGAAGAGGCCCGGGACGAGGAAGCGCCCCAGCCACCGCAGCTCCTGCCCTGGCGTGACGGCGCGGACGGTCGGACGAAAGGTCATGCCTTTACCGCCCGGAGGCTGAACGGTAACCGTGAGCTTGGCGCCGACGACCAAAGGTCCGGCGATGTGCTGAATGAATGGATTCCAGGTCGGATGGGCCGGGAAATCGGTCAGGACGCGCCAGACATCGGCAGTGCTGGCGTTGATCTGAGCTTCAGTGACGACTTCGAACATGGAGGGCTACTCTCATCTATTTGATGCAGGGATCCACACGGTGCGATAAAGAATCGATTGCAGCGCGCCTGGAAGCATACGCGGCCTAGGTAGCAAGATCGAACTCATAGGTGAAGAAATTTCGATCGCGCTGCCAGCCCAGTGCCTCATACAAGGACTGCGCTGCCGTGTTGGTCGTTGCGGTAGACAGCGAAAGGGAGATTGCACCAGCGCGACGCGCGTGCTCTGTGGCCGCCTCGACGAGCCCCTTGCCCGCACCCAGCTTCCTGTACTCAGGATGGACAAACAGGTCGTTGAGCACGAAAGTCCGGCCCATGGAGAGCGAGGAGAAACCTGGATAGAGCTGGGCAAATCCGACCGGTTGCTGCCCGAGCAACGCCAACAGCACGACCGATTCACCACGCTCCAGCCGCTGGCGCAGAAATGTGCGCGCGCTATCGATGGCGCCCTCACGGCCATAGAAGCGGCGGTAGGCGTCAAACAGCAGGAGCAGGGGCTCAAGATCGGAGATACCCGCCAGGCGGATAGAGAGTGTGGTCATGTGCTATGCGAGAAGTCGTGGGGCTTGACGCCAACGACTGAGGTAGAGGCAGGCCCAGCGTTTATAGCGAAGTTCTCCTCATCGCGCTACCAACGCCAAATAAAAAGGCTGCCCTCGGCAGCCTCTTTTCCAATCGAAAATCCGCGCCTCAGGACGCAAACCCCCGGTACACACTGGCACGCCCCGCGGGCGCATAGGTGGTCTTCTGCGTGGAGGGCACAAGAGCGTGGAGGCCGCGTTCGATCACGGCGCTGCGACGCAGCAAGGCCTCGCGCTGGATACCGAGGTTGGTGGCCAGTTTCTTGAGGCGGGTGCGCAGCTGCGGGCCGGCCTGGGCGGCGCCACCGATGCTGTCCATGAAGGCCGAGAACGCCAACGCGGTGTCGCGCAGCGACTGGCTGGCGGCTTCGAGTTCCACGGGCTGTCCGTTCGTCACCGCTGCGGCCACGGCCTGGCACTGCAGTTCCATCAGGGCAAGCGGCTTCTCAAGTTCGGCGGGCAGCATGGGGACTCCGGGTAGCGATGATCAGTGTCAGTTGCGCGGGCTGTCCAGCAGTTCCTGGGCGTTGGACAGCAGCTTGTCGGCAATGGCTTCGGCGTTGACGACGTAGGTGCCGTCTTCGATGGACTGGCGCACGGCCTTGACCTTCTCCATGTCCACATCGGCGGCGGACTCGCCGCGGTTGGCCTGCTCGAGGCTGCGCACGGAGGCCGAGACGGTCACCGCCACGCCGCTGGAGCTGGCGCTGCTGGTGGCCGTGGCGGCCGCTTCTTTCTTTGCAGGTGCAGCCGCGCCCGCCCCGGCCTGCTGCTGGGGCGTCACTTTGGGCATGTCTGCCGGTTGACCTACTTTCATGTCGTTCTCCAAAAAGCCGGGAGCCGGAAGGCCCACCTGGTGAGGCCGCAATCAGCCCCGTACGTAGGCTATCGGCAGCATCATGACCGACTTGAGGCTTTTCTTTCCCTGTGACTTCCTCGTTTCGTGGCGCGTTGGCCTCAGATCTCGGCCCGCACGGTCCGGGCATCGAGCACCTTCACAGTTAGCACGCGCCCACTCTCCATCTTGACCCGTGCCGACTGCCCTATGACACCGGCCGAGAGGGCCTGGGCCTGGGCGCTGATCTGGAAGCCACCGCCTTGCACCAGCACGCGCACCTGGGTGCCGGCCTGGAAGACCTGTTCGGCACGCACCAGGTTCTCGCGCAGGGTCTGGCCGGCGCGCAGCGGGCGGGCGGCCACCAGGCCGGCCCAGGCCTCGCGACCTGCCAGCACGGGGCTGGCTTCGGCGGCCCAGTCCACTTCGTCGGCCACCAGATCGGCGGCCGACAGCACATCGCCCTGGGCCACATCGCGGCGCAAGACCCAGGCGCTGCCCAGGGCCTGCACGGTCACGGGGATCGTCACATTCCAGCGGGTGGCGCCATCCAGGCAGCGCAGGCCGACGCGGCTGGCGCCCCAAAGGCGGCTGCCCGGCGGCAGATAGACCTCGACCCGGGCACAGGGCGCCAGGCGCAGGCGGGCGTCGAGCGCGCCCAGCGTGGCACGCAGGCGCAAGGGTTGCTCGGCACGGGCGGCGTGCAGGGGCAGGGTCTGGTCCAGCCACTGGCGGGCCAGGGCCGGCAGATCGGCTTCGCTGCGTACGGCCTGG
>DNQP01000117.1:0-15207 GCA_003500955.1 Curvibacter sp. | reverse complement strand
CTGCGTACGGCCTGGGCGCCCGCGGGCAGCCCCAGGCAGGCGGCGAGCAGGGCGAGGCCCGCCGCAACGCAGGTGCGGATCACTGCGGGAATGCGCATCGTGTCCATGCCGGGGCCTCCTGTCTGAGCGTTGGGGTGGGGTGTTACAAAAAAGAGCTCAGGAACTCCACCCAATGAGCCGACTATACGGACAGGCGTAAGGCGCAAAGAGGGCAAATGCGCGCTTTTTCCCCCTCATTTCAGGCGCTCGGAAATTCAAGTTTTCACCACAATTTCCGCACGGGGTCCCTCCAGACGCGCCCTCCAGCGCCACCCCATCGGAAAGCAGAGGTGTGAGATGTTCGACAAACTGACCAGCACGGTGGACTTCCATGGGAAGGCCCTGGTGCTGCGCGCCGAACGCCAGCGCACCATCGCGAGCAACATCGCCAACGCCGACACGCCGGGCTATGTGGCACGCGACCTCAACTTCAAGGACGCCATGAGCGCCGCCCTCTCGGGCAAGGAACTGCCCGGCAACGCCCGCAGCAGCTCCGCGCCGCATCCGGCCCATCTGCCGCTCGCCCCGCGCGAAGGCACGCTGGGCTCAAGCATGGGCTATGGCCCGCAGGTGCAGCCGGCCCTGGACAACAACTCGGTCGACCTGGACCGCGAGCGCGGCAACTTCGTCGACAACGCGGTGCGCTACGAATCGACCCTGCGTTTCATCAACGGCAGCTCGCGCACGATCTTGAGCGCGATCTCGGGCCAGTGACGCGCCGACACAGGAAGACCATCATGTCCATGTTCTCCATCTTCAACGTCTCGGGCAGCGCGATCAGCGCGCAGTCGCAGCGGCTCAACGTGGTGGCCTCCAACCTGGCCAATGCCGACGCCGTGGCCGGCCCCGACGGCCAGACCTACAAGGCGCGCCAGGTGGTGTTCGAGACCGTGCCCATGGACGGCTCGGCCACCGCGGGCGTGAAGATCCGCAGCATCCAGGAAGACCAGACGCCGGCGCGCCGCGTCTACGAGCCCAGCCACCCCTCGGCCGATGCCGAAGGCTATGTGAGCCACTCCAACGTGAATGCGGTGGAGGAAATGGTCAACATGATCTCGGCCTCGCGCTCGTACCAGAACAACGTCGAGGTCATGAACACGGCCAAGACCCTGCTGCTCAAGACGCTGCAGCTCGGCCAGTAAGGACGACCATGGTCACCCCCGTCAACAACTACACCTACACGCCGACCAACACGGCGGGCGCCGGGCCGAACTCGGCCGCCGAGATGCAGGACCGCTTTCTCAAGCTGCTCGTTGCGCAGATCAACAACCAGGATCCGCTCAACCCCATGGACAACGCGCAGATGACGACGCAGATGGCGCAGATCAACACGGTCAGCGGCATCCAGCAGCTCAACGAGACCATGAAGAGCATGAACACCCAGTTCAACGCCATGCAGGTGCTGCAGGGCACGGCGCTGGTGGGTCGCGACGTGCTGATCCCGGGCAACACGCTGTGGCGCGACGCGACCACGGGCATGGCCGGCTCGGCCTTCGACCTGGGCGGCAAGGCCAGCCAGGTCAAGATCGAGATCCTCTCGCCCACGGGCGTGGTGCTCGACACCATCACCTCGGGCGCCATGGACGCAGGCCGCAACTCCTTCACCTGGGATGCGTCGAACTACAAGAACTACCCCAGCTTGAGCTACCGCGTCACTGCCACCAACAACAGCGAGGCCGTGGCCGCCACCACCTACAGCAGCGACCGCGTGCTGGCCGTGGGCACGGCCAACGGTCTGCTCAACCTCGATCTGCTGAGCGGCCAGAGCGTGCCGTACTCGAAGATCGCCGCCGTTTTCTAAACCCCAAAGGAACACACCATGGGATTCCAGACTGGTCTTTCCGGCCTCAACGCTTCCAGCAAGAACCTGGACGTGATCGGCAACAACATCGCCAACGCCAACACCACGGGTTTCAAGTACTCGCGGGCCGAGTTCTCCGATCTGGTGGCCTCGTCCATCGGCGCCGGTGGCAGCAACCAGGCCGGCCTGGGCGTGGCGCTGGACACGGTAGCCCAGCAGTTCACGCAAGGCAACCTCAGCATCACGGGCAACACCCTGGACGTCGCCATCAACGGCTCCGGCTTCTTCCAGCTGCGGATGCAGGACGGCACCACCGCCTACACCCGCTCGGGCAACTTCAAGCTGGACAACCAGGGCACCATCATCACCAACTCGGGCGCGCAGGTGCTGGGCTACCCCACCACCACGGCCGGCGTGCCGACCAGCACCACCCCCGCTCCACTGGCCCTGCCGACAGGCGCGCCGATTCCGGCCCAGGCCACGACCAGCATCACGGCCGAGTTCAACCTCAACGCCGCCGACACCACGGTCTACAACCGGGTGACCGACACACCGCCGTACACCACCTACGGCACGGCGCTCAACGTCTACGACTCCCAGGGCAACCCGGAGCTGTTCAGCGTCTACTTCACCCGCGACACCTCCGTCGTAGGCCCACCGGCTGAGGATGTCTGGCAGGTCTGGGATGCCAATGCCCCCCCTACCGTCCCCGCCAACACGCCGCTGTTCAGCATGCGCTTTGACGCCACGGGCCAGCTGACGGCACCGATCGTCATGCCCACGGTGACCATCCCCACCGCATCGGCCGTCACGCCGAACATCGTGGCCACGTTCGACATCTCGAACGTGACCCAGTACGCCGCCGCCTTCGGCGTGACCGACCTGACGCAGAACGGCTACACCGCCGGCTCCTTCGTCGGCCTGTCGATCTCCGAGCTCGGCGTGGTGACCGCGCGCTATTCCAACGGCCAGACCCAGGCGGCCGGCATGCTGGCGCTGGCGGACTTCCGCAACCCGCAGGGCCTGGAGCCCATCGGCGGCAACAACTGGGCCGAGACCTTCGCCTCGGGCCAGCCGCTCATGGGCCAACCCGGCCAGGGCAAGTTCGGCGCCACACGCTCCGGCGCGCTGGAAGACTCCAACGTGGACCTGACGGCCGAGCTGGTGAACATGATGACCGCGCAGCGTGCCTACCAGGCCAACGCACAGACCATCAAGACCCAGGACCAGGTGCTCCAGACCCTGGTGAACCTGCGCTGAGCCGACCCCTTGAGTCTTCCCTGAAAGAGAGCTGCCATGGACCGCATGATCTACACCGCGATGACCGGGGCCAATGCCGCGGCGCACCGGCAGTCGGTGCTGTCCCACAACCTGGCCAACGTCTCGACCAACGGCTTCCGCGCCGAACTCTCGACCTACCGTGCCGTGCCGCTGCGCGGCGACGGCGCCACCACCCGCGTGCTGGCGCTCGAAGCCACGGCCGGCCACCGCAACGCGCCCGGCCCCGCGCTGCGCACAGGCCGTGACCTCGACGCCATGCCCCAGGGCAACAACTGGTTTGCCGTGCAGGGCCTGGACGGCACCGAGGCCTACACGCGCAGCGGCGGCTTCGAGATCTCGGCCACCGGCATCCTGCAGACCGCCAACGGCCTGGCCGTGCTGTCCGACGGCGGCACGCCCATCCAGCTGCCGCAGGATTCGGTGATCAGCCTGGGCTTTGACGGCACCATCAGCGCCAAGACCGGCAACCAGCCCTCCAACGTGGTGGGCCGCCTCAAGCTGGCCACGCCCACGCCCGACGATCCGCTCAAGCGCGGCGCCGACGGCCTGTTTCGTCCGGCCTCGGGCAACCCGCTGCCCAACGACGGCAATGCGCGCATGCTGATCGGCGTGCTCGAAGGCTCCAACGTGAACGCCGTGGAGACCATGGTGGGCATGATCCAGACCGCGCGGCAATTCGAGCAGCAGATGCGTCTGCTGCAGACCGCCGAATCCAATGACCGCTCCGCCGGCCAGCTGCTCAGCCTACAAGGCTGATGCGCCCTTTCTAGGAAAGCACCATGTTCAATTCCCTCTGGATCTCCAAGACCGGCATGGAAGCCCAGCAGATGCAGCTGGACGTCATCTCGAACAACCTGGCCAACTCGTCGACCAACGGCTTCAAGCGCGCGCACGCGGTGTTCGAGGACCTGGTCTACCAGAACCTGCGTCAGGCGGGCTCGGCCACGTCCGAACAGTCACAGCTGCCCACCGGCCTGCAGGTGGGCCTGGGCGTGCGCACCGTGGCCACCAGCCGCAACTTCACGCAAGGCAGTCTGCAGCAGTCGGGCAACGGCCTGGACGTGGCCATCCAGGGCAACGGCTTCTTCCAGATCACCATGCCCGACGGCACGATCAACTACACGCGCGACGGCGCCCTCCAGGTCAACGCGCAGGGGCAGATCGTCACCAGCAACGGCCTGCCCGTGGCCAACGGCATCACCGTGCCAGCCAACGCCACCAAGATCTCGATCTCGTCCGACGGCAACGTGACCGCCACCATCCCCGGCCAAGTCGCGCCGCAGCCCATCGGCACCATCGCCCTGGCCAGCTTCATCAACCCCGCCGGCCTGGACCCACGCGGCCAGAACCTCTTTGCCGAGACCGCGGCCTCGGGCCAGCCCAACACGGGCACGCCGGGCACCAACGGCCTGGGCCAGCTCATGCAGGGCTTCCTCGAAACCTCCAACGTCAACGTGGTGCAGGAGCTGGTGACCATGATCCAGGTCCAGCGCGCCTACGAGATGAATTCCAAGGCCATCCAGACCTCGGACCAGATGCTGCAAAAGCTGGGACAACTGTGATGAAACATCTCACCCTGATCCTGGGTGCGGCACTGCTCGCAGGCTGCGCCGCCACACCCAAGCCCGCGCAGGTGGACTTCGCGGCGCCGGCACTGGCGCAACGTCCGGCCCCGCCGGCTTCGCGTCTGCCCACAGGCAGCCTATTCCAGCCCGCGACCTACCGTGCCAGCTTCGAGGACCGGCGCGCACGCCAGGTCGGCGACATCGTGACCATCCGCATCGTCGAGAACGTCACGGCCAGCCAGAAGTCCAGCTCCACAGCCAATCGCAGCAGCAACATCGAAGGCAGCATCACCGCCGTCCCGGGCCTGAAATTCCCGGGCACCGCAGCCGAGAACCGCCTGCGCATCGGTGCCGGCAGCGAGGTGGACTTCTCCGGCGCGGGGGGTACCGAGGCGGCCAACACCTTCTCGGGCACGATCACGGCCTCGGTGGCCGAGCTGCTGCCCAACGGGCATCTGCTGGTGGTCGGCGAGAAGCAGATCGGCCTGAACCACAACGTCGACGTGCTGCGCTTCACGGGCACCATCGACCCGCTGGCCATCCTGCCCGGCAACATCGTCAACTCCAGCGCGGTGGCCAATGTGCGCGTCGAATCCAAGGGACGCGGCCCCCAATACGAGGCCCAGACCGTGGGCTGGCTCACGCGCTTTTTCATGAACGTGTCGCCGTTCTGACGCCCGACCCTGCCCTTACCGACAACTTCGACCCGCCACGCCAGAACTTGAGGCCCGCACCATGAACACCTCCCTGCTTGCCCGCTGCACCACGGCCCTGCTGCTGGGCCTGCTGGCGCTCGCGCCGGCCCAGGCCAGCCGCATCAAGGAAGTGGCGGCCATCGAGGGCGTGCGCAGCAACCAGCTCACGGGCTTCGGCCTGGTCATCGGCCTGGACGGCACGGGCGACCAGACCACGCAGATGCCCTACACCACGCAGACGCTGAGCAACTACCTGCAGCAGCTGGGCATCACGCTGGCGCCCGAGCTGGCCACCCGCCTGCAGCTCAAGAACGTCGCGGCCGTGCTGGTCACGGCGCAGCTGCCGGCCTTTGCCCGCCCGGGCCAGGCCATGGACGTCACCGTCTCCTCGCTGGGCAACGCCAAATCACTCAAGGGCGGCACGCTGATCGCCACGCCGCTGCGCGGCGCCGACGGCCAGGTCTACGCCCTGGCCCAGGGCAGCCTGGTGATCGCCGGGGCCGGCGCGTCAGCGGGTGGCAGCCGCGTGCAGATCAACCACCTGACGGCGGGTCGTATCCCGGGCGGCGCGCAGATCGAGCGCGCCGTGCCCACACCCCTGCTCGAAGGTGACAGCATCAAGCTCAGCCTGAACGCCAGCGACTTCCAGACCGCGCGCCGCGTCGCCGGCGCCATCAACACCCGCTTCGGCGACGGCGTGGCCCGCGCGCTCGACGGCCGCACGGTGGACGTGCGCGCCCCCGCCACACCCAACGACCGCATCAACTTCCTGGCCGAGCTGGAGGAGCTGCCGCTGGAGAACTCCGTGCCCGCCGCCAAGGTGGTAATCAATTCGCGCACCGGCTCCATCGTGCTCAACCAGGCCGTGACCCTGGGCCCCTGCGCGATCGCGCACGGCAACCTGTCGATCAGCATCAGCTCCACGCCGGTCATCAGCCAGCCGGGCCCGCTCTCGGGCGGCCAGACGGTGGTGACCGAGCAGGCCACCATCGAGGTGCGCCAGGAGCCCGGCATGCTGATCCAGCTGCCCGCCGCGCCCAAGCTGGCCGACGTGGTGCGCGCGCTCAACACCCTGGGCGCCACGCCGCAAGACCTGCTGGCCATCCTGCAGGCCATCAAGGCGGCGGGCGCGCTCAACGCGGAGCTTGAGGTCATCTGACATGAACGCCTCCAACCTGCTCTCCACCCAGCAGGCCCTGGCCGCCGATGCGTCCAGCCTGAACCGCCTGAAGTACCAGGCCGGCCAGGCCACGCCCGAGGCGATCAAGGAGACGGCCAAACAGTTCGAGGCCCTGTTCATGCGCGAGCTGCTCAAGAGCATGCGCGAGGCCAACGCCTCCATGAAGAGCGGTCTGTTCGAGAGCCCGACCGAGAACCTGGGCACCGACCTGCTGGACCAGCAGTTCGCGGTGCAGATGGCCGGCCAGCCCGGCGGTCTGGCCGAGACCATCGCGAAGCAGCTGATGCAGCAGATGGGGCTCAAGGACACCGGCAAGCCCGCGGCGGCTGAAAGAGCGGTCCCGGTCTCCGATGCGGCGCGCCATTTCGTGCGGCAACACGCCGCCACCGCACAGGACATCGAACGCAAGAGCGGCCTGCCCGCCAGCTATCTGCTGGGCCAGGCGGGGCATGAGAGCGGCTGGGGCCGCCGCGAAATCCGCATGCCCGACGGCAGCACATCCCACAACCTCTTCGGCATCAAGGCCACGGCGGACTGGAAGGGCAAGGTCGCCGAGGTCACGACCACCGAATACGTGGACGGCGAAGCACGCAAGACCGTGGGCCGCTTCCGCGCCTATGACTCCTACGCCGAGTCCTACCAGGACTTCGCCCGACTGGTCGGCAACAGCCCGCGTTACGCGCAGGCGCGCGAACAGGCCGGCACAGTCCAGGGCTGGGCCCAGGGCCTGCAGGACGGCGGCTATGCCACCGACCCCGATTACGCGGCCAAGCTGAGCCGCGCCATCAACACCACGCTGCAGCTGCAGCGTGCCTCTGACGCAGGGAAACTGTCATGAGCAGCATCCTCAACATCGGCGTGCTGGCGCTCAACGCCAACCAGGCCGCACTGCAGACCGTCAGCAACAACATTGCCAACGTCAACACGCCGGGCTACTCGCGCCAGCAGGTGGTGCTGCAGAACATCCAGGGCCAGTACACCGGCAGCGGTTATTTCGGCAAGGGCGTGGACGTGCTCACGGTCACGCGCAGCTACAACGATTTCCTGAACCGCCAGGCCGCCTCTGCGCAGGCCGTGGCCACCGCGGACACCACGCGCCTGAACAAGCTCAACCAGCTCGAGACCTATTTCAAGGTGGGCAGCAACGGCCTGGGCGCCACGATCAGCGACTTCATGAACGCGTTCAGCGACATCGTGAGCGCGCCGACGGATCTGACGGCGCGCTCGGTGGCCCTGACCCGCGCCGACGAGATGGCCTCGCGCTTCAACCAGATGTACCTGCAGCTGGATCAGATGCGGATCGGCAACACGGAGGAGCTCAAGACCGCCGCGACCGCCATCAATGACCTGGCGCGGCAGATCGCCAAGGCCAACCAGGATATCTCGCGCTCGCTCGGCAACGGCCAGCAGCCCAACGACCTGCTCGACCAGCGCGACCAGCTGATCCGCAACCTGAACAAATACATCCAGACCACCACGATCCCGGCCGACGACGGCACGCTCGGCATCTTCATCGGCGGCAGCCAGGCCCTGGTGCTGGGCACCACGGTCTCGCCGGTGTCGATCCAGCTGGACAAATATTCGGACCTGTCCAAGGCCAAGCTCGCCGTCACGGTGGCCGGCGCCCCGCCCATGCTGCTGGACGAGAACACCCTGGGCGGTGGCGAGGTCAGCGGCATGCTGCGCTTCCAGAACCAGGACCTGCTCGAAGCGCGCAACCTGCTGGGCCGCCTGGCCCTGGCCATCGGTACCAAGCTCAACGAGCAGCAGGCCCTGGGCATCGACCTCAACGGCAATGCCGGCTCGCCGCTGTTCAGCCTGCCCCCCCTGCCCAACGGCCTGGCCCACGCCAACAACACCGGCACCGCCACCCTGTCCCTGGCCATCCAGACCACGCCGACTTCGGGCGTCAGCTCCTTTGTGGCCACGGATTACGACGTGGTCTTTGCCACCGGGACCACGGGCACCATCACCCGGCAATCCGACGGCACCCAGGTGGCCTTCAATACCGCTGTGACCAACCCGGTCCTGATCGACGGTCTGCAGCTCAGCATCAGCGCCGGTGCGGTTGCGGGCGACCGCTACGTGCTCAAGCCCTTCAGCAATGCGGCCAGCAGCATGTCGACCGCTTTCGCCTCGCCCCGCGGCCTGGCCATGGCCAGCCCCATCACGGCGATCGCCGGCGCCAACAACGCCGGCACCGTGACGCTGCAGGGACTGCGCGTGGACGCGGTGCCCACGACGCTGCCCGCACCGGCCGTGACCCTGCGCTTCATCGGCCCGGGGCAGTACGTCCGCTCGGACGACGCCAACTACGCGGGCCTGGTCGCCACCCTCAACGGCCCGCCGCCGCTGGACCCGGCCAGCCCGGCCTATGCCGCCGCCATCGCGGCGCATCCGGGGGGCCAGATCTACACCTACGTGCCCGGCCAGGTCATCGGCGCCGCCAACCGCACGACCAACCTCCCCTTCAATCCGGCGACCGAATGGAGCTGGTCGCTGACGCTCAAGGGCGTGCCGCAGCCTGGCGACACCTACGCGGTGGACGTCAATCCCTACCCGCAGCTCAACGCCGACAACGCCCAGGCCATGCTCGGCCTGCGCGACCTGCCCATGTTCGACGGCGGTCCGCTGACCGATGGCTATGCGAGCGCCATCGCCGTCATCGGCACCCGCATCCTCAGTGCCCAGTCGGCGGCGGCGGTCTCGGCCGATATCGCCTCCAATCTGGAGAAGGAACGCACCAGCATCCAGGGCGTGAACCTCGATGAGGAGGCCGCGCGCCTGATCCAGTTCCAGCAGGCCTACCAGGCCTCGGGCAAGATGATGCAGGTGGCGCAGACCATCTTCGACACCCTGATCGACAGCATCGGTCGCTAACCGAAGAGAAGCGAAGGACACCATCATGCGACTCGGTACCGCCAACGCCTATGACCGCACCCTGCTCAACATCACGAACCGACAGGCCAGCCTGGCCGAACTGCAGGAAAAACTCTCGGCCGGCAAGAAGGTGCTGCGCGCCAGCGACGACCCGACCGGCGCCGCCCAGTCCGAGCGTGCGCAGACCCGGATCACCCGCGTCGAGATCGAGCAGCGCGCCCTGAGCCTGCAGAAGAACTCGATCAGCCTGGCGGAATCCACCCTCGGCGACGCCCAGTCGCTGATGCAGCAGATCCGCCAGCTGGTCGTGCAAGCCGGTGACGCCACGCTCACCCCCGCGGATCGCGCCAGCCTGGCGCAGGAAATGCGCAGCCTGCGCGACCAGCTCTTCACCTACGCCAACAAGCAGGACAGCAATGGCGTGCCGCTGTTCGGCGGCCTGGCCAGCGCCAACGCGCCCTTCGTCGATCTGACCACGGGCGTCACCTTCAACGGCATCCCGGGACAGAAATCCGGCGGTCCGGTGAGCATTCCCTCGGCCATGGACGGGCAGGCCGTGTTCATGAACGTCCCTTCGGGCAATGGCGTGTTCAACATGAACCTGGGCGCGACCAACACGGGGCAGCTCTGGACCGATCCGGGTCGGGTGCTCACGCCCGGCCTGCTGACCGGCGACAACTACACCGTCACCTTCAACGTCACGGCGACCCTTCCCCCGGTGACCACCTACGATGTGGTCAACACCACCACGGCCACGCCGGTGCTCACGGCCCAGCCCTACGTGGACGGCCAGGACATCACCTTCGACGGCCTGTCCTTCGTGGCCCGCGGCGTGCCCGCCAACGGCGACACCCTGGCCATCACGCCGAGCACGCGCACCGACATCTTCGCCGTGGTCGACGCCGCCATCGCTGCCGTTGACGGCCAACCCAACGGCCATGTGTTCACGCAGAACAACTCCCGCTCCCTGTCCCAGCTCGACAGCGCCATGGACCGCATCCAGTCCGCACGGGGCACGGCCGGCGAACTGCTCAAGCGGGCCGACATCATCGACAGCAACCAGGAAGACAAGACCATCCAGCTCGAAGCGGACCGATCCCGCGCCGAGGACATGGACATGGTCAAGGGCATCTCGCAGTTCGAGACCCAGCAGCTCGGCTACAACGCCGCGCTGCAGACCTATGCCCAGATCCAGCGCCTCTCGCTGTTCAACTACATCAGCTGAGCTCCCGGCTCATTTGCACTGACTTCCTGAGCGCCCGGCGCGCGCCCGCATGACCGCTTCTGTCCTGGCCACCCTGACCCTGGGCTACCGCCTGCTGTGGAACCGCCGGCGCGAGATCGCCGGCATCGAGCTGCGGGTCGATGTCGCGCCCACGGCCGCCGGTGTCGACGCGCGCCATCTGCTCGCCACGCTGGCCGAGCTCTGGCCCGCACGTGCCCCCCAGCTGCTGCTGTCGGTCCACCACCCCCTCCTGCTGCTGGACCTGCTGGTGCATGGCCGCAGCGAGGGACCCTGGATCGTGCTCACACCCGAGGCCGCGGCCGAACCTGTGCTGCGCCCGCGCGCCCTGCAGGCCCAGGCCCGTGGCCTGCCCGTGGTCTGGCCCGGCCAGCTCGGCGCTGCGCCGCCGCCGCAGGGACGCCCCGGGCTCTACCGCCTGGAAGTCCACGACCCCATCGATCTGCTGCCGCCAGGGCAGATCCTGCTCGCCCCCGAACAACAGGCCCAGGCGGCGGCCGCGCTGGACCAGCGCGACGCCTGGGCCGTGGCCGGCTGGCCGGTGGCTTCCACGCTGCAGACCCTGGCCGCGGCCGCGCGTCAGCCGGACCGCACGGCGATCAGCCGCCTGGTGCGCGCCATCGACGCCGACGCCTCCTGGGACCGGCTCGAGGCCCTGCTCTGCAACGACCCCGTGCTCTGCTACCGCTTCCTGCAGCACGTCAACACCACCGCCGGGCGCCAGCGCGGCGAGATCGATACCGTGCAGCGCGGCCTGCAGCTCTGGGGCCTGAAACACGTGCAGGCCTGGCTGCTGGACCAGCTGAGCACCGCCAGCGGCGAAGCCGATCTGCACCCCGTGCGCGGCGGCATGGCCGTGCGTGCAAGCCTGGTCGAGCACCTGCTCGACCCTGGCGACGAGGAAGATCTGCGCAGCGAGGTCTACCTCTGCGGGCTCTACGCCCAGCTGGACCGCCTGCTCGGCGAGCCCTTGGCCACCTTGCTGGGCCGGCTGCCGCTGTCGCAGCGCATCCTGCAGTCCCTGCTCGAAGGCACCGGGCCCTATGTGCCGGCCTTGCAGCTCGCGCAGGCCATCGAGGCTGGGGACGCGCGCGGCACGCGGACCCTGGGCGAAAGCTACGGCTACGCCGGCGAGGACGTGAACCGCGCCCTGCTGCGCACGCTGGCGCAGCTCAAGGTCTGAGTCTCAGCCCCGCGCCGCCAGCGCATCGCGCGCCCGCGCAAACACCTTCCAGAACGCCGCTTCCTGCGTGGTGGCGTAGTTGATGCGCATCAGCGTGCTGCGCTGTCGGCTGGCGTGGAAGAGCGCGCCCGGCGCCAGCAGATAGCCGGCGTCGAGCAGACGCTGCGCCAGCACCTCGGTGTCCACCCCCGTGTCCACCCAGCCGAAGAGCCCCGCCGGCGGTGCCACGAACCGGCAGCCATGCGCCTCGGCCAGCTTGACGCTGCGCGCACGCGCGGCGTCAAGGCGCACGCGCACCCGCTCGGCATGGCGGCGCAACTGGCCCTGGTCTATGCACCAGGCCAGCGCCTGCTCCAGCAGCGGCGGGCTGCTCAGCGTGGAGATCAGCTTGGTGTCGAGCAGGCGCATGGCCAAGGCCTCGGGCGCGGCCAGGTAGCCGATGCGCCAGCCCGGCGCGAGGATCTTGGCAAAACCGCTGACGTAGATCGTGCGCTGCAGCTCGTCGAGCGCGCACAGGCGCACGGCCTGGTCGGGGGCCAGATGGCTGTAGGAATCGTCCTCGACGATGTGGAAGTCGTGCGCGGCGGCCAGCTGCAGCACGCGGTGGGCGCTGCCCGGCGTGAGGCTGTAGCCCGTGGGGTTGTGCAGCACGCTGACGCTGACGAACAGGCGCGGGCGGTGCGCTTCGCAGTAACGCGCCATCACCGCCAGGTCCGGCCCCTCGGGGCCGCGCGGCACGGGCAGGATGCGCATGCCCAGGGCCGCGAGGCGCGCAAACTCCACCGCCCAGCCCGGCTCCTCCACCATGACCGGATCACCGGGGCGCAGCAGGGTGCGGCTCACGATGTCCAGCGCCTGCGAGGCCCCCACCGTGGTGATGATCTGCGCGGGTGCGGCTTGGATGTTCAGGCCGGCCAGCTTGTCGGCCAGGGCACGGCGCAGGCTGGCGTCCCCGGCCGGTTCGCCATACTGCAGCGAGGCCTTGCGCAGCGCGGCCGGGCTGGTGACACGGCGTACGGCCGTCGCAAGGAAGGGCGTCTCCAGCCAGTCGGGCGGGAAGACGCCAGTGCCGGGCTGCGGCCCTTCGGCGCGGTTGTGGAACATGGCACGGATCAGCGCCGTGGCGTCCACCGGCGCTGGCGTATCGCTGGCCACGGGCACGCTGCTGCGCCGCCGCGGCGCCACGGGCTCACGCACATAGAAGCCGCGGTTGCGCCGCGCCTCCACCAGGCCCTGGGCCAGCAGGCGGTCGTAGGCCGCCACCACGGTGGACGGGCTCACCCCCTGCTGCGTGGCACACAGACGCACCGAGGGCAGGCGACTGCCGGGCGCGAGCAGGCGGTCGCGGATGCGCTGGGCGTAACGGCCGGCCAGCTGTTCGGCCAGGGTCTGGGAGGTACCGGGGATGGGCATGCGAACCTTTCTGTGCTGCCCGCAGCAGCAATACAGTTCACGGCTTTGTCCAGAAAACTGTACTGATAGTGTGCTGGTCTGCTGCCTAAAGTCAAGCCATGTCCTCGAACCCTTCGTCTCATGCGGTCCGCCGCGGCTACGCCCTCGGCCTGCTGGGCGTGTGCGTGTTCGCGCTCACCCTGCCCATGACCCGTCTGGCCACGGGCACGCCGGAGGCGCCGCAACTCGCCGGCCTTTACATCGCCGCTGGCCGCGCCGTGGTGGCGGCCGCGCTCTCGGCCCTCTTTCTGCTGGCGGTGCGCGCCCGCCTGCCCACACGCGCGCAATGGCCCACCCTGGCCTGGGTGGCGCTCGGTGTGGTCTTTGGTTTTCCTTTCCTGACCTCGATCGCCATGCGCCATGTGGAAGCCGTGCACGCCAGCGTGATCGTGGGCGTGCTGCCCCTGGCCACGGCTGCCGTGGGCGCGCTGCTGCAACGCCAACGCCCCTCGGCCGGCTTCTGGCTCTGCGCGTTCGCCGGCACGGGCCTGGTGGTGGCCTTTGCCATCCTGCGCTCGGGCAGTGCGGGGCTGAGCCTGCACCCCGCCGATCTCCTGCTGCTGCTGGCCATGGCCTGCGCCGCCGTGGGCTACGCCCACGGTGCGCGCCTGGCGCAGCAGATGCCGGCCACCCATGTGATCTGCTGGGCCCTGCTGCTGTCCCTGCCCCTCACCCTGCCCCTCACGCTCTGGACCTGGCCGCAGACCCCGGTGAGCGCCGCCGCCTGGGGCGGGTTTGCCTACACCGCCGTGTTCTCCATGTGGCTGGGCTTCTTCGCCTGGTACCAGGGCCTGGCCCTGGGCGGCACGGTGCGCGTGAGCCAGCTGCAGCTGCTGCAACCCTTCATCTCCATGCTCTGCGCCGTGCCCCTGCTGGGCGAGACGCTGGACGCGCTCACCCTGGGCTGTGGCCTGGCCGTGATCGCCCTGGTCTATGCCGGGCGCAAAATGCCGGTGCACAGTTCTCTCACCCTGCAAGGAAAAACCTCATGAACGCCCGCACGCCTTCCACCTCGCCCTGGGTGCTGTCCGGGCGCGCCGACCAGATGAACCCCTCGGTGCTGCGCGAGCTGCTCAAGGTCACGGAACGGCCCGGTCTCATCAGCTTCGCCGGCGGCCTGCCCTCGCCCAAGACCTTCCCGGTGGCGGAGTTCGAGGCTGCCTGCAGCCGCGTGCTGCGCGAGGACGCCGACGCCGCGCTGCAGTACGCGGCCAGCGAAGGCTATGGGCCCCTGCGCGAGATGGTGGCGGCCTCGCTGCCCTGGAGGGTCGAGCCCTCGCAGGTGCTCATCACCACGGGCTCGCAGCAGGGCCTGGACCTGGCGGCCAAGGTGCTGATCGATCCGGGCAGCCGCATCCTCGTGGAGACGCCCACCTACCTCGGTGCGCTGCAGGCCTTCGCGCCCATGGAGCCGCAGGTGCACAGTGTGGCCAGCGACGAGGCAGGTGTGGACATCACGGCCCTGCGCGCGGCACAGGCGGCAGGCGCGCCAGCACGCTTCTTCTACGTACTGCCCAATTTCCAGAACCCCAGCGGTCGCCTCATGAGTGAGGCCCGGCGCGCGGCGCTCAGCAGCACGGCGGCCGACATCGGCCTGCCGCTGATCGAGGACAACCCCTACGGCGAGCTCTGGTTCGATACGCCGCCGCCCGCGCCGCTGACCGCGCGCCATCCCGAGGGCTGCCTCTACCTCGGGTCGTTTTCCAAGGTGCTGGCGCCCAGCCTGCGCCTGGGCTACCTCGTGGCGCCGCCCGCGCTCTTCCCCAAGCTGCTGCAGGCCAAGCAGGCGGTCGACCTGCACACGCCGATCTTCACGCAGCGCATGGTGTCGGCCGTGATGAAGGACAACTTCCTCGAGCGCCACGTGCCCACCATCCGCGCGCTCTAC
>DNQP01000151.1:10806-10992 GCA_003500955.1 Curvibacter sp. | reverse complement strand
GGTGCTGCTCGTCGATGATGGCCAGGGCCAGGTTCTGGAACTGCACCTGCTCCTGGATCACCGCGTGCGTGCCCACCACCAGGCCGGCCTCGCCACGGGCGATCAGCGCCAGCATCGCCGTGCGCTCCTTTTTCTTCTGGCTGCCCGTGAGCCAAGCCACGCGCACGCCCAGCGGCTCCAGCCAGG
>DNQP01000151.1:2965-10504 GCA_003500955.1 Curvibacter sp. | reverse complement strand
AAGGCCCAGCGGCTCCAGCCAGGCCACGAGCTTGCGGAAATGCTGGTCGGCCAGGATCTCGGTGGGCGCCATCAGCGCGCACTGCCAGCCCGCGTCCATGCAGATCGTCGCGGCCAGCGCGGCCACCACGGTCTTGCCCGAACCCACATCGCCCTGCAGCAGGCGGTGCATGGGCTTGCTCTGCGCCAGATCCCCCGCAATCTCGCGGCACACACGCTGCTGCGCCGCGGTCAGCTGAAAGGGCAGCGCGGCTAGCAGGCGTTCGTGCAGCGGCAACTTCCGTTCAGGCTGAGCTTGTCGAAGCCTGTCCTGAGCTTTGTCGAAGGGCCCGTCGACAAGCTCAGGGCGAACGGGTTTGAGCACCGGTGCACGCAGATGCTCGCGTTCACGGCGCGACTGCAGTTGCGACAACTGCTGGGCCAGCAGCTCCTCGGCCTTGAGGCGCTGCCAGGCCGGGTGCGTGTGGTCCTCCAGCTGGGCCAGGGATACATCGGGCGTGGGGTGGTGCAGGAATTCCAGCGCCTGCTTGAGCGTCCACAGGGGCTTGAGCTTGAGCGTGGCCGCCACCTCGGGCGGCAAGGTGTCCGAGAGCTCGGCACGCTTCAGGCCGGCCAGCACGGCCTTGCGCAGATAGGCCTGGGGCAGCGCGGCCGTGGTGGGGTAGACAGGCGTGAGCGCCGTGGGCAGCTCGCCACTGGCAGACCGCGTGTGCGGGTGCATCATGGTCCAGCCCAGGAAGCCGCCGCGCAGCTCGCCGCGCGCCCGCACGCGCGTACCCACCGCCAGCGCCTTCTGCTGCGAGGGATAGAAATTGAAAAAGCGCAGCACGCAGCTGTCCGTGCCATCGTTCAGCGTTACCAGCAGCTGGCGCCGCGGCCGGTAAGCCACCTCGCACGCCGTGACCTCGCCCTCGATCTGCGCCGTGTCACCCTCGCGTGCCTCGGCCAGCTTGACGATGCGCGTCTCGTCCTCGTAGCGCAGCGGCAGGTGCAGGGCCAGGTCGATGTCGCGCCGCAGGTTGAGTTTCTCCAGCGCCTTCTGCGGCGCGCTCTTGGCGGCCGGAGCCGCCTTTCTCTCGGCGGCGGCAGGGGGCTGGGCGGCTTTCGGGGCGCGGGGCATGGGGGCTTATTGTGCGGCAGCGCGCCGGGTTATCGCGGCCCGCCCGGCAGGGAAAACGGGGCGCGCTTAAGCTGCCGGTCTTCCTTGCACGCCATGAGCTACCACCTCGTCTGGTTCAAGCGCGACCTGCGCCTGCACGACCATGCCGCCCTGCACGCCGCCAGCCGGCGCGGGCCCGTGCTGGCGCTCTACATTGTCGAGCCCGGGCTCTGGCAGCAGCCGGACGCCGCGCGTCAGCACTACGAGTTCGTGCGCGAAAGCCTGGCCGACCTGCAGCGCGAGCTGCAGCACCACGGCGGCCAGCTGCTCGCGCTGCAGGGCGAGGCCACCGAGGTGCTCACGCGCCTGTGGCAGGCTGCGCCCTTTGCCAGCCTGCACAGCCATGAAGAGACGGGCAATGGCTGGACCTATGCGCGGGACCAGGCCGTGGCGCGCTGGTGCCACGCCCGCGGCGTGCCCTGGCAGGAGCTGCCGCAGTTCGGCGTGGTGCGCGCGCTGCGTAACCGCGACCACTGGCAAGGCGCCTGGGAAGAGCTCATGGCCGCGCCCGTGCTGGACACACCGGCGCTGCACTTTGCGCCCCTGCCCTGCGCCAGCGAGCCCTTGCCACCCTACAGCGCGCTGGGCCTGGACCCGCACGATCCACCGCGGCGCCAGCGTGGCGGCCGCGCGCGCGGCCTGGCCGTGCTGCGCTCCTTCCTCGACGAACGTGCACGCCATTACCGCGGCGGCATCTCGTCCCCCTTGAGCGCGCCCACGGCCTGCTCGCGCCTCTCGGCCTACCTGGCCTGGGGCTGCCTGAGCCTGCGCGAGGTGGTGCAGGCCACGCGCGAGCGCAGCGCCTTCAGCGAGAACGCGCGGCTCAAGGCCGGCCTGCACGCTTTTCACAGCCGGCTCTACTGGCACTGCCACTTCATCCAGAAGCTGGAGAGCGAACCGGCCATCGAGTTCGACAACATGCACCGCGGCTACGACGGCCTGCGCGAAGGCGATTTCAATGCCGTGCACTTCGAGGCCCTCACCGCCGGCCGCACCGGCTGGCCGCTGGTCGATGCCTGTGTGGCCATGCTGCGCGAGACCGGCTGGCTCAACTTCCGCATGCGCGCCATGCTGGTCTCGGTGGCGGCCTACCCGCTGTGGCTGCACTGGCGCCCCGTGGGCGAGTGGCTGGCCACGCAGTTCCTCGATTACGAACCTGGCATCCACTGGAGCCAGCTGCAGATGCAATCCGGCACCACGGGCATCAACACCACGCGCGTCTACAACCCGGTCAAGCAGGCGCTGGACCACGATCCGCAGGGCCGCTTCGTGCGCCAATGGCTGCCCGCGCTGCGCCGCGTACCCGACAGCTGGCTGCTCGAACCCTGGCGCATGCCGGCCTCGGTGCAGGACAGCTGCGGCGTGCGCATCAGCCAGGAATGGCCCCAGCCGCTGGTGGATCTGGAGACCGCGACCCGCGCGGCCAAGCAGCGGCTCTACGAGCGGCGCGGCCAAGCCAGCGTACGCGCCGCCAAGGCCGGCATCGTGCAGAAACACGGCTCGCGGCGCCGGCCCGAGGGCACGACGAAACGCGCGGTACCCGCCTCCCCGGACCGGCAGCTGAGCCTGGACTGGTAAAGCCCTGCGCCGGCCTGCGCGCCGGGCATCTGGGACAATCGCGGCTTCCCAACTTGGAACGGGTCCGTCCGGCCCTCAAGCCCATGCCTCAAGCCTTCGGCGCTGCGCGCGCCCACACCCTCAGCGACTTCGATTTCGAGCTCCCCCCGCAGCTCATCGCCCAGCACCCGGCCGCCGAACGCAGTGCCTCGCGCCTGCTCGACGGCCGCAGCGCCACCCCGGTGGACCGCATCTTCCGCGAGCTGCCCGCGCTGCTGCAGCCGGGCGATCTGCTGGTCTTCAACGACACCCAGGTGGTGAAAGCCCGTCTCTTTGGTGAGAAGCCCAGCGGCGGCAAGCTGGAGCTGCTGGTGGAACGCGTGCTGCCCGGCCACGAGGTCGTGGCCCACATGAAGGTCAGCAAGAAGCCCGCCGTGGGCACGGTGCTGCAGATGACGGGCGGCTACACCGCCGAACTGCTGGGCCGCTGGCCCGACGAGGAGGGGCAGCTGTTCCGCCTGCGCCTCAGCGACGAGCCGCATCGGATGATGGAGCAGCATGGCCATGTGCCCCTGCCACCCTATATTGAACACAGCGACAGCGCCGAGGACGTGGCGCGCTACCAGACCGTCTTCGCCGCCAAGCCCGGCGCCGCCGCCGCCCCCACCGCCGCCCTGCACTTCGACGAGGGCGTGCTGGCCGCCCTCGAAGCGCGCGGCGTGCAGCGCGCCAACGTCACCCTGCACGTGGGCGCCGGCACCTTCTCGCCCGTGAAGACCGAGAACCTGGCGGAGCACCGCATGCACAGCGAGTGGTACGACGTACCCGCCGCCACGCAGCGGGCCATCGCAGAAACGAAGGCCCGCGGCGGCCGCATCGTCGCGGTGGGCACCACCACCATCCGCACGCTCGAATCCTGGGCCAAGACGGGACTGGCCACGGGCGACACCGAGATCTTCATCACCCCGGGCTTCGAGTTCCGGGTGGCCGATCTGCTGATCACCAATTTCCACTTACCGAAGTCCACGCTCATGATGCTGGTCAGCGCCTTTGCAGGCTACGAGCACATCATGGGGCTGTACCGGCATGCGATTGAGCAGCGGTATCGCTTCTTCAGTTATGGGGATGCGATGTTGCTGGAGCGGGCGGGCTGACACGATCCGCCACAAGGCTGTGGATTCGGGCGACTTGCAGACTGGAGGACCACGATGAAACGACTGGAAGGGAAGCATGCGCTGGTGACGGGCGCGGCGCGCGGCATCGGCGCCGCCATCGCCCGCGCCTTTGTCGACGAGGGCGCATTTGTGTACGTGACCGACATCGACGATGCCGCCGGCACTGAAATGGCGGGCCGGCTGGGGGCCTCAGCCGCCTACCTGCATCTGGACGTGCGGGAGGAATCGGACTGGATCGCCGCCCTGGAACGCATCGGACAGAGGAGCGGACCGCTCGATGTCGTCGTGAACAATGCGGGCATCACCGGCTTCGAAGCAGGCAATTTCACCCACGACCCGGAGCACGCCAGCCTGGAGAGCTGGCGCGAGGTGCACCGCACCAATCTGGACGGTGTGTTTCTGGGCTGCAAGTACGCCATCCGGTCGATGCGGCCGAAGCAAGCCGGCGCCATCATCAACATCTCCTCCCGCTCGGGGCTGGTCGGCATACCCGGTGCAGCTGCCTACGCCTCGTCGAAAGCCGCGGTGCGCAATCACACCAAGACGGTCGCGCTGTACTGCGCCGAACAGGGCTTGAACGTGCGCTGCAACTCCATCCATCCCGCGGCGATCCTGACGCCGATGTGGGAGCCCATGCTGGGCGACGGCCCGGAGCGCGAGGCGCG
This sequence comes from Curvibacter sp., assembly GCA_003500955.1. Lineage (GTDB taxonomy): Bacteria > Pseudomonadota > Gammaproteobacteria > Burkholderiales > Burkholderiaceae_C > Hylemonella. The sequence goes on along the minus strand of DNQP01000151.1, from coordinate 5,949 downwards.
GATGGCCGAGTTCGTCAGCGACACCCCGCTGCGCCGCTTCGGTCGGCCGGAAGAGGTCGCTGCCGTCGCGGTCTTGCTGGCCTCGGACGAGGCCGCCTACATGACGGGCGCCGAACTGAACATCGACGGCGGCATCCTCGCCGGCTCCGCCGCGACACCCAAGTAAGACAGGGCCGCTTGCGCCATGCTTGTGCAGCGCCACCCCGACTCGCGGTAAAGTAAAGCGGCGGACCTCCTCCGCGCACACCACGAAAAGGCTCACCATGCGTTTGCGACGCCTCCTCCTGCTTGCGGCCCTCACCCTGCCCCTGATCCCTGCCTGGTCGGCCGAGCCCGCGCTCAGCGTGCGCGGCACCACCTTCCAGGGCAAGGCCTTTGATCTGGCTGGCTTGCGCGGCAAGGTCGTGCTGGTGATGTACTGGAGCACCGACTGCGCCGTGTGCCGCGACAAGATGCAGGAGCTGCGCCTGAACTACGAGGGCTGGAAGAGCCAGCCCTTCGAGCTGGTCCTGATCAGCACCGATCGCCGCATGGAGGACGTCGACGCTTATGAAAAGCTCATCGCCCAGGTGGTGCCGGCGCGTCAGCAGTTCGTGCAGCTCTGGAGCCGCGCGCCCGGCTACAGCGACAACGTCGGCCCCACGGGCCGCCTGCCCCTGTCCCTGCTGATCGACAAGCAGGGCCGCACGGTCGAACGCTACAGCGGCCGCATCCCCCCCGAAGCCTGGGACCGGATCGCCGACCTGCTCTGAGACCGCGCAAAAATATTTCGCACGGCCTGTAAGAAGTGCGTACCCGGGCCCGACTACCCCTCTGACCCGCGGTTCAGTTTACCTGACCGCAGGTTGTCATCTCAACCATGCATCAGGAGTCACCATGAATCAACGCGCCACCATCGCCGCCGCTGCGGCCACCCTGCTCACCCTGACCCTGGCCGCTGCCCCGGCCGTCGCCCAGGAAAAGGAAAAGTGCTTCGGCATCGCCAAGGCCGGCCAGAACGACTGCGCCAACCTCAGCGGCACCCACTCCTGCGCCGGCCAGTCCAAGCTCAGCGACGACAAGGGCGAGTGGAAGTACGTGGCCAAGGGCACCTGCAAGCAGCTCAAGGGCCTGACCCTCGACGAAGCCAAGGCCGCCGCCGCAGCCTCGAAGAAGAGCTGAGCCCCCATGTCGTCCACCCCGCCCCTGCAAGCCACGGTGTCTGGCACGGGCCTGGGTTGGCGACACCCCCATTACGCCGAGCTGCTCGAACGGCAGCCGGCCCTCGCCTTTCTCGAAGTCCATTCCGAGAACTTCTTTGCCGACGGCGGCGCGGCCCTGGCCGTGCTGGAACGCGGCCGGCAGGACTACCCCATCAGCCTGCATGGCGTGGGCCTGTCCCTGGGCTCGGCCCTGGGCCTGGACGACTGGCATCTGGACCAGCTCGATCGCCTGGTCCGCCGCATCGACCCCATCCGTGTCAGCGACCACGCCTGTTTTGCGCGCGCCCACTGGCGCGGTGCGCCCCACCACGCGGCCGATCTGCTGCCCCTGCCCCACACCCGTGAGGCGCAGGACGTGATGGTGCGCAACATCGAGCGCGCCCAGGAACGCCTGCGCCGCCCGCTGGCCCTCGAGAACCTCTCGGCCTATCTGCACTGGCAGAGCCCGGCCGACGACAGCCAGGACGAAGCCGACTGGCTTGTGGGCATCGCGCGGCGCACCGGCTGCCAGCTGCTGGTCGACGTGAACAATCTCTACGTCAACGCCCGCAATGCGCAATTGCGCGGCGCAGCCATCGCCCCCCTCGCCGCCTGCCGCGCCTGGATCGACCGCGTGCCCGCCAACCTCGTGGCCGAGATCCATCTGGCCGGCCACCAGCATGTGCACGACGCGCATGGCGAGATCGTCGTCGACGACCATGGCAGCCGCGTCTGCCCCGAGGTCTGGCAACTGCACGCCCACGCCCTGCAGCGCTGGGGCGCCCGCCCCACCCTGATCGAGTGGGACACCGATATCCCCGCGCTCGACGTGCTGCTGACTGAAGTCGCGCAGGCCGAAAACCAGGCCCGAGCGCTCACTCCGACGGAAGCCCTGGCATGAGCGCCGCGCTCGCCGCCCAGCAAGAGGCCCTGCTCGCCGCCCTCTGGGACGGCCCGTCTGCCACCCAGGCCCTGGCCCCCCTGCTGCAGCCGGCCTGGCAGCGCGGCCTGCAGGTCTACCGGGCCAACGGTCAGGTCTTGGCCGAGCGCGCGCTGGCCGCTGCCTATCCCGTGCTGCAGCAGCTGCTGGGCGACGACAGCTTTGCCCAGCTCGCGCACGCCTTCTGGCACCGCCATCCCCCGCAGCACGGCGACATGAACCGCTGGGGCGCCGAGCTGGCCGACGATCTGCAGCAAGACCCGCAGCTGCAGGACGATCCCTATCTGGCCGACGTGGCCCGCCTCGAATGGGCGCTGCATAGCTGCGGCATGGCCGCTGACGTGGAGGCCGACCCGGCCAGCTACGCCCGCCTGCTGAGCGAGGACCCGGCCACCCTCGCCTTGCGCCTGGCCCCGGGCTGCGCCGTGCTGCCCAGCGCCTGGCCCACCGTCTCCATCGTCCAGGCCCACCGGCTGGGCACGGATCTGGACGAAGCTGGCCAGCGCCTGCGTGCCGGCTATGCCGAAACCGCCGTGCTCTGGCGCGCCGGCCTGCAGCCCCAGCTGCGCGCCGCCCAGCCCGGCGAAGCCGCCCTGCTGCAGGCCCTGACCCAGGGCCAGACCCTGGGCCACGCGCTCGACGCCGCACTCGCGCAGGCGCCAGACTTTGACTTCAGCACCTGGCTGCAAGACGCCGTCACCCGCGCGCTGGTGCTGGGCGTGATCGACGTGCACTAGCCCCAGCCCTGACCTCATCGGAGACCCCATGCCGCCCGACACCCCCACCCAGGTGCTGACCCGCCTCACCCGCCTCTACCAACAAGGCTGCCGCCTGCTGGATCATCTGCAGTCCCCCGCCGCCCT
>DNQP01000151.1:0-2666 GCA_003500955.1 Curvibacter sp. | reverse complement strand
ATCTGCAGTCCCCCGCCGCCCTGCTGGCCCGCCTCTACCTGGCCCAGGTGTTCTTCCTCTCCGGGCTCACCAAGCTGCGCGACTGGGACACCACCCTGCTGCTCTTCACCGAGGAATACCGCGTGCCCCTGCTCTCCCCCGCCGTGGCCGCCTTCATGGGCACCGCCGGCGAGCTGCTGCTGCCGGCCCTGCTGCTGCCGGGCCTGCTCACCCGCTTTGCCGCGCTGGGCCTCTTCGTCGTGAACGCCGTGGCCGTGCTGTCCCTGCCAGAGATCGCCCCCGCCGCGCTGCAACAGCACATCCTCTGGGGCACCCTGGCCGCGGCCCTGGCCATCTTCGGCCCGTGCTGCTGGAGTGTGGATGCGTGGGTGGAGAAGCGCTGGCCTCACACAAAGTGAAGGCCGGGGGTTAGGGCGCTACCGTAATCGTCATCACCCCGGGCTTCGGGTTCCGGGTGGGCGACCTGCTGGCCGCCAACTTCCATTTACCAAGGCCCACGCTGCGGTCGTCTCTTTAGGGGAACCTGTTTTGGGATAGCTACAAGCTCCGACGGTTCATCAACCAAGTCTGAGGCGCAGGCACAGGCGGGTAATCCTGGAGTAGCAGGCGCCGTCTACCATGCCTTGTGCAAGGCCGAACGACTCTGGCTATGATCCAGCCCGTGAGCCGCTACCTCATCCTCGTACTGATCGCCTTGCTGCCCCTGCGAGCCTGGAGCGTGGAGCGCATGGCCGTGCACATGGCGGGCAACGAGTTGGCGGCAGCGGCAGGCGTCGCCCTTGCAGCCATGCCGGCAGACTGCCCCATGCACATGACAGCGGCCGGCGACAGCAACGAAACCCAGGCCGAGCGCGGCTGCCAGAGCTGCCAGCTCTGTATGTCGCTGAGCCCAGCCAGCCTGCCGCAGCTCAAGGCCCCGGGCCTGCGCCCACTGGCCACAGCCAGCCCGCAGGCCGAGCGCTACTCCAGCGCCGATCTCGCGCGCCTGGTCAAACCCCCCATCGCCTGACCCGACAGCTCCCGTTGCGCCTGCAAGCCCCGCTTGCCGGCAGTTTTCTCACGAGCCTCTTTGTGGCTTGCTGTCTGGAGTCATTGCATGAAATTTCTGATCGCCATAGCCGCGCTGGTCTGCGCGGGCCTGGCCTGGGCCGCGCCGCCCTGGGTGCGGGCCACCGTGGTCCGGGTGGACCCGGAGCGCGCCCGTGTGGTCCTGGACCACGAACGCATCGCGCGCATCAACATGGACGCCATGGTCATGCCGTTCAAGGTGGACAAGGCTGTCGCCCTGGCCGGGTTCAAGCCCGGCGACAAGGTGCGCTTCACCTTTGTCGAGCGCGACGACCATCTGGTCATCGACGCGCTGGAGCGCAGGCCATGAGCGCGCGTCATCTGCGCCGTGCCCTGGGTGCGCTGGCCTGCCTGGCAGCGCTGCCTGCGCTGGCCGGGCCCATGGGCTTCAAGGAGAGCTGGATGGCCATGGGGGACTTCGGCCCCAACTGGCGCGAGGCCTTCATCAACTACGCCCCCACGGCGCGTGATGCGGTGGGCGTGTCCTCAGTCTACATGCGTTCGGACGACAAGTCCCGTTCGCGCCTGCTCAACGAGGCCACCTACACCCGGCTGCTCAAGCGCTGGAACGCGCCGCACTCCCAGGCCAATCTGTGGTTCATCGGTGGCCTGGGCTCGGTCAGCGGCAACGACTACGCGGGTGCCCGCACCATGGCCACACCGGGCCTGCAGGTGGACTACGAGACCACGCGGGTCTATGTCTCGGCCACGGCGCGGCTCTACCGGGCCGAAGGCCTGAAGCATGACTACGCCTCGGCGCGTGCGGGCTTCTCCTTCTACGAGGTGGACTACGACCAGATCCAGCCCTGGTTCATCCTCGAGGCGCGGCGCATGAAGGGGCTCTCGGAAGAGACCGAGATCACGCCCATGCTGCGCCTGATCCACAAGCGTTACTTCGTCGAGCTGGGCGTCAACACCATGTCGCAGGCCCGTGCCAACTTCATGTACATCTTTTGATTCGGAGCACATCATGAACAAATTCATCCTCACCCTCGCTTTGTCCCTGGGCGCCCTGCCCGCCTATGCTGCTTCCACGCTGAAGGTCACCGTCAACGGCATGGTCTGCGCCTTCTGTGCGCAGGGCATCGAGAAACGCGTGGGCAAGATGCCTGCCACGCAAGAGGTCTTCGTGGACCTCAAGAACAAGATCGTGGCGGTGCAGGCCAGGCCCGGCCAGGCCCTGGACGCGCAGGCCATCCGCGCCGAGATCGTGGACTCGGGCTACGACGTGGTCAAGATCGAGCCCGTATCGCAGTCGGTGGCCGACATCAAGGCCGAGCTGAAGGCGCGCAAATGAGCGCCGACGGCCTGAGCGAAACGCGCGGCGGCTTCTGGTCCTCGCTGGCGGCGCTGTTTGCCAGCACCAGTACCCTGGTGTGCTGCGCGCTGCCGGCGGTGCTGGTGGCCCTGGGCGCCGGGACGGCGCTCTCCAGCCTGGTGTCAGTGTTTCCGCAGATCGTCTGGCTCAGCGAGCACAAAGAGGGCCTGTTCCTCTTCGCTGGCCTGATGCTGCTGGCCAGCGGCGCCTGGCAGTGGCGCCACCGCGGCGCTCCCTGCCCCACCGACCCGGCCCTGCGCCAGGCCTGCCTGCGCACCCG
>DNQP01000140.1:514-4553 GCA_003500955.1 Curvibacter sp. | reverse complement strand
TGGGGATCGGGCTGGCGAGCACGGCCGAAAACAACAGCGCCAGCATGGTGCCCAGGCCGACGGTGATGCCGAGGATGGTGAGCACCGGAACGCTGGATAAGGCCAGCATGCCGAAGCTGCCCACGATGGTCAGGTTGGCCGTGACCAGGGAGATCAGCGTCGACCTTTGTTCCTGCGGGCTGGCAGCCGCGTTGCTGCTGTCGAAGAAGAGTGCGTAGTTGGAGCCGATGGCGACGACCAGCAGCAGGCCCACGAGGTGCAGGATGGTCAGCGTCGTGCCAGCGAGTAGCAGTGCGCCCGTGACGCCGAGCACGGCGCAGACCAGGGGCAGGGCCACGCGCAGGGTACGCACCAGGGAGCGCAGCATGAAGAGCAGGATGGCCAGGATGGCCAGGCAGCCCAGGCCCGAATAGACCAGGGCCTCGTGCAGATAGCTGTCGAACAGGGCATTGGTCTCGGCCAGCAGGTCGATCACCGTGGCCTGGGCCAGGCCCTCGGCGCGCAGGGCCGCGTCGATGCGGTCCAGGTCCAGCACGGCCTCGCCCTCGCGCAGCACGGGGCGCAGGGGCAGCAGCACGAGGACATCGCGCTCACGCTGCACCAGCAGGGTGTCGTAGAGCAGGGCGGCGGCGGTGCCGTCGAGATCGGCACGCGTCAGCAGGGCCCGGGTGCGGTTGCGCTCGGCATCGGCCACAAAGCCCTGCAGGCGCTCAGGCTTGAGCGGCTGGCCTGCCAGGGCGGCGGCCAGCCGGCGGCGCAGCTCGGCGGACTCGGGCAGCGCGGCTTGGCGCGCCTGCTGGCTGGCGCGGCTGGGCAGGACCTGGCTGGGCGCGCTGTGGCCGGCCAGCAGCCCTTCGCGGCTCAGCGCCTGCAGCACACGGCTGGCGCGCTCGGACTGCTGCAGGCCCTGCTCGGCATCGGGGGCCGTGAGCACGGCGAGGTAACGCAGCTCGGATGCGCCGAGGTCGCGGCGCAGTTCCTCGTCGAGCTGCTGCGCGGCGCGCGGCACGGGATTGAGCGCCGAGATGCTGCGGTTCCAGATCCGGTCGGCATGCAGGGCCACCACGGCCAGCATGCCGGCGACGAAGAGCAGCAGCGCGCCGCGCAGACGCGGTGCCAGCTGCACGGCGCGCTGGAGCAGCGCGCCGGTGCGCGGCAACGCGATGGCCGACAGCTGCGCGGGCATCAGATGGGGCAGCACGTAGCGTGTGACCAGCACCGCAGCCAGCAGGCCGGCGGTGGAATACAGGCCCAGCTGCACCAGGCCCGGGAAGCCGGAACCGAGCAGGGCCAGGAAGCCGGCGACAGACGTCAGCAGGCCCAGCCAGAGGGTGCGCCAGAAGGCGCGCTGTGCCGTCGGGCCGGGGCGTTGCACGAAGAGGTAGATCGCGTAGTCCACCGCCTCGCCGATCATGGTGGTGCCGAAGCCCAGGGTGATGCCGTGCACCTCACCATAGACCAGGCCCACGGCCGTGATGCCAGCCAGCGTGCCTGTGAGCATGGGCAGCAGGTTGAGCCCGAGCAGGCGCCAGGAGCGGTAGACCAGCCAGAGCAGGCCTACGACCAGCACCAGGCTGGCGATGGCCAGGCGCCGCACCTCGCCCTGGATCAGGCCGCGCGACTGCACGGAGAACACGCCGGTGCCCGTCATCAGCAGGCGGGTCTCGGCCTGGCGCTGGGGGATCGCGTCGAAGGTGCGCTGCACGGCTGCGATGGCGCGCGCCTGGGCTTCGAGGTCCGAGCCCTCGGCGCGGGTCTGCAGCAGCAGCAGGGCGCGGTTGCCATCGCGCGTGGACCAGACGCCCTCGGTGCTGGGCGGCTGCTCGCCGCCGTCGAAGGCCGCGAGCAGCTCGCGGATCTCGCCCGTCGGATCGCGCGGCAGCAGCTGCTTGATCAGCATGCCGGCGCTGCCCGAGATGTCCGCCAGCGTGGCCCCGATCGCGTCGCGCAGGCCGGGCTCGCTGTAGCGCTCGGGCGTGACGGCGGGGCTGAGCAGGTAGCGGTTCTCGAAGAAGTACTGGCGGTCGCGCGCCTGCTCTTCGGCGCTGCCGTTCTGCACGCCGATGAAATCGGGCAGCGGGCGCATGCTGTCGGCCAGGGCGCGCGAGAGGCGGGCGCGCTCGGCGGCGTCGCCGCCCTCGATGCCCACGATGACCAGGCGGGCGATGATGCCCTCCTTGAACTGGTCCACCAGCATCTGCTGGCGCGCGCTGGGCGCGCTGGGCATGAAGGCCGAGAGGTCGGTGACCACGGGCGTGCGCAGGATCACGGCCCCGAAGCCCGCGAGCACGGCGAGCCAGAGCAGGATGGGCAGGTGGCGGCGCAGGAAATGCATCTCAGGGGCGCAGCGGCGTGATCTGCATCTCGGAGCGGTCGCCGTCGGCGTGGTCGTAGGCCACGCTGAGCACCTCACCCTGGCTGCCGCCGATGCGGATGCGGCTGATGATGCGGCTCATGGCCGCCTCGCGCGGCACCAGCAGCAACTGCCAGCGCGCGGCGTTGCCGATCAGGTGCACCTGGTAGACGCGTTCCAGCGCCTGGCGGTCGCCGGCCAGGGTGCCGCGTATGCCTTCGACAAAGGCGGCCACCTCGGGGTAGGACTGCAGGCTCACGGTGCGCGCGCGCCCGTCATGCTCCATCGTGAGGCGGTTGCCGTCGAGCAGCAGCGACTGTTTCTTGGGGCGCAGCGTGCGCATCTCCATGCGGTCGGGCGCGGTGAAGGAGAGTTCGCCCGAGGACTCGACCGGCTTGTCCAGCAGGGCGATGTACTTGCGCTCGACGAAGCGGGCCTGGGCGTTCTTGACCTGGCTCAGCTGCTGCATGAGGTCGGCCAGCTGCCAGTCGGCGGCGTGCGCGACCGGCAGGGCCGTGGACAGCAGGGCGAGCAGCAGCGCACGCCGCAGGCAAGCTTCAACGGGATGCACGGGCATCTCCCTTCCAGAAGTCGTAGAAGTTGAACCAGTTGTAGGGCGCGGCGCGGCCGTGCTTCTCCAGCAAGGCGGCGTAACGTTCGATGGCCTGGCGCAGCGCTGCCTCGCGCTGGCCGGCGGGTACGGCGCTGAAATCGGCCAGGGGCTCGAAGTGGATGTCGTAACGGTTGCCGCCGCGGTACAGGCCCGTCATGAAGCAGACCGGCCGGCGCAGGATGGCGGCGAGGCGAAAGGGGCCGAGCGGGAAGGGCGCGGGCTCGCCGAACAGGGGCACGCTCAGGTAGGTGTCGGGCACCACGGCGCGGTCGGCCAGCAGGGCCACCATGGCGCCGGCCTCGATGCGCTCGTTGAGCTGGAAGATGGAGTCGATGCGGCCCAGCGGGATGATGTCCAGCACGACCTCGGCGTTGACCTGGGCCAGCATGCTGTTGAGCAGGCGCGCGTTTTCCGGGTACATGGCGGCGCAGACCCGCTGCCGGCTGTCGCGCCGGGCGATGGCACGCAGCACCTCGAAGCTGCCCAGGTGGGCGCCGAAGATCAGGAAGCCGCCCTGCGGCGCGTCCGGCCCGTGGAAGAGGTCCTGACCGTGGATGCGCAGATCGAAGAGCTCGTGCCGGTCGTTGAGCAGGTAGACACGGTCGTGGATGGTGCTGGCGAAAGCCAGGATGTGGCGGTACAGATCGCCCCAGCGCGCAGGACGCCCCAGTGCGCGGCCCAGGTAGTCACGGGAGGCGCGCCGCGCCGCCGGTGCCGCCAGCAGGAAGTAGAGCGCGATGCCGTAGACGATGGGCCGCGTGAGACGCCGCCCCAGGGTCAGCGAGAGCCAGGTCATCAGGCGCAGCAGCAGCTGGCTGCCGCGCTCCTTGCGCTGCAGCCAGGCGGGCGTGCTGCCGGCCGTCGGTTCCTGCGGCGCGCTGCTCATGGCGTGGCGACGCTGTAGCGCCCGCTGGCGACGCGGCGCGTGCCGCAGCGGATCTCGAAGCGCAGGCCGGTGGTGCCGGCCTCGTAATCCAGTTCGAGCATCTCGCCCGGCGTCACTGGGCTGAGGAACTTGGCCTGGGCCAGACCGGTGATGCGGCAGTGGCAGGGGGCCTCCAGCGCGCGCTGCG
>DNQP01000140.1:0-221 GCA_003500955.1 Curvibacter sp. | reverse complement strand
GCGGCAGTGGCAGGTGGCCTCCAGCGCGCGCTGCGCCCGGTCGAGCAGCACCACGCCGGGCAGGATGGGCCGGCCCGGAAAGTGGCCGGCATAGGCCGGGTGGTCGTGCGCGATGGGCAGCGGCAGCGTGTGCATGGGCTCAGACCGGCTTGCGGGCAACCAGCAGGATGTTCGCGAAGGGCGTGCCGGCATGCATGGGGAGGGTCTCCACGGCAAAACCC